>JAIFKS010000096.1 GCA_020049465.1 bacterium | reverse complement strand
GGGTGCAGCGCGTAGGCGAGTTCCCCGTTCAGCATCGTGCGGTCCTGCCGGGACCGGAGTTCGGGTTCGGTGCTGAGCGACGTGGTGAACGGTTCGAATTCGGTCACGAACAGATCGCCCATCGTCGGCCCGAGCTTGCGGTTCACCAGCTTCAGGCGCCGGTGGGTCACTTCGCCGCCGGCGAAACGGATCTCCCAGCCCTGACGCCCTGTTTCCAGTTCGAACCAGGTGGCGGACCACTGGCCCGCCGGCACGGGCAGTCCCCAGTCGAACCCCTCGGCGTCGTCCGAGAAGTAGAGATCCCAGGCCATCAGTTGCGGCAGGAAGGTCAATCGGCGGTCGACGTACAGATAGGCAGCATCCAGAGACTGCATTTCGCCGAAATCGAGCACCAGATTTCGGTAGTCCCCGCCCTGGTCGCGGACCGGGGTCGCGTTGTCGCCCAGATTGATGACGGTCGGCGTGGTGCGGTCGTTGTCGATCAGGGCCGCCACCGGTTGGGGCTGATTCTCCAGCGGATCGAGCTGCCCGGGCGTGTCATCGAGATACCAGGCCGCGGTCTCGGGCAGCACATACTGCTCGCTCGCCAGCGTGTCGAAGGCATCCCTCTGCTGGAAGCGGCTGCGCAGCGCGGACACCGAAACGCGGCCGCGGTCGGCCGCGAAGCCGTGATCGCCCCGGTACTGGACCTGGTGCGTGTCGAACGTCGTGCGATGGCCGAACGTGACGGCGTCGAGTTCGACACGCGAGTACTGGTAGCGCACCTCATCGTTGTCCGAAAGTTCGTAACGGATTGTGGCGCGGCCGCTGCGCTCACGGTTCTCGCGGTCGTTTCCGGTGGTCCGACGCCACGAAGCGCTTTCCTGGAAATTCATGTCCAGCAGCAGCCGGCTCAAGCGCAGGTTGGACCACAGGCCGTATTCCAGGCTGTCGTCGCGCTGGGTCGGCAGGCCGGTGTCGTCACGGTCGATGCGATTGCCGCGTCCATGGGCGGTCAGCCGCAATCCGTCGAGTTGCCACGACAGATGGGCCGCGGGCGTCAGCACGACCTGGTGGTTGTCGACGGACGTCCCCGCGCTCGAGCCCCGCAGGATCTCGCGGCGGGCGGTGTATTCGAGACGGAGCGAACTGGTGCGGGAGAAGCGGATCATCTCGTCCATGCCGACGAGGTCCCAGCGGTTGTCGCTGCTGTAGGCCGTCTCGCCGACGCGCCCTTCCTGGTGGTTGGTGCGCACCTCGGCGCGGCCGTCCAGGGCCTGGGCCGCGGTGGCCAAAGCCAGCACCAGCGCCGGCGCGAGCCAGCCCAGGATCCTCGGGCACGCACCGGCCGTCTTCCGGCGGTGCATGCGCAGCTTTGGCTCGATCGGTGACCGCATGTTGCGTTCCGACAACCTTGCCTGGAGTGGGGGGCGAGAATCTGCGACGTCCCGACAAGCTTGCCGGCTGGCCCCGGCAGCCGCCTAATCTCTTGCGGCGCCGGAGTTTTCGGGTGCATCAGGTTAAAAAAATAACAAATCGGACGAAATTAAGCAATCATGATCTTCAGAAAACCCAGCGGAGGACCGGATGATCAGCGCCGTTCAGGGCTTCATCATCGTGGCCATCAGTTCCTGGCCACGCTCGGAAGGGGCGTTGCGGAGCTGATGGCAGCCCAGACACAGGTCGCGGGGTGTGCTGAACCCGACCAGGAGGTCCGGCGTGGAGGCGGTCAGAGAGTGGCAGGTCTGGCACTCGAGGCGCCCGTCGAAGAGCCGCAGACGCGGATCGATGTGTTCGCGGATCCGGCGCTCGTCCTGCCCGCTGCCGCCTGCCCGCTGCCGGCCACGACGACCATGCCGAGGGGGTGGGTCGCGTGCTCACTGAAGACCAGATGTTCCTCGACCGTCGTGTTTCGCCAGTCGCTGGCCGAGCCGGCCGAATGGCAGTTCAGGCAGCCCTGACTGGGGGTCTGCCCGGCCAGGAGCGTCGTGCCCTGATGGTAGAGTGTGGCGGCGGTCCGGTGGGCGCCCGTCATGGCGGTCGGACGCGCACCCTCGACATGGCAACTGGCGCAGTGGCCGGAGATGGACTGCTGGAGACCGGCCTCGAGCCTCACTTCGCCGACGGCCGATTTCAGGCGTCCCGCCTGGTGGAAGGTGTGGCAGCCGGCGCAATCGGAACGGGGGCCCGCGTGGAAGCCCAGCGCCATGGCGGCGCCGCCGCGCCGGTTGAGGTCCCGGTGGCAGGCCCGGCAGGCGCGGGAACGGGGATCGGGTTCGCCGACCGCAGCCGTCGCCACGACACGGGCGGCGTTGCCGAGGTGGCATTGGGCGCAGGAAATCCCGGCGTGCGGATCGTCGGTAGCCGCGCCTTCGGGGCCGCCAGCCAGGCAGGTGGCGGTCAGGCAGCAGAGCAGGGTGGCCACGAGAGCCGTAGGTGTGCGCGTGGTGTCCTTCATGGGACCGGTATCGCATGAAATGATGAATACTTTAGAAATTTGTCTTATAGTGTTCCATTCCAGGGTCGGACCGAGCCGACCAGCCAGCGACCCCTGTTTTTCACAGCGGGTGGGGGCCGCTCCCAGGTCGGGTGTGTCCACTCCAGGCGGCAGCGCTGAGGAATGTGGGGACACAAGCACGACTTCCGGTGTTATTCTGGATCCGGCGAACCGGCGTGCCTGTCGGCGGTTGTGAAGCTCGGGCGGCGCGGCCGGCCGCATGCGCTCTGGCACGCTGATTGCGAGTACCCAAGTGCCTTCGAAAACCGTGTGCCTTCGAAAACCCGAAACCCGCCCCGACCAGGTGAAGACATGTCCCGTACCGCTGCCACCGCGACTTCCACGGCCCACCGGTCCCCAGGGGATCGTCGGCCGTCCGGGCGCGGTCATCGGCGAAACTGGTCGCGGGGGTTGGCGATCTTGAACCTGGCCGGGATGCTGGTGGTCTCGATGTTCGTGGTTCCTCGAGCCGCCGCCGAATCCGCGCCCGGACCGGTCTTCGCCCGCATCGCCGGAGCCTTCGAAACCTCGGATGCGGCGCAACTGGCCGCCCTGGTGCATCCGGACGGATTGCGCGTGACCGGACATGGCGAGCGGACCAGCCATTACAGTCCCAGCCAGGCCGTCTATTTTTACCGCAATCTCTTCGAAGGTCACCGGACCCTCCTGTTCTCCTTCATGAAATCCCAGGACGACGCGCGCGGCGACCACGCCCGCGGGATGGCTGCCTGGAAGCGGCGGCGACTGGACTCGGAGCGTGTCATCGAGGTCCAGGTCGTCGTCGTCCTGGCGCGCGACGGTGATCACTGGCGGTTGGCTGAACTCAACATCATCCGTTAGGAGGCGCCGGTGAGCTGGTCATGGACCCGCGCCGCGGCGCCTGCCGCCTGGCTGGGCATTGGCGGGATGGGCCTCATGCTCTTCCAGGGCGCCCGCGGTGGTGAAGCTCCCCAACTGGCTCGGTGGTGGTGGTTCGCCGTGCTCGCGCTCGGGCCCCTGGCAGTGGCCGGTTGGCGGGTCCGCCGCGGCCCCGGAAATTTCTGGGCCTGGGGCGCTCTGGTGCTGACGACAGGCCTGGTTGTCGGGGGCGCGAAACTCGCCGGGCCGTCGCCCGGGGGGGTGGAGCGTGCAATCCGGGTGCACGCGGCCACGACCGCGGCCGCCGTACGTCTGGAAGGGGCCTGCGCGCAGTTGACGCCTTGGGGGCTGCGCGAGGTGTCGACGCTGCCCGATCCCGCTGCCGCCGCCGGCCACGGCGGAGCGGTGTTCCGCGCCATCGCTGCGCTGCCCGGGCGCTGGGGGGGAACCGAGCGCGGCGCCGGGTTGCCGTTGTCGGTCGCTGTCTGGCACGATGGCCAAAGGGTCGCCTGGTCCGAGGGCGCCGCGCCGCTGGCGGCTCCGGCTCTGATGCCGACGGACGGTGAGGCGGCCCTGACCTGGCATCGCGACCACTGGATCCTGCGGCGGCTCCAGCCGGGCCCCGCCGGGCAGATCCTGGAACTGCAACTGCGCCTGCCGACGTCCGCCGAGCCGTGGCGGGACGCGATCATCGACGTCATATCCCAGGACAGTCGCTCCGCGCCGCTGCCGGGCGCGGTGGAAGTCGACGTGGACGGGCCGACCACGTCGCTGGTCGTGCAGGTGACCGCGCCTCGGGAAATGGCCCTGGGCGCCCTCCAGGCCGACCGTGCCCGGTTGTATGCCGTGATGCTGGCGGCCTGGGCCGTCCTGCTGGTCTTCAGCGTGCGCCTGGAGACCTCCGGGTTCGTCTGGCTCGCGTCGCTCTGGCTGGGACGGGGCTTCCTGGCTGCGGTCGATCTCCGACGCTGGATCGTGGCCACCCTGCCCTCGGCCGAGTACCCGACAGCGCCGGGCTCCTGGCTGAGTCTGGTCGACCCCGCCTATTTCGCCACGCCGGTTTTGCATGGCTGGTTCGCTTCCACGGCGGATGCGCTTCTCACCTCGGTCCTGGTGGCCCTGAGCGTCGCGGTGTTCGGGACCCGTGTCCAGGCGCAGGCGAGCGCGGTGGCGGCGCCCGGCGGTGACGGTCAAACCGGAGCGCGCCGGAGGATCTGGCTGACGGCCACGGTTTATGCGGCGCTGGCGGCGGCGGTGCTCGTCATGATGCGATCCCTGGCCTTCCTTCTGGCCACCAATGCCAATCCCCGCTTGATCGGGTCGGGGGCGGCGCTGTCCTTCCTGAGCTTTTGGGGACTCCACCTGGTCCTGCTGCTGCTGAGCCTGTCGGGACTCGGCCTGTTGGTGTTGGCGGCGGGCCGGCGAGCGCCGGCGCGACGACGTCAGGTGGTGCTCTCGGCCCTGGCGGCGGGGCTGGCGGCGGGGCTTGCCCTGGCGGGGCTGACCGGGGCCGGTGTGATCGCAGGTGTTCTGGCCGCGGTTCTGACCGCTGTGATCTGGGGAAGCCGGACGACGGAGCGGGCCGCCGGAACACCGGTCTGGAGACACTTGACCTGGCCGGTCCTGGTGCTGGCGGCGGCCGGTTGGAATTACACGTCGCTGTCCCAGGTGCACGATGCCGCGGAACGGGCCTGGCTGGAGAGGCGTGCCGGTGCGATCACCGAAGCGGATGCCGGCTGGATGCGGTATCTCGTGCAGAGCGTGCTGCAGGAAATGCAGGAGGCCGATGAAGTGGCTTCGCCGGCGCCGCCGTCGCCCCTGTGGCGCGACGAGGCGGCGTGGCGGCTGTACCGCGATTCCGCTCTGTACGATCTCGGCTATCCGTGTCTGGTCGAAGTGATGGACGCGCGCGAACGGACGGTCAGTCTCTTCGCCTCCGGCTTCCTGCGCGATTTCCGCTTCGAGACGCTGGCCCGTTCGCCGTGGGGGACGGCGGAGTCCTCGGTGACGCCCGGCGGCAGCGGCGTCGTCTTCCAGGAGGAGCGCCGCCGGTACAGCGGCGGCCAGGAGGACATTCTGGTGGCCGAGGCGCCCCGCCGCTCAGGCAGCGGCTGGCTGAGGGTCGAGGCACCGCTGCGCTCCTGGCGCATCTCCACGCTGCGGGACGGATTCGGTGGCGGCGACGACGCCGGCGACCAGTACCGTCCGCGGGCCGAAGTCGACCGGCCCGTGCTGATCCTCCTGGCCGACGATCGGGGCTGGTTGGGTTCGGGCGCCGAAGGATTTCCCGGTCCGGAGGCCGACCCCGCGATGGCCGAACTCCGCGGGGGCCGCCGTTCGTGGGTCGAGATCCCGCTCGGCGACGCGCGATGGCTGTGCCGCTGGAGCCCGTTGCCGCCGACCGCGGCGCGGAGCCGTGGCGAGGGCTTCGTGCTGGGCATCCGCCGTTCATCGCCGGGCGACACGCTGCTCGATTTCTCGCGACTGGTGCTGGTGGATCTCGGCGCCTTCTTCGTGCTGTGGATCGTGTTCCGCCTGGGGCGCCGCTGGCCGCGGCATCGTCGCGGTGACTGGCAGCCCGGATTCCAGGAGAAGTTCCTGGTCGGATATCTCGCGCTGGGTCTGTTGCTGCTGCTGGTGGTCGGGCTCTCGGTGGACCGGGTGGGCTACCAGCGCGTTCGCGGCGAGGCGCGGCAGCAGGCGCGCGACGGATTGACGATGGCCGTGCAGCAACTGGGCGCGCTGCTCTCGGACCAGGCGCGCGCCCTGGCCGAGAGCGAGCAGATGTCCGCCCTGCTGCGGGATCCGGCCGGCCCCGGAGTGCTCGCCGAATCCGGCGACAGCCGCCAGGCGGTGCTGTTCGGCGAAGACGGCACGGTGTTGTTCGACGGTTCCTTCACGCCGCTGTCGGCGACAGAGTCGCAGATCGTGCTCGCCGCCGCGCGGTCGGCGCCCATGGTGCTGTTCGAAGACGACGGCGGCGTCTGGGTCGGCGTCGGCGTGCCCGTCGATCTGGGTGGCGTCGATCCGGGCACGGGGATGGAAGGGGAGGCGGGCCCGGGGCATGGCGGCACGGTTTCCAACGGCCTGTTTTTCTATCGGCAGCGATTGGATGCCGTGCTGCTGGCGGGCCTCGCCGATGTTCTGCAGGGAGAGCTGACCTTGAGCCTCGAGCCATCCTGAAGGGCTGTTCGCCGGCCGCAGACCGCAGCTTCTGGATCCGGGCCTGATGGCCACGCTGTTCGACCATCCTCAGGGACCGGGTCTGGCGTCGCCGCCGGGCCGGCCATTTGCCTGCGACGCCGCGCAGCCGCTGCCGGCCCTGGCGCGCGACCGCGGGGGCGATCTGGCGCGTCGCGTGGTGCCGGCGGTGCTCGGCGTTTCGTTTCCCGGGCGCGAACGTGAATTCGCGGCGCAACGCCGGTCCACCGTGCTGTTCCTGGCCGGGCTGGCCAACCTCATCCTGCTGACGGCGCTGATTCTGGCGGCGCTCATGTCCTGGAACCTGTTCCGACCTCTGCGGGTCCTTTCGCGCGCCACCCGTTCGCTGGCTGAAGGTGACTATGCGGCGCCGCTGCCGCCGGCCGGACGCGACGAGGTCGGCCGGCTGGCCGAGGCTTTCGGTGCGATGCGGTCGCAGATCCAGCTTGCGCGCGACGATCTGGCGGAGCGCGAACGATTCCTGGCCACGGTCCTCGAACGGGTGACGGTGGGCGTCGCGGTGGTGACCCCAGCGGGCGACCTGGTGGTGCTGAACCCGGCCGGCCGCGTGATCCTGGCGCGCTTCTGGCCCGGCGTCGCGCCGCCGGAAGCGGCGGCCCGGCTGCGCGTCGGACTGGTCAGCCGGGAACCGCGGGCCGCGGCGGCCGGTGAACTGGTGAGTGATGACGGTCGTTTGACGTTGCGCGGCGCGGTGGCGCCGCTGGACGACAGCGCGGCGGCCGGCGACCAGATGGTGGTGTTCGAGGACGTGAGCGAATTTCTGGCCACGAAGAAACTCGCGCTCAACGCCGAGCTGGCGCGGCAGGTGGCGCACGAGATCAAGAACCCGCTGACTCCGATCAGGCTTTCCGTCCAGTTGCTGGGGCAGGCCTGGGAGGATCGTCACCCGCAACTCGATCGCATCGTGCCGGAAACCGTCGCCCGGGTGCTGGATCAAGTGGATCTGCTGCGCCGCATCGCCTCTGAGTTCAGCCTGCTGGGCCGGCCGGACGAACTGCCCCGGCGTTCTCTGGATCTGGCGGCGGTCGTGGGCAAGGTGTCGACGGCCTACACGGGCGCGGGCGACGGCGAAGTCGTCGTGCGCGGATCCGCCCCGGAGAATCTGCCGCCGGTCCTGGCCCACGAGGAGTCGCTGCTGAAGATCCTGGGCAATCTGATGCAGAACTCGCTCGACGCTGCCCGGCCGGGTGTGGCGCCGGTCATCGACCTGGAATGGATTGTCGCGGACGGCCGCGTGCGCCTGCATTGGCGGGACAACGGTGCCGGGTTGCCCGCGGACGTGGCCGACCGGCTGTTCGAGCCGTATTTTTCCACCAAGAGCAAAGGGACCGGTCTGGGACTGGCGATCTGCCGCAGTCTGGCCGAGCGCATGGGCGGCCGCATCAGCCTGGGCAACCGGAGCGATGGACCGGGCGCCGAGGCGGTGCTGGACCTGGCCGCGGCCGCGGACGCGGAGGAGACGGTGTGACGTGTCGGGATAGGATGCGGGGTGCGGCGCGCGCCATGGCGATCGGCCTGCTGCTCGGCGCGGTGATCGCGTGCCCGAGGCCGGCCGCGGCCGCCACCGACGCGGAGCAGGGTCTCGTGCGGGTGGCGCGGCTGCAGTACGGCGGCGGGGGCGACTGGTACTGCAATCCGACCAGCCTGCCGAACTGGCTGGCGTTGTTTGCCGCGCGAACGGGCATTCCCACCGCTTCCAGTGAAGCGGTCGTGACGCTCGACAGTGAGGATCTGCACCGGTATCCGTTCCTGTACCTGTCCGGTCACGGACGCATCGCGCTGGCCCCGCGCGAACTGGAAGCGCTGCGCCGCTACCTGGAAGCCGGGGGCTTCCTGTGGGCCGACGACAACTACGGATTGGACGCCTCGTTCCGCGCGATGGTGGCGCAGCTCTACCCCGACGCGGAACTGGAGCCGCTCGGCAGCGGGCACCCGCTGTACCACTGCTACTACGATCTGGCCGGGTTGCCGAAAATCCATGAGCACGACGGCGATCCGGCGCAGGGCTTCGGTGTCAGCCGCGACGGCCGTCTCGTGATCCTGTACACGTGGTCGGCCGATATCGGCGACGGTTTGGAAGACCCCGATGTGCACGGCGACCCCGCCGACGTGCGCGAAGCGGCGGCCCGCATGGCCGTGAATGTGCTCACCTACGCGCTGACGCGACCCTGACAGGCGACGAACGATGAACCGCACGCAACCGACCGCGGTCGAGGAACTGGAGCGTCTCCGCAGGCGCGTACGCCGGCGTGCGCTGGTCCAGGGCGGCCTGGGCTGGGCCGCGGTGGCTTTGCCCGCGTTGACGGTGGCGGTCTGGCTGGCCGGCGGCGAGCACCTGCGCGGCGGATTCATCGCCACCGGGATCAGCGTTCTGCTCTGGGCCGTGCTGACGGGCGCGGCGGTGCGCCATCTGTGGCTTCCCTGGCGGCGGTACTCCGGGCGACGCGCCTTCGCGCGCGCCGTGGAAGCACGCGGGGACTTCGGCAACCTGGTGATTGCGGCCGAAGAAGCCGCCCGCCTGCCCGACCGGTGGCCGACCAACGACGCGGTCGCGCGCGAACTGGTGCGCCGGTTGGACGCCGGGGCGCAGGCCGCGCTGGCCTCGATGACCCCCGCGCAGGTGCATCCGGCAACCGGGACGCGCCTGCGGTGGGCCTCGCTGGCCGCCGGTCTGGCGCTGGCCGTCGCCCTGGCGGTCGGCTGGCCGGCCACGCTGTCACGCGGTCTGTCCCTGCTGGCCGACCCGCTCGGCGCGGGCGCCGAGCGCGGTGAAGCGGGCCTGATTGCCGAGCCCTCGGCGCCCTGGGTGGTGGCCGGCGGACGGATCACCCTGGCGGCCGCGGACTTCGCGGCGGCAGCATCCGCGACGCATTGCGAAGTCCGATTCGGGGAGGCCGCCTGGACGAAGATCGAGGCGCTGCCGGCGGCGGTTTCACCGTCGGCCGGCGCCGCAGGGCAGCCGCCTTCGTACCGCCGCTGGCTGGCGACGGTGGCCGATGTCCGCGAGGACTTCTCCTGGCGTTTCCATCGCGGCGACGCGGTGACGGCCGTCGGCAAGGTGGCCGTCCGGCAACCGCCGCTGCTGAACCATCTGGCGGCCAAGGTCGAACCCCCGGCCTACATGGGTCTGTCGGCGATCCTGGTCGAGCGTCTGCCGTCGTTGAGCGAAGTGCCGGCCGGAAGCCGTGTGACCCTGACCGGCCAGTCGGGCCACGAACTGCAGTCCGCGTGGCTGGCGGTCGACAAGGGCGACAGCATCCCGATGACGGTCGATGGCGCCCGGGCCTCGGTCGTCCTGACGGTGACCGGCGATGTGGCGTTCACCGTCGGGCTGCGTGACGGCTACGGACTGGAAGCGCGCGATGCGCTGGGGTACCGGATCACCGCCCTGGCCGATCTGCCGCCGACGGTGACTCTGGTGCGTCCGCGGGACGACGGTCAGCTTCCTTTGGACGGCAAAGTGACCCTGCTGGTCGAAGCGACGGATGATTTCGGCCTGCGTCGGCTGGAGCTTCAGGCCGCCGCGGGCGACGCGGCGGCGTCCGCGGGTCGGATCGGCGACGAAGGCCCGTCGGCGCCTGGTGCCGCGTTCGGTCCGCGCGCCTCCGGGCAGTGGCAGACGCTGGCCACGACCGCGGGTGCCCTGCGACTGCGGGCCCGCGCGCTGGAAGAAGGCGGTTCGCCGTTGCGTGCCGCCATCGCGATCGAGATCGAAGCCGGTGATCTGGCGCTCGTGGCCGGCGACGTCCTGGAACTGGTGGTCGAAGCCCGCGACAACCTGGCGCCCGGCTCGGGCCAGGCCGCGCGCTCGGCCGTGCTCCGGCTGGCGCTGCCGTCGGCAGCGGAGGTGTTGGCGGCCCAGGCCGAGTCGGCGCAGGAGAGCCGCGAGGATCTCGAAGAGGCGCGCCGGCGCGGCCGCGATCTGGACGCCGACCTGCAGAGATTGACGCGTGAACTGATGAAGAACCCCGTGCCGGACTGGGCGAGGCAGCAGGAGATCGAAGCCGCGCTCGAGCGGCAGCAGGAACTGCAGCGGGAGCTGGCCCGCGTGGCCGAGGAACTGCGCCGGCAGATCGAGGAACTGGCCCGTGGCCAGCTGACCTCCGAAGCGCAGCTGGAACGCACCGAACAGATGGCCGAACTGCTGGCGCCGCCGTCGGGTCAGCAATTGGCCGAACTGCTGGAAAAGCTCGCGCGACCGGGCGCCCAGGTGGCGCCCGATGAGGTCGCCCGCGCCATGGACGAGGTCTCGAAGGAGCAGAAGGACCAGGCGCGGCGCCTCGACGCCGCGCTGGCTTTGATGCGGCGTCTGGCCGACGAGCAGAAGCTCGAAGGACTGACCTCGCTGCTGGAAGACATGATGCGCAAGCAGCAGGAACTGGCGGACCTGAGCCGCGAACTGGCCGGCGAGAAGAAGGATCCCCCGGCAGGTGAGCCGCGGGACGGCGAACAGTCGCCGACCGAAGAGCCGTCGCCGACCGGCGAGCAGGAGAGCGGATCCGAACCGCAGGCCGAGGAACTGGCGCGTCGGCAGGAGGCTCTGGCGCGCGAACTCGAACAGTTGCGCGAAAAGCTGGAGCAGGCGCTGGCCGAGCAGCAGGAAGCATCCGAATCGGGCGACAAGCAGGAGTCTCCGTCGTCGCCCCAGGAACAGGCGCTGCGTGAAGCCCTGGACAAGATGAAGCAGCAGAAGTCGTCCGACAGCATGGACAAGGCTTCGAAGATGCTCGAGCAGATGGATCCCCAGCAGGCGGCGCAGATGCAGCAGCAGGCCCTTCGCGATCTGGGATCGCTGTACAGCGTCCTTCTTGCGTCCCGGCAGGCCATGCAGGCGGCCATGAAGATGGAACAGGTGTCGTCGCTGCGGGGGCTGGCGGCGGACCTGCTGGCCTTGTCGTCGCGGCAGGAGGCGCTGGGCGCGCGCATCCCCGCCCAGTTGCAGGACGTGCGGAACCTCGAGCTGACCCGGCAGCAGCATCGCTTGCAGAAAGCGGCCGTCGGTACGCGCGATCGCCTGGCGGATCTCGTGGAGGAGGCGCCCAACCGGATCCTGAAGCTGCTGGAAAAACTGGACGCGCTCGTCGAGGAGATGGGCGGCGGTGTCCGCGCGCTGGACGAAGCACGCGAGCCGCAGTCTGGCCGAGGCCAACCGGATCGTCATCGGCCTGCTCACCGAGGCGCAGATGAACGGCAGCGGCAGCGGAGGCGGCGGCCAGTCGCAGTCCGCCAGCGAACAGTTGCAGGAGATGGCGAAGCGCCAGGCGGAGATGAACGGCGCGACCGAGGAGTTGCGGCGGATGCTCGCCGACCGCGGCATCAGCCAGCAGACCCGGTCGCAGATGCAGCGACTGGGCGGGCAGCAGGCGGAACTCGGCCGTGATCTGAGCCGGCTCGCCGAACAGGAGCGCGAGCGACCCGCCGGCGAAGGCCGGCGCCTGCTCGGCGACATGCAGGAACTGGGGCAGCAGATGGAGCGGGTGGGCCGCGACCTGGGCGACGGGCTGGTCGACCAGGAGGTGCTGCAGCGGCAGGACCGCATCCTGGGGCGCCTGCTGGACGCGCGGAATTCGGTGCGCGAGCGGGACTACAGTTCGAAGCGCGAGAGCCGCGCCGCCTCGCGCCCGTTCCTGCCGCAGGAAGGCGACGTGGGGCGTGGCGAGGGCGACGACGAGGCGGGCTCGCGCCGGCGCTACCAGCGTCTGGAGAACGCGCCGCTGGAATACCGCGAACTCGTGCGACGCTATTTCGCCGCCATCGATTCCTTGCAGAGGAGCGAAGGCGGCCGCAACGGCGCGCGGGACGGAGTGCTGCCATGACCGCGCCGAGTTGTTCACATCTTCGGTCGCGCGGGATGGGCGTGGCCCTCCTGCTCGCGACCCTGGCGGTTTCGGGGGCCCGCGCGCAGGAGCCGGGGCGCCTTCCCGCGCTGCCCGAGACGCCCGGGTTCCCGTCCGAACGCATTCAGCGCCCGCCACCGTTGGGGGGCGTGGACGTGATCGAACTGAGGCGCCGCCTGGGCGAACTGGATCGGTTGCTCCTGTTGGGCAGCGCGGCGCGCGCGGCGACGGTGCTGGACGATCTCGCGCAGCACTCGGCGCTGGCGCGTGAACTGGTGCCGCGGCGCATCCGCCTGGAACAGTTGCGGGGAGATCATGCGGCAGCCGTCGACCTGTGCCGACAGGCCGTGGCCGACCAGCCCCGCAACGCGGCGTTGTGGCGCGAACTGGCGACTTCGCTGCTGGCGCTCGCTCAACCCGATTCGGCACGCCTGGCGCTGGATCAATTCCTCGCGCTCAGCCCCAATCCGCGCAGTTCCGGCATCGTCGCGGTGGAGATGTTGCGAAGCGCCGACCGGCCGGCGGCCGCGCTGGCGATCATCGATTCACTGCGTCTGGTCCTGCGGGAGCCCCGCTTCCAGGGACTGGAGCGGGCGGCCGTGCTGCTGGCGGTCGATCGGCAGGAGGACGCAGCGGAAGAGGCGCACGCCGAACTCGTGTCCGGGCCCTACAACCTGGCTTTGCTGCGTTCCGCGCTGCTGGAGGGGCCGTACCGGCCCGGACACATGGAGCGGTTCGCCATCCGCCTGCTCGAAGCGTCGCGACGCCCGAACGGCACGCCGGCGGGTCTGGTGCTGGCGGCGAACCTGCAGGTGGTCGAAGGACGTTCGGCGTCGGCCATCGAACTGGCGGCACCGCTGGCGGACCGGCCCGACGGCGCCCTGTTGCTGCTGCAGAACGCGGTGGTGCTGCTGCGCGAGCGCGACCAGGATCCGATCGGTGTGCCGCCGACGGGCGAGGCGCAGGCGACCGTCGATTTCCTGCTGGGCGTGCTCGACAAACTGGCCGGAGTTTCCGGCGGTGCGCCCGGTCTGCGCGCGCGCGCGGCCGATCTGCTGGCCGAGACCTGCGAACTGGCGCTGGTCCGTGGTCTGCTCGGGGACGATTCCCGCGCCGCGGCCACGCGCTTCGACGAGCTTCTCGGCCGCGTGCGCCTGGTCAGTCCGGACAGCGAGTACCTGTACTCGTCACGCATCAAACTGGCGGCCTATCGCCGCGATGTGCTGGGCGAGGCGCGCGAGGCGGCGCGGGGTCTCGAACGCCTGGCCACCGACATGAACCTGCCCACCGAGGGGCTGGCGATGGTGCGCCTGACCCTCGGCGAATGCTATCTGGCCGCCGGCGATACGGCGCGCGGCCGGCAGGTGCTGACCGCGCTGGGCCGCGATCCGGAATTCCGGCAGGCCGGCGGTCAGGCGCACTTCCACCTGGCCCGCCTGGACCTGGCCGAAGGGCACTATGCGACCGCGCGGGACCGCTTCGCGGTGATCGCGCTGGAGAACCCGGCGGCGCCGTACGCCAATGATGCGCTGGATCTGGGACTGGCTCTGGCCGAGGAACTGGAGAATCCCGGCGGCGGACCGGCGATCCTTCAGTGGTACGCGCAAGGCGTGTACGCCGATCTGACGGCGCAGCCGGCGGCGGAGCTGGCCGCGCTCGAACGCTTCGTGCAGGAAGCCGCCGCCCTGCTGGATCCGTCCGAACCGCAGCATCTGCTCGAACGCGGCCGCTTCGAACTGGCCCGGGCGCTGGCCGCGAACGACCGCCGCGCCGAGGC
>JAIFKS010000124.1 GCA_020049465.1 bacterium | reverse complement strand
ATGGCGGCCAACGGCGGCGGCTCGCCTCCGGAGTTCCTGAGCACGCACCCCTCGGACGCCACGCGTATCCGCCAGCTCAACGAGTATCTGACCGAGGCGCTGCCGTACTATCAGGCCCGCTGAGCAGCCGCGGTTCGAGCACGCGCATCAGGTCGCGCAGGGCGCGGGCGGTGCGCGTGCCGTACCAGCAGACCAGTTTGCCGTCCAGCAGCACCGCGCGTCGGCGCGACACCACCACGCCGGCCGCGGCCAGCGACCACGCCGCGTGGTGCGTGAACGGGTAGGGCTCGTCCGGCAGCAGCACCACTTCCGGCTTCAGCGCCGCCAGTTCTTCCAGTTCGATCGCGAAATAGCCTTCGCGCGCGGCCAGCACGTTGGTCAGCCCCACCTCCTGCATCATCGCGGTGATGTGGTTGCCGCCGCCGGCGGCCATCCAGGGCTTCTTCCAGATCAGGCAGGCGGCGCGGCGCGGTTCGCCCAGACGCGCGCGCCAGGGTCCGGCGGCCAGGCGCGCCGCCGTCAGATCCGACAGCGCGCGTCCGGCGGCCGACTGGGCGCCGAGCAGCGCCCCCAGGTTCGAAAGCAGCGCCGACACGTCGTCCAGGGAGCGCGGCATCACCGCGAACACGGGCACGCCGGCCTGTTCGAGACGCTCGAGGTGTTCGGGCTTGTTCTCCTCGACACAGGCCAGCGCCAGGTCGGGCTTCAGGGCGAGCAGCGCGTCCAGATCCGGATTCTTGGTGCCGCCGCAGGCCGGGACCGTTGCCAGCGTCTCACGCGGTTCGGCGCAGTAGATGGTCCGGCCCACCAGGCGATCCCGCGCGCCCAGGGCGCACACCGTCTCGGTCAGGCTCGGCACCAGCGACACGACGCGGTCATGCGCCACGGCTTCCAGGCGGCGGCCGCGAGCGTCGGTCAGGATGGTGGGCCGGCGGTTCATGTGAGGCGGGCTTTCTGGTCGGGAATGCGGGTGCGGATTTGCCGCGAAGGTAGCGCGGCCGGCGGCGGCGAGCAACCCGGCGGGCGGGTGCGGGCGGGGAACGGGCCTCGGGGCAACAAGATAGCTGGATCGCAAAGTGATTGATAATTTCTTAACAAAGAAGTTGACCCTGCCCCTCCCGGCAGTTAGGATCCCAGCGTCAGGCTAGGCAATCCGTGGAGGAATCAACCAATGGACCCCGCGTCGAGCTTCCGCTTTTTCGAGCCGCAACTCACCGTCTTCTACTGCGAGCGTTGCTGCGGCGCGGCCCCGCTGGGCCTCGCCGGCGGCGGGCATCGTTGCCGCCTGATTCCAGGCTGCGCCGGGCAGGTGGGCGCCGAACTGATCGGCAAGGCCTTCGCCGAAGGCGCCGATGGCGTGCTCATTCTCGGCTGCGTGGGGCGGACCTGCGAAGCGCCGCTCGGCGACCTGGCGGCATTCCGCCACATCCACCAGGGAACGATGGCGCTGCACCGGCTGGGGCTCGACCCCGTCCGTCTGCGCCGCAGCTGGGTCACGCCCCGCGATGCCGCGCGCGTGCCGGCTCTGATCAACGCTTTTCGGCGGCGCCTGGCCGTGCTCGGCCCGCGGCGGCCGATGTCCGCGAACCCGCCGGCTGCACAGCCCGTGGCCATCAGCGCGGCGGCGCAGAGCTAGACCGAGCCGGAGCCGCAGCGCCCACACGATGAAGGCCCCCCGGAGCGATCCGGGGGGCCTTGTCTGTCCCGTAACGTCGACTGTGCGCGGGATCAGCAGCGCGCGGCGATCGCTTCGGCCATGCCGGTCGTCGTCGTCGTGCCGCCCATGTCGTAGGTGCGGGCCTTGCCGTCCTGGATGACGGCCGCGACCGCCGCCTCCAGCCGCATGGCCATGTCCTTCTCGCCCAGGTGGTCGAGCATCATCTTGGCCGACAGGATCATCGCGATGGGATTGACCTTGTTCATGCCCACGTACTTCGGCGCCGAGCCGTGGCTGGGCTCGAAGATCCCGATCGAGTCGCCCAGGTTGCCGCTGCAGGCGAAGCCGAGGCCGCCCACCAGCTGCGCGGCCAGATCGCTGAGGATGTCGCCGAACATGTTGGTCGAAACCATCACCCCGTACTGTTCGGGGTTCTTCAGCAGCCACATGCACATGGCGTCGATGTTCGTCTCCCACAGCTCGATGCCGGGGTATTCGGCGGCGATCTTGCGCGCCTCGCGCACCATCAGCCCGCTGGTTTCGCGCACCACGTTGGGCTTCTCGACGATGGTCACCGTCTTGTAGCCGTACGTCTTCGCGTACTCGAAGGCGTCGCGCACGATCTGCTGGCAGCCCAGCCGGGTCAGCACGCGCGCCGACACCGCGATGTCCTCGTTCGCGGTGTTCGCCAGCCGCTTCGTGGGGCCGGGCAGCGTCTTCATCATCACGTCGCGCAGTTCCTGCGGCAGCGGATGCCACTCGATGCCCATGTACAGGTCTTCGGTGTTCTGGCGGAACACGACCATGTCCAGGCCGTCGCGGTAGTTCAGCGGGTTGCCCGCGTACGCCTTGCAGGGCCGCAGGTTCGTCCGCAGGTTGAACTCCTGCCGCAGACGCACGATGGGGCTGCGGTAGACGTGGCCCTTGCCGCGCAGATCGGGGATCAGCTCGGCCTCGGCCTCTTCCTTGGGCTTGCTGGTGATGGCGCCGAACAGGGCGGCGTCGACTCCCCGCAGCATCTCGAGCGTGCGGTCCGGCAGCGCGTTCGCTTCCCGGCACCAGATCTCCCAACCGATGTCGCCGTGGATGTATTCGGCGTCGAAGCCCAGAGCGTCAAGCACGATGCGGGTGGCGTCCATCACGTCGATACCCACGCCGTCGCCGGGCATCCAGCCGATCCTGTACTTGGCCATGACCTGATCTCCTCCTGCGGAAGACGGGGTCCGCGTCCGGAAACGGGCGCGACGCGGTCGGTTTCACTCCGCCCAAGATATCGCTCCGCGCGATTCCAGACAAACCGCCGGAAGCGTTCCGGAGACGATTTCGGAAGGGGGATCAGCGCCTCGGCAGTGGGGCGCCGGGCGCGCGGTCGCCGCCGGCGGGGGAACACGCCTCGCGCACCTGCTCGCGAAGCAACTGGGACTCCGGCCAGGCCGCGCGGGCCTTGTATTTGTGGTCCAGCTGGTGGGTCAGCCCCACCGCGCCGGCGGCCAGCGCCAGCGGGACGAGGTAGGGCACCAGGCGCCGTTTTCCGGCCGCCGCCAGGAGCGAACTGCAACCGGAGGCGCCCGCGGAGATCACCACGCAGAAGCCCAGCGAGGCCAGGTAGAGGTGGTTGAGATTGAGCCAGCGGCCGCTGTCGGTGTGGGCCGTGAACGGCAGCAGCGTAATGTAGGTCCAGGCCAGGAAGAAGCGGATCGCGCGGCTGCCGAAGACGAACCCGAAGAAGCTGTACGAGACGATGGCGACCGTCAGCGCGAAGCGGATCACCGTGCGTGCCTCGAACAGCCAGGCGACCCAGAACGGCGCCGTTTCCAGCAGCGGACTCTGTTGCAGCGGGAAGAACATGAGCGTCAGGTAGCGGAACAGGTTCTTGACCGAGAGCAGCGAGAACCGGGTGTGTTCGGCGTCATGGCCGAAAATGGTCGGCTGCGCGAAGCCCCAGTGGCTCTGGCCCAGATAGAAGATCGTGCCCACGGCGATGAAGGCCAGCAGATCTGCCGACCAGATGGGGCGTCCCCGGCGCTGGTGGAAGAACGCCTTGTAGGCGACCAGGCACGACAGCAGCGAGAACGACGAGGCGCGGGTCAGCCCGGACAGCAGGAACAGCAGCAGGCCGGTGATGAACAGCGACGATCGCAGCCGGCCGTCGCGCCGGAAATCGTTGCGGATGAAGAAGTAGAGCACCAGCAGGTGCAGTCCGGCCAGTTGCAGGCTTTCCAGCGAGTGCACGGTCGTGAACACGCGTCCGTAGCTGCCCACGCCCAGGGCGAACATCACGCCGGCCAGCACCGCCATGCCGCGGCGCGGGAACAACATGTGCACCAGCATGTAGACCACGAAGGCGTTGATGGCGTGGAGCAACAGGTTGACCGCGAGGTAGCCGCCGATGTTCAGGCCGAACAGCCGGTACTCGAGCAGGAACATCCACTGCAGCAGCGGCTGGCTGAAGTAGAAGCCGATGTGGTGGAACATCGCGCCCGGGTCGCGCGACAGCACATGGGCGTCGCAGATGATCTGGGCATCCGTGCCGTCCCACAAGGGGGTGGTGGTGAGGCGGCCGAACGCCGCGAATACCGTCGCCAGCATCAGCAGGAATATCGGACCGTGATTCTTGAGTATTTTCATGTTGGCGTTAATAATAACCCGACAGGCGCTGCCCGGGCAATCGGTCGACGGGGCGTTGTCTGTCTTTCCCCGCCCGGGGCGGGGTGGTCATGGCCAACCGAAGGGACACCCGGGATGCTGATCCGGCGGACGAATGGCGCGAATACCGGGCTGGAGGGCCGTCTCGGCCGTTCGGCGGCGGCAGGGACCGGCCGGCGGCGGCTTCCCGACGGGCTGAAGGTCGGGGTGGCGGCATGGCTGCTGGCGTGGGCGATCGGCCAGGCGGCGGCGGTCCCGGCCGCCCGCGGAGCCGACGTCCCGGATCCGGTGGCGGACACGGGCCCCTTCAACCTGACCATTTTCCACACCAACGACACGCACAGCGGCTTCCTGGCCCGACCCGCCGACTGGCGCGACGACGGCCGGCCGGTGGGCGGGGTCTTGGCCCTGGCCCACCACCTGGCGCAGGAGCGGCGGAGCGCGCCGGTGGACCTGCTGGTCGATGCCGGCGACTTCATGACCGGCAACCCGGTCTGCAACCTGCGCGAGGACGGGGTGCCGGGTGCCGCCATCGCCCGCATGTTCAACGCCCTGGACTACGACGTCGGCATGATCGGCAACCACGAATTCGACATCGGCTTCGATGACCTGAAGAAGCTGGTCTCCCGTTTTGAACATCCGCTGCTGGCGGCGGACATCGTCGACGCGAACGGCGCGCCGGTGTTCCGGGCCGAACCGCTTGTGTTCGAGCGCGGCGGCGTCCGCGTGGGTGTCATGGGGGTTTCGTGCGGCGAGATGACCGAGGTCGTGGCTCCGAGCCGCTTCACCGGCCTGTTCATGGCGCCGCAGGCGCCGCTGCTGCGCGCGCAGGCGCAGGCGCTGGACGCGGCGACCGACCTGCTGGTCGTGCTCAGCCACAACGGTCTGGACGAGGACCGCGAGCTGGCGCAGGCGCTGGCCGGTTCGGGCATCGACGTGATCGTCGGCGGCCACAGCCACACGCGGATGCGGCAGCCCGAACTGGTGGCCGGCATCCTCATCGTGCAGGCCGGTTCGGCCATGCCTGGACCTGCGGGTCGAGGATGACCGCGTGGCCGGCTATGCGGGCGCGCTGGTCACCCTGTGGGCCGATTCGCTGAAGACCGACGGCGACCTGGCGGCCCTGACCGGGCTGGTCGAGGGCTACCAGACGCAGGTGATGGCGGAGTACGGGCAGCACCTGGGCACGCTGGCGGTGGATCTCACGCGCGGGCGCGGGGAGACCGTGCTGGGCGACTGGCTGGCCGACGTGCTGCGCGAGGCGGCCGGCGCCGAGGTGGGGCTGATCAACTCCGGCGGCATCCGCCGCGACCTGTCCGCCGGACCGCTGACCGCGTTGAGCATCCACGAGGTGCTGCCGTTCGCCAACGCGCTGGTGACCGTGCGGATGACGGGCGCCGAACTGACGGCGGTCGCCGACTGGAACGCCGCGGCGCAGGCCAGCGGCGACCACGGCATCCTGCAGGTATCCGGCATTTCCTACCTGATCACCCCGGGCGAAGGCGGGGCCCCGGCGCGCGCCGGCGACCTGACCGTGGGCGGCCGCCCGGTCGACCCGGCGGCCAGCTACCTGGTGGCCATGCCCGACTTCGTGGCGATGATGGGGCCGGTCTACCTGGGTCGGCCGAACCCGCCGTTCACCGATCTGGGCCGCGACCTGGCTGCGGTGACGGCCGACGCCGTCCGTCGGGCGGGCACCGTCACGGCGCCGGCCGGGGGACGCATCCGCGGGGCGGCCGGGCGCTGACCTGACGGGTCTTGTCGACGTTTCTCTTCCAGGAGCGGCCGGCCACGTCTCGCGCGGCCGGCCGTTTCGATTTCATTCCGGATCTGCTATCATGACGGAGGTCAGGAAACCTTTTTTTGGCGTGCACGCAGTCCGTACCGTTCCTGCCGGGGAACGTCCGGACGCGCCCCGGCGCACCCGCCGCGAACGAAGGAAGGTCCGCCATGGCAGCCCGCATCTATCCCGTCGACTACTACTACACGACGGTCGAGGACCGGCCGGGCCAGGGGTGCCGACTCCTGCGCGCGCTGGCCGCCGAAGAAGTCAATCTGATCGCCTTCAACGCGTTCCCCGTGGGGCGCGACCGCACGCAGTTGGTGATCTATCCGCTCAATCCGATCTGGCTCGGCAATTTCGCGCGGCATGAGGGGCTGGAACTCCAGGGTCCGCACCACGCCTTCATCGTGCAGGGCGACGATGAACTTGGAGCGCTGTTGTCGATCCACCAGAAGCTGTGCGACGCGGAGATCAACGTTTCCAGTTCCAACGGCATCAGTGACGGCAGCGGCGGGTACCGCTACATCATGCATGTGCATCCGGAGGACTACGAGCGGGCGATGGATGCTCTGGGTGTCGAGAAGGACATCAAGCCGGGGCCGCATCTGGACATCAAGCGCCGCTGCCAGCCGAAATTGTAGTCCGGTCCGGCGCCGCTAGGCGTCCACGATCGACTGGATGCAGACCTTGTTGCGTCCGGCGTCCTTGGCGGCATACAGCGCCTCGTCGGCGTCGTGCAGCATGTCGCGCGTCGATTCGTGGTCCTTGTGACGCACGGCCACGCCGACCGAGATGGTGATGCTGCCGGTGAACTCGGGGGTTTCGATGGCGTTGCGCTCGACCGCCTGGCGGATGCGGTCGCCCAGTTCGGCGGCCACCTCGACGGAGGCTCCCGGACAGATGACCAGGAACTCTTCGCCGCCGTACCGGCTGACCAGGTCGTAGTCGCGCACGGCCGAGCGCATGGCGGTGGCTGTCCGCTGCAGCACGACGTCGCCCGCGTCGTGACCCCAGGTATCGTTGACCCGCTTGAAGTGGTCGATGTCCATCAGCATGACGAGCATCGGTTCGTGCGTGCGCGTGGCGCGTGACCAGGTCGAATCCAGGAAATCCATTCCGGCGCGCCGGTTCGGCAGTCCGGTCAGCTGGTCCTCCATGGCCAGGCTTTCCAGCTTGCGGTTCAGCACGTTGATCTGGCTGAGCTGGTGGCGCATTTCCTCGCGGTCGCGCAGGCTCTGCTCGCGAAGCCGGATCACCTGTGTGGCGCCGCGCAGGCGCGCGGCCAGGATGCGGTGGTTGAGCGGCTTGACCACGTAGTCGTTGATGCCGGCCTCGAAGCCCTCGACCAGCTCCTCGCCGGTGTCATTGCTGGTGTTGATGATGTAGTAGACGCCCTGCGTCTGCGGCGACGAACGCAGCATGCGGCACAGTTCCAGCCCGTCCAGCTTCGGCAGCATCCAGTCCGAGAGGATCAGCTGCGGCGCGCTCTTGAGCGCGATCTCGAGCGCCGCGCGGCCGTCGGTCGCGCCGGTCACCCGGTGGCCCAGACCTTCCAGCTTGCGGGTCAGGACCTTCATCTCGATGGCGCTGTCGGTGGCGATCAGGATGTCCAGGCCTTCTTCGGCCGTCGTGAACGGAACGCCTGCCGGATCAGGCGCCGTCGGCAGCGTGGAGCGTTCGTCGACGTTCTGCGCGTCGGGCGCGCAGGTGCCGGCCCCGGCCGTGGTCTTGCCGTGGTTCTCGACGACGACGCCGCGCACGCGCGGCCGGTCGTCGATGACGCCGCCCTGCGCCCGCGCCCGCTGCACGAGGCTTTCGAGCGACGGCACGTGCGAGGTGACGATGTCCAGCACGTCGCCCATGCGCGCCCACTCGGTGAGGATGCCGTCGTACATCGTGATCCACGGGTCTTCGGCGAAGCCCAGCGACAGGCCCACCTTCAGGAAGTCGAGCACCATGAGGTGGCGGCGCGGGCCCGTCTCGACGCAGATGTCCGCGGCCAGGCTCGCGGCGTGCAGCACGCGCGCCAGTTGCCGGCCGCGGTCGGGAGCCGGAGCCACCGCCGCGCCGGTCACCCAGGAGCCGTCTTCCTGGTAGCGCGCCGCGGTCACCACGTGCGCGGGCAGCCGCCAATCCTCGAGGATGGCGCCGGCCGCGTCGATGTGCGTCAGGCCGACGACGCTTCTTTCCAGGGCCGCCAGTTCCGCCGGCGAGCCGTGGTTCCAGCGCGACAGGATATCGGCGTATTCCTCGGGATAGACGCTCGCCATCGCCAG
>JAIFKS010000050.1 GCA_020049465.1 bacterium | reverse complement strand
GAGGGCCAGAAGGGCGGCGCAGGCTTCGTGGATCTCGGTCCCGTCGTACACGCCGCAACCGCTGAGGATGACCGCGATTGTCTTCATGGGCTCCAGCCTTCCGTCCCGGAAACGTTCCCCGACAGCCGACGGAACGATGATCCGGGCCGGCCCCCCGCCTTGTCAATGGCAGGAGAGCGGGGGGGGCCTCCGGTTGCAGGTTTCCCGGATTTGGATTCGGGCGCCCGGTGGGCTAGCTTTGCCGCGGATCGGGGTGGACGGACGTTGTCCGTCGGGTCGGGCGGTGCGCGTCCGTGGGGACGCCATTCAGGACGGGACGGCGATGACCGGTAAGATCGCGGTCGGCGGCATCACGAAGATCGACGGGTTGGTGCTCATCCGCATCCTCGGCGCGCGCGCCGAGCACGGTCTGGCCGGTCGCTCGCTGTCGGCGCTGGGCCACAAGGGCATCAACCTGACCTGCGTGTCGTCGTTTCTCGACCGCGAAGGTCGCAACAATCTCGGTTTCGCCGTCGGCGCCGGCGATCTGGACCAGACCCTCGGCATCCTGCAGTCGCTGCAGGACGAGTTGCAGGCGCGCTCGATCGAAGTGCAACGACGTTGCGCCGCTATCTCCATATATGGTCCCCATTTCAGCGAACGTCCGGCCATCGCCGGCACGGTTTTCCAGGCTACCGGCGATGCCGGCGTCGAGATCCATATGATCGCCACATCGCTCTCGACGGTGTCGTTTCTGACGAACGAGGATCAATCCGCTCTTGCGGTGCAGAAGCTGCAGGAGCACTTTCTGGTTCCCTGAGCCGATCCCCGGGTCGGCCGATGACCGATTCCGGCCGGGCTGGATCGGGAACCCTTCCCGGCGGGAACTCCGGGGACGAATCCGGGCGGCGGATGTTGGCGGGTAAGCACCCGGGCCATCGAGGTACAGGCCTGGGCTTTTTGTTCCGGTGCGGAAATCCAGAAGAGGTTTCGGAAAATCGTGCAACACCCCATTTTCTTCGACCGGAACGAGAATCGCTACGGGCCGGCGCCTGCGTGCCTGGAGGCGCTTCGCGGCGCAGATCCGGAACTTCTCTTCAACTACACCCGGGCGTTCCAGCAGGGGAGCTACAGCGAATTGTCGGCTCGGCTCGCCGCGGACCACGGTATCGACGAAAACCAGGTGATTCTCGGCTACGGCTGCGAGGACATCCTGAAGGAGGCCGTGCACCATTACGTCCCGGCCGGAGGCACGATCCTGATCCCCTCGGCGTCGTGGTGGTACTATCGTGCCGTGGCGGCCGAGGTGGGCGGGTTGTCCGTGGAATACCCGATCCGCCGCTCGCCGCTGCGGTTCGAATACGACATCGAAACCATGCTGAGCCAGCGGCGCACCGAGAATCCGTCGTTGATCCTGGTGGCCTCGCCGAACAATCCGACGGGCAATGTGCTGGGCCGGGCCGAACTCCGCCGCCTGCTGGAGGCCTATCGCGGGGTGCCGTTCGTGCTGGACCAGGCGTATTTCGGATTCACGCACGGTGAAGTCGACGACTACAGCGCGTTGCTGGCCGAGTTCGAGCATCTCCTGATCCTGAGGACCTTCAGCAAACTCTACGCGCTGGCCGGAGTGCGGATCGGCTACGCCATGGCGGGGTCCGGATTGACGACGTTCCAGAAATTCTGCGCACGCTATCTGGGCTACAACCGGCTGTCCGAGCGTGTGGCACTGGCGGCGCTGGACAGCCCGGCGTACTACGCCGGCATCGCGGCCGGCATGGACCGCTGCCGCCGGAAGTTCTACGACCTGTTCCGCGGCCGTCCGGGCTTCGAAATCTACGAATCGGAAGCCAACTTCGTGCTCGTCCGGATGCCGCTGCCGATCGCCGAAACCCTCGAACGGGAACTCGCGAATCAGGGCCTGATCGTCAAATTCTTCCGTGAACCGGAGTTCGTCGCGCATGCGCGCATCAGCCTGGGCAACGAAGCCGAGAACGAGCTTCTGATCTCGGCGATCCGCACCGTCGTCGAGCGCTGCGGAGTGACGCTCGACGCCCTGGGCGAAACCGCGTGAACGCCGTCCTTTCCGGATGGCTGGACGAGTACCGGCGGATGCTCAAGGGCCCGGAACTGGAAGAGCCCCTCGATGTCTTCGTCTACCGGCCGCCTGCATTCCTGATCGTCAAACTGCTGGCGCCCACCCGGGTGACGCCGAACCAGGTCACGGCCGCCAATCTCGTGCCGGGCCTCGCGGCAGCCGCTGCCTTCTGGCAGGGCACCGGATCCGGACTGCTGCTCGGCGCCGGGCTGCTGTTCGCGGTCAACGTGGTCGACTGCGTGGACGGGATGCTGGCCCGCGTGCGCGGCTCCGGTTCGCTGACCGGCTACATTCTGGACGGGTTGGCCGACTACGTGATCCAGTCGGCCGTGATCATCGCCCTGCTCCATGGCATTGCCGTCCGCAGCGGTGACCCGGTGTTCAGTTGGGTCTGGGGCGTGCCGGCCGGCCTGAGCGTCGCCTGGTGGTGCTCGCGGCTCGACCGTCTGCGCAACGAATGGGTGGAGCACGTCCACGGGCGACGGCGCGATCCCCACCGGGAGCTCGCGGAACTGCAGGAGCAGGCGGCCGTCTGGCGCGGGCAGGGCAGCCGGCGTCTGGACCGCGCGCTGGTGGGCGTCTTCGCCCTGTACGTCAGGCTCTGGTACTCCGGGTCCGCGGACAGGCCGGCCGGGAAGGTGGACGAACCCCTGGCCGACTGGATGGGGCGTCGACGCGCGGTGATGCGTCTGGCGGTCCTGTTCGGGTCTTCCACCCATCTGACGCTGATCATCGCCGCCGCGCTGGCGGGCCGGCCCGAATGGTATTTCCGGTTCGCGCTGGTCGTCGGGACCGGCTGGGGACTCATGGTTCTGGGACTGAGGGCCGCCGGCGACCGCTGGCCGGGACTGCTCGGGAACAAAGGAGCCGCATATGCAGGTCGTCCTGCTGGCCGCGGGCCAGGCGACGCGACTGCGTCCGATGACCGATGATCGGCCCAAGTGCCTGCTCGATGTCGGTGGTCGTTCGATCCTGTCACGTGCCGTGGGGTTGCTCCGTGAGCGGGGTCTTGAACACATCACGATCGTCGAAGGCTACCGCGGCGACATGATCCGCCTGGCCATGGCCGCCGAATTCCCCGCGGCCGCCATCCGCTTCGTCCATAACGACGACTACGCGACAACGAACAACGAATGGTCCCTGATGCTGGCCGAGTGCGCGGCGGACAAGCCGTTGTTGCTGCTGGACGCGGACATCATGTTCGAGGGGGCTGTTCTGGACCGACTGCTCTCTCATCCCGCCCCCAGCCGACTGGGACTGCGCACCGAGGGCGCCATTGGCGCGGAGGAGATGAAGGTCCGTCTCGATCCGCGTGGCCTGGTGGCCGACCTCGGCAAGGGGCTGGCGCCGGCCGAGGCTGCCGGCGAATCCGTGGGCATCGAGATCTTCAGTCCCGATTTCGTCGCGGCGCTGTGGCCGGTGATGCGCCGGCGCCAGATGGTCGAACGACGGACGGACGAATTCTACGAGGCTTCGTTCGTCGAACTCATCCGGTCCGGCCACGAAGTGGCGGCGGTCGATCTGGCGGGCCTGGCCTGCCGCGAGATCGACACCATCGAAGATCTGCACGCCGCGCGCCGGGAGTTCAACTGATCATGGTCTCGGTCTTCACCTGGGGATTCGTTCTCGGAAGTCTCGGCTCGGTGCCCGTGGCCGGCGCCGTGTCGGTTCTCGTCATCAAGCGGGGGCTGTCCGGCCGTTATCTCCACGGTCTGGCGCTGGCCATCGGCGCCGCGCTGGTCGAGGGGCTCTGGTGCTTCGCCGTGATCAGGGGCGCCAGTTGGGTGACCGGCCGCTGGCCGGACAGCGTGATCGTCGCCCGCATCGCCGGCGGCGCACTTCTGATCGGGCTCGGCGTGTACCTCCTGCGCCGCCATTCGGCGCCGGCCGGGGGCGCCGCCGCGGTGGCCCCGCCCACGCGGAGCCTGTTCGGCGAATTCCGCTTCGGAGCCGCTCTCGTGGCCGCCAACCCGGCCGTTCCGCTGAACTGGCTGTCGCTCCTGGCCGTCGCGATGTCGTTCGGCCTGGCGCCGACGGTTCCCGATTGGCGATTCGCGGTGGCCGCCGGGTTGGGCATCGTGGCCTGGTTCGCCCTGGTGCTCTGGCTGCTCTCGACGAGCCGTCGGCGACTGAGCGCGCAGGCTCTCGACCGCGTCATGTGCGTGATGGGCGGCGTGCTGATCCTCACCGGACTCTACTCCGCGCTCCGCAATCTCGTCTTCTGAGATTCCCCCACCGTTGCCGTCGACCGCGACTCAGTAGCTGAAGCTCGAACCCCCGATGAACTCCCGCAGGATCGACGTCGGCGGCACCTGGCTGGCGTCGATGGGCAGCAGCAGCGACAGCTGTTCGATCAGCGTCCGCGCCAGGAAGTAGAACGCGTCATCAGGTTCGACGGCGGCCAGGCGCGGTTCGGCCCACAGCTTCAGGACGGGCAATTCGTAGGTCAGACCGGAATTGAAGAACAGGTCGGCGTTGTTCTGGAACGGGAAGATGTGCGCTTCCTCGCCGTGGCGCACCTTCGGCCAGCGCGCGAGCGTCTGGCTGGCGGTGTAGCCGCGGTATTGCGCGTCGCGCACGATGCGACGGAACAGACGGCTGTGCGTGGTCTTGATGTAGCTGTGGCTGTCGAAATTCAGGTGGGACAGCGCCGACACGTAGATGAGCAGCTTGTCCTCGGACGGGATAGCCGGCGTCAGTGCCGGGTTCAACGCATGGATGCCCTCGACGATCAGGGGCTGTCCCGGCGCCAGCCGCGTGATCGTGGCGCTCTCCCTGCCGCAGCCGCTGCGGAAGTCGAATTCGGGCAGCTTTACTTCGCGTCCGGCCATCAGCGCTTCGAGGTGTTCGTTGAACAGATCGACCTTCAGCGCTTCCAGCGACTCGAAGTCGAAGTCGCCGTCGGGGCCGCGGGGGGTCGCCTCGCGGTCGACGAAATAGTTGTCCAGCGACAGGGCGAAGGGCCGCAGTCCCAGCACGCGAAGCTGCACCATCAGGCGCTTGGCGCTGCTGGTCTTGCCCGAACTGGAGGGACCGGCCAGCAGCACCAGACGCCCGGCCTGCGGCAGGTCGGCCACGCGGCGGGCGGTTTCGACGAAGAACTGGTTGTGCCGCGCTTCGGCGACCTGGATCAGGTCCCCGGTGCGGCCCTCGACGATCTCCTCGTTCAGGCGGCCGGTGTCAGGCACGCCGATCATGTCGACCCAGCGGGCGTCCTCGCGCAGCGTCTCGAGCAGCTTGGGCTGGCGATGGAAGGCGGGGACGACGTCGGGCTGGCCTTTGGCGTTGGCGAGCAGGACGACGCCGGGCGATTCGGGCACCAGCCGGAACGCCTTCAGGTAGCCGGTCGACGGCAGCTGTCGGCCGTAGTACATCAGCTGCGCGCCTTCCATGCCGTACATGACCAGGGTGTCGCGCCGCAGGTACTTGGCTGCCCGCTGAGCGCGTTCGTCGCCGCGCCTCCGGAAGATCTTCAGCAGCGCGCGCAGGCCGAACCGCTGGGGCGTCAGGGGCAGGTTCTGGGCCACCAGGTCGCGCATACGGACTTCCAGCAGCGCGATCTCATCCACGGTCAGCGGCTCGGGGCGTTCCAGTTCGCAGTACATGCCGCTGTCGTAGCTGAAGTGGAAATAAAGGGGGTGCGCTGGAAAAAGCTGCTCGGCGGCCACCGCGGCCACGAACTGGACCGTGCGCTGGATGGTGCTCTGCGCCTGGGGGTCGCGCATGCGGATCAGGCGCACGCGTTCGTCGCCGGACAGTGGTTCGGCCAGCGGAGTGCGCCGGCCGTTGATCGAGGCCAGGGCCACGGGGTTGTCGCCCTGCAGCCAGGTCGGGTGGGACTGTTCCAGATACTGCAGGACGGTGATGCCTGAGGGCATCTCGATCCGCCGCCCGTCCAGTTCGACCGCGATCAGCTCCGATGCCATGCCGATGCCTCCCCGAACGGTCTAGTCCCCGACCTTGCCCTTGCTCTTGCCATCATGGACCGTGCCACCTCCGGAAGCGACGGGCTTTTCGCCCGCACCGCCGGTCTTCGGGGTGGCCTCCGCCGCGACGCCTCCGGTCCCGGCGGTGCCGGGCTTGCCGTCGGCCGGCTTTTCGCCATCCTTTTTGGCGCCGGAACGGGCCGCTCCCCGGGAGTCATTGACATAGAAGCCTTCGCCCTTGAAATGGATGCCGAGGCCGCCGGTGATCTGCAGTTCGACCTTGCAGCGGCAGAGCGGGCAGCGCTTGCGGCGGGGGGCGGACATCGGCGTGAACTCGCTGGTGATCTCGCCGCAGCGGGTGCACTTGTACTCATAGGTGGGCATTTTCGGGATCTCCCTGCAGCCGGTCGGAGGCGCCGAGGGGCCTCCGCCGGGTTTTCACGTGCCGGAGGGCTGCCGGGCCGGGGCCTCCGCACCTCCGGAATATCCTGACTTCCGGACGCCAGACATACCAGATGCCGCGACCATGGACAATCGCGCATGATCGCCGGTGAGTCCGGAAAACGCCAGTTTCCGGTGGCACCGGAGCCGCAGGCCGGGCAGGATGGGGCGCAGGCCGCGTACGAAGCCCCGACCATGACCAAGGAAGTTTCGGACATGAGAGTTGCGATCAATGGCTTCGGCCGCATCGGGCGCACGGTGTTCCGTATCCTGCAGGGCCGGCCCGGGGTCGACGTGGTGGGGATCAACGACCTCGCCGACGCCGAAACGATGGCCTACCTGCTGCGCCGTGATTCGGTGCGGGGACGGTTTCCCGGTGTCGCCGAGGTTGTCGACGGCAGTCTGGTCACCGACCGCGGCGCTGCGCGCCTGACGGCCGTCGGGAACCCCGCGGGCCTGCCGTGGAAGGAACTGGAGGTCGACGTCGTGGTCGAATCGACGGGTCTCTTCCGCAGGCGCGCCGAAGTGGCCGACCACCTGGCCGCCGGCGCGCGCAAGGTCATCCTGACGGCGACGGCGAGGGACAACGTCGACGCGACCATCGTCCTCGGCGTCAACGACGAGACGCTCCGGCCGGAGCACCGGATCGTGTCCGGCGCCTCATCGGCGGCGAACTGCCTGGCGACGCTCGTCTGCGTGCTGGACCGGGAGTTCGGTCTCGATCACGGGCTGATGACCACGACGCGCGCCTACACGGGCGACCAGCGCCTGGTCGACGCCCCGCACAACGACCTGCGCCGCGCCCGCGCGGCGGCCCTGAACATCGTGCCGACGACCAGCGGCGCCGCGCGGGCGGTGGGTGAAGTGCTGCCGCACCTGAAGGGCCGCCTCTCCGGCATGGCGATGCGCGTGCCGGCGCCGTGCGGTGCGGCCGTCGACCTGGTCTCGGTGATGACGCGCGAGGTCACGGTGGCGGCGGTGAACGCGGCCCTGAAGGAGGCCAGCGAGTCGGAACGGCTGAAGGGCATCGTCGGCTATGCCGTCGATCCGCTGGTGTCGACCGACGTCGTCGGCGACAGCCACTCGTGTCTCTTCGACCCTGGCTGCACCAGCGTCATGGCCGGCCGAACACTCAAGACGATCAGTTGGTACGATAATGAATGGGGCTATTCGACGCGTATCTGCGATCTGGCGGAACGGCTCGGGACGATCGGTTGATCAGGTGGGCGGCTTGTGGCTGTCCCCCGATCCGGTGTATCATCAGGTGCGGAGCGGGCCCGCGCGGGCCTGCTTCCGGCGCTTTTCCGACCCGATTCCGAAAGTGTGCGTCATGAATCGTCCTCCCCGCCGGGGACCGCTGTCCTGGACGCGGTCTATCCTGCCGGCGCTGCTGCTGGCCGCGCTGCCGATGTCCGCACCGGCCGGGGCCGCCGTCGGCCCGCTCACGCCGCTGGCGCCCCTGCCCGGGGCTGCGCCCTGGAGCGCTGCTCACCATAGCCGCCAGCACCGGTTGCGCGAGGCCGAAAGCAAGGCGAGAGCGGGGATGCTCCGGCAGCAGCTGGATCAGCAACGCGCGCCGGGCGCCGACAAGGCGATGGATGCCTACGACGTGCGTTTCTATCGGCTGGTCCTGGATGTGAATCCGGCCACCTATATCCTCACCGGCACCACCACGGTCGAGGCCGTGGTGACGGCGGCGTCCCTGTCGCAGATGCAGCTGGACTTCAGCTTCCAGCTGAGCGCATCGGCCGCGCGCGCCGGCGGGTCGCCCGCGACGCTGGCCTACGACGCGGGCATCCTGACGATCGATCTGGACCGAACCTACACCGCCGGTGAAACGGTCTCGGTGGAAATCGACTACGCGGGCAATCCGACCAGTTCCTATTTCGGATGGAGCAGCCACGGCGGCCAGCCGCTCGTCTGGACCCTGAGCGAGCCGTATGGCGCCCGCGTGTGGTGGCCGTGCAAGGACGTGAACACGGACAAGGCCGACTCGGTGGCGCTGGACGTGACCGTACCGTCGAACCTGATCGTGGCCAGCAACGGCGTGCTGGAGGGCGTGACCACGCCGGCGGCCGGCAAATCGACGTACCACTGGCGCGAACGCTACCCGATCGCCCCGTACCTCGTGTCGATCACGGCGCACCCCTACGCCATCATCAACGATGAGTACCAGACGCTGGCCGGCGGCACGATGCCGGTCGTGCACTACGTCGTGCCTTCGGAACTGGCCGCCGCCACGGTGGGACTGGCGCCGACGGTGGACATGCTCGGCGCGTTCGCCCAGGCCTTCGGCGAATACCCGTTCGTCCTGGAGAAGTACGGCCACGCCCATTTCACCTGGGGCGGCGGCATGGAGCACCAGACCTGCACCAGTCTGGGGATCGGCTCCTACCCGGAATACATCATCGCCCACGAACTGGGTCACCAGTGGTTCGGCGACCTGATCACCTGCGCCGACTTCTCGCACATCTGGTTGAACGAGGGCTTCGCCACCTGGATGGAAGCCTACTGGAAAGAGGTCCGCTACGGAGCCGCTTCCTACCACGCGGAGATGGCGGCCGCGCGCTGGATGGGGGGCGGCACGATCTTCGTCGAGAATCCCGGCAGTTTCAGCGCGATCTTCGACTACTACCTCACCTACCTGAAGGCCAGCTGGGTGCCGCACATGCTGCGGCACGTGATGGGGGATGCCGACTTCTTCTCCGGCCTGCAACAGTACCGGGCTGAGCGAGGCTACGCGAGCGCGACCACGGCGCAGTTCCAGGCGGTGATGGAGGCGGCCTGCGGCCTCGACCTGTCCGCCTTTTTCCAGCAGTGGATCTACAGCGAGTACTTCCCGCGCTACGACTATGCCTGGGTAAGGGAACCGGCCGGCGCCGGCTGGCGCGTGCGGTTGCGGATCGAACAGTCCCAGTTCAACACCGGGCTGTTCACGATGCCGCTCGACGTCCGCATCGAGACCGAGAACGGCCCGCTGACCTTCGTGGTCCAGAACGACCAGGCCGAACAGTGGTACGCGTTCGAGGTGCCGTCGTATCCGGCCGGGTTGTCGCTGGATCCCGATAACTGGGTGCTCTGCGAGAAGCGCTTCCAGGGCACCAGCGACGTGCCGGAGGCCGAGGCTGTGGTGTACCTTCTGGGCGCGGCTCCCAATCCGTTCAACCCGCGGACAACCGTGCGCTTCAGCCTGCCACGCGACCTGGACGTGCGGCTCGACCTGTATGACGCGGCCGGCCGGCTGGTGGCGGTGCTGGCCGAAGCCCCGTTCGCGGCCGGGGAGCACGGCGTCGACTGGGACGGCCGCGACCGCCAGGGGCGGGCGGCGGCTTCGGGAACCTACTACGCGCGGCTGCGCGCCGGCGGCGACGTCCGCACCGTTCCCCTGACGCTGGTCCGCTAGTGGCAGCGCTGCTGGCCGCTTCGTTGCTGTGGGCCTTCTCGTTCGGCCTCATCAAGGGCGAACTGGCGGGCCTGTCCCCGGTGGCGGTCGCGGCCGGCCGGCTCGTCGTGGCGGCGCTCATCTTCCTGCCGCTGGCCGGGCGCCAGGTCGCGGAGCCACGCGCCCGACTGGCCGCGGCCCTGCTGGGCGCGGTTCAGTTCGGCCTGATGTATGTGCTCTACGTGGCGTCGTTCCGCTGGCTCGCGGCCTGGGTGGTCGCGCTAATGACGATCTTCACCCCGCTCTTCGTCATGCTCCTGGCCGGCGGACTGGCCGGCCGTGGCCGTCTGCGCAACCTGGCGGCCGTGCTGCTGGCCATTGGCGGGGCCGCCCTGGTCACCGTCCAGAGCGCCCGCGCGGAAATGGGTTGGCCGGGCATCGTGCTGCTGCAGGGCGCCAACCTCTGTTTCGCCGTTGGCCAGTTGCGGTTCGCCGTGCTCAAGCGGCGCACCGGCGCACCGGATGCCGGGCTGGTGGCGTGGATGTATGCCGGCGCCGCGGCCGTGACCGTGGCCGCGCTGCCGGTGGGGGCCCTGCTGGGCGACCACCCGTTCGCCGGCTGGTCGGTGCGTTCGCTGCTGGTCCTGCTGTATCTGGGGGCGCTGCCGACGGCCCTCGGCTTCTACCTGTGGAACCGCGGTGCCGCGCGCACGCGGCCTCCGTTCCTGGCGGCGGCCAACAATCTGAAGGTGCCGCTGGCGGTGGTCGTGTCGTGGCTCGTGTTCGGCGAAGCGGTGGCCGGTGGACGGGCGCTCGCCGGGCTGGCCCTGCTGGTGGGCGCGCTGCTCATGGCCGGGAATCCGGCTCCGCGGCGTGAGGCCTGACCAGGGTCGCGCCCTGCAGCGTCAATGCCCGGCGTCGGCTCCGCTCATTCCCAGCGCACGCCACAGGAATGCATAGCGGTCGGCGTGCTCCTCGATCACCATCGCCGTGGGCTTGCCGGCGCTGTGGCCGGCCTTGGTCTGGATGCGGATCAGGGCCGGCAGGTTGCCTGCCTGGCAGGCCTGCAGCCGCGCCGCGTACTTGAAGCTGTGGCCGGGCACGACGCGGTCGTCGTGGTCCGCCGTCATCACCAGCATCGCGGGATATTCCACGCCGGGCTTCAGGTTGTGGTACGGGCTGTAGGCGTGCAGCACCGGGAACATCTCCGGATCCTCGCTGCTGCCGTAGTCGCTGGTCCAGGCCCAGCCGATGGTGAACTTCTGGAACCGCAGCATGTCCATGACGCCGACTTCGGCGATGGCCGCCCCGAACAGTCCGGGCCGCTGGTTGACCACGGCGCCCACCAGCAGGCCGCCGTTGCTGCCCCCGTAGACGGCCAGCCGGTTGGCGCTGGTGTATCTCCGCGTGATCAGGTATTCGGCCGCGGCGATGAAGTCGTCGAAGACGTTCTGCTTGTTCTTCAGCATGCCGCCCTGGTGCCAGGACTCGCCGTATTCGCCGCCGCCGCGCAGGTTGGCGACCGCGTAGATGCCGCCTTTCTCCAGCCAGGGAAGCAGCGCCGCCGAAAACGCCGGCTGCTCGGACACGTTGAAGCCGCCGTAGCCCCACAGCAGCGTCGGGTTGGTCCCGTCCAGGACCAGATCGCGCCGATGGACGATGAACATGGGCACGCGGGTCCCGTCCCGGCTCTGGTAGAAGACCTGCGAGGTCTGGCAGGACGCGAAATCGAAGGCGATTTCCGGCCGGCGGAACAGCGTGCTGGTCCCGGTGCGGAAGTCGTAGTGGTGGATTTCGCCCGGGCTCAGGAAGCTGTCGAAGGTGTACCAGGTCTCGGTGTCGTCGGGCCGGCCGCCAAAGCCGCCGACCGTGCCCAGTCCCGGCAGTTCGATGACGCCCAGGGCGGCGCCGTCCAGGCCGACCAACCGGACCTGGCTGGCCACGTCGTGAAGGTAAGTCAGCACCAGGCTGTGGTTGAGCAGGCTGACGCCGTCCAGGGGGTCGGGTCCCTCCGGCACGATCGTGCGCCAATTCCCGGGTGCGGCCTCGGCCAGGTCCACGGCGATCACGCGGTCGCGAGGCGCGTCCTTGTTGGTGCGGATGTAGAACACCGGGCCTTCGTTGCCGATGAACTCGTAGGCGGCGTCGAACGCGTCGAACAGGGGGCGCACGACCTTGCTCTTGTCGCGCAGGTCCTTGTAATAGAGCCGGTTGTTGCGGCTCGTACCCTGCCAGATGGAGATGACCAGGTACCGGCCGTCATCGCTGACCTCGCCGGCGAAGCCCCAGTCCTTCCGGTCGGGGCGATCGTAGACCAGCACATCCTGGTCCTGCCCCGTGCCGAGCCGGTGGTAATAGAGCTTCTGGAAATAGTTGGCGCCCTCGAACGTCTCGCTCTGGCCGGGCGCTTCGTAGCGGCTGTAGTAGAAGCCTTCGGCGGCATGGTCCCAGGAGGCGTCGCTGAACTTGCTCCACTCCACCTTGTCCGGCAGGTCCTGGCCGGTCGTGATGTCCCGCACGTACCAGGTGCGCCAGTCCGATCCGCTGACGCTGGTGGCCCAGGCCAGATAGCGCCCGTCGCGGCTGATCGCGGCGCCGCCGAGCGCCACGGTGCCGTCGGCGCTCAGGGTGTTCGGATCGAGCAGGACCCGCGGTTCGCCCGTCGGGGAATCCTGCACGTAGAGGACCGACTGCGCCTGCAGGCCGTCGTTCTTCTGGAAGAACGTTCGATCCCCCTCTTTGAAGGGCGCCGAGTAGCGTGCATAGTTCCACAGTTCGGTCAGGCGCGCGGTGAATCGGGCGCGCTCGGGGATCGCTCCCAGGTAGTCGAAGGTCACCTTGTTCTGGGCTTCGACCCAGGCCCGGGTCTCCGGGGCGTCCGCGTTCTCGAGCCAGCGGTACGGATCGGCCACGATGGTGCCGTGGTAGTCGTCGGTCTGGTCGACGGTGGCCGTGATCGGATAGGTCAGCTTCTGCATGTCCACCGGTTCCCTGGTCAGGCGCGGCATGGCGTCCGCGGCGTTCTGCTCCTGCCCGCGGCAGCCGCCGAGGAGCCCACAGATCAGGATGGAGATGAGGGTCCGCGGCATGGTTCGCATGCGGGGATCTCCTTGGCTGCGCCGGGCCGGCCGGCACGGCGGGAAGCGTTGCCGGCCAACGGACCGGCGCTGCGTCGGGGAGCAGGCCCGGCTATCATAGCCCGGCTATCATAGGCCGGAAGGCGCGGGTTGTCAGGCGGGCAATCCAGCCCGTACAATGATCACCGCCGCGTCGGGAGTCGCTATGCCGTTGCACGTCATCCACGAGGACAACCACCTGCTGGCCGTCGACAAGCCGGCGGGTCTGCTGTCCCAGGGAGATGCCAGCGGCGACATCTCGCTGGTCGATCTGGCGCGCGCCTATTTGAAGGAGCGGTACCACAAGCCGGGGAACGTGTACGTCGGGCTGGTGCACCGGCTGGACCGCAACGCCAGCGGTGTGGTTCTGCTGGCCCGCACCAGCAAGGCCGCCTCGCGGCTGTCGGCGTGTTTTCGTGACGACGAGGTCCTGAAGATCTATCTGGCGATCTGCGCGGGCACGCCCGAGCCGGCGGCCGGGCCGCTCAGCCACTGGCTCGCCCCGGCGGGGGACGCGCAGGGCGTCACCAGGGCGGAAAAGGTCCCTTTCCCCGGGGCGCGGGAGTCGCGGCTGGAATACCGGGTGCTGGAATCCGCGTCGGGCTTCAGCCTGCTGGAAGTGCGGCCGATCACCGGCCGACGCCACCAGATCCGCGCGCAGCTGGCGCTGGCCGGCCATCCGCTGCTGGGGGACGTGAAGTACGGCAGCAGCCAGCGCCTGCCGGATCACCGCGTGGCGCTGCACGCGAACAGGTTGACCGTGGCGCACCCGGTGGGCGGCAGCCCGCTGACGCTGGAATGTCCCGTGCCCGCGGACTGGCCGTGGCCCGTGCCCGCCGTCCGCCTGGAGAACCGATGACGCGTATGCCATCCCGCCGGTTCCGATGCGCGGCCGCCGCGCTTTTCGCCGCGCTGCTGGGCATGGGCGTCGGCCCGAATGCCGCCGCGCCGACGCGGGCGGGCGACATCCCCGCTGATTCGGCGGCAGAGGCGCCGGCGATCGCCTGGCTGAACTACCGCGAGGCGAAGGCGGCTTCGCGGCACCAGGAGCGGCCGCTGCTGATGTACTTCGCGGCGGCCTGGAACACCTCGTCGCTGCGCCTGGACCGCGAGACCTGGACCGATCGGCGCGTGCGCAGCTACCTGGAAGAGCATCTGGTGACCGCGCGGGTCGACATGCAGGACATGCCCGCCGTCGCCGAGCACTTCGACGTGAAGCAGCCGCCGGCCATCCTGTTCCTGGCGCCGGACGGGCGGCGGCTGGTCGTGCTGCGCGGTTACCATGGTCCGGAGTCCATCCTGCGCGTGGCGACGTACATCGGTTCGCGCGCCTACGAATACGCCGAATACGAGACCTGGCTGTCCCGCAACCCGGGCCGCTGAGGAGACATGCACGACATCGACTGCACGATCATCGGCGGGGGCATCGTGGGCTGCGCTGTCGCGGCCGAACTGTCGTCCCGTGGACTGACCACCGTCCTGCTGGAAATGGAAGACGGCCTCGGCCGCGGCACCACGTCGCGCAACAGCGAGGTCGCCCATGGCGGCATGTACTATCCCAACGGATCGCTCAAGGCCCGGTTCTGCGTCGAAGGGCGGCGTCTTCTCAAGGCGTTCTGCGAACGGGCCGATGTCGGCTACCGTGAATGCGGCAAGCTGATCGTCGCGACGACGCCGGACGAGGTGCCTGAACTCGAGCGCCTGCTGGCCCTGGGCACGGCCAACGGCGTGGAGGACCTGCTCCTGATCGACGGTCCGGCCCTGCTCCGTCTGGAGCCGGACGTGAAGGCGTGCGCCGCGCTGCATTCGCCGCGCACGGGCATCGTCGACGCCGAAGGCGCGGCCCGCGCCTGGGCGCACGTTGTCGCCGACCACGGGGGCCAGGTCATGACCGCCGCGAAAGTCACCGGGCTGTGGCCCGCCGCTGGTGTCTGGAAGGTCGAGATTTCCGCCGCAGGGCCGGGTCGACACGAGGGCTGGACGCACACCAGCCGCATCGTGGTCAATGCCGCCGGCCTGTGGGCCGATCGCGTGGCCGCCCTGGCCGGCGTGGACGTGGACGCCCGCGGCTGGAATCAGCATCTGGTCAAGGGGAACTACTTCTCGATCGCGAGCGCCCACCATGGCCGCATCAACCGCCTGGTTTACCCGGTGCCGCCGCGCCACGGCACCAGCCTGGGCGTGCACCTGTGCCTGGACCTGGGAGGTCAGATGAAGATCGGGCCCGATGTCGAGCATCTGGCGACCGATCCCCGCGACTCCGGCTTCGACTGGCGGGTGGATCCGGCGCGGCGCGACGCGTTCTGCGACGGCGCCCGGCGCTTCCTGCCCTGGCTCGAACCGGACGACCTGGTGCCCGGCATGAGCGGCCTGCGCCCGAAGCTGGTCGCGACCGGGTTCCACGACTTCGTGGTGCAGCGTGAAGACGGCGATCTGGCCGGACTCATCAACCTGGTGGGCATCGAATCGCCGGGATTGACCAGCGCGGCGGCGCTGGCGCGCGAAGTTGCGCGGCTGGTCGAAGAAATGGACGCGGCGTGAGCGCGCGCCGGAGTGGAACGTCGGCATGTGGATAGCGGCCGGCCTGGTCCTGGTCTGCGCCCTGCTGGCGGCGCCGGGATTCCGGCGGCGGCGCGGCCGGTCGGCGCCCCTGTTCCGGGGCACGGGTTCGCACTGGCGCCGCCAGTACAGCCGTCGTTCCTTTCTGATGCTGGGCGCCGCGGTGGCGGGAGCCGGCGTGGTCGTCTACTCGGGCCTCGATGCGGCCGTGTCCGACTGGCACGAGCGCAAGGTGCGTTCGGCCGCTTCGAATCGCGTTTCGCGCGTTGGCTATGAACTGGGAAACAGGCCCTGGTTCCTGGTCTGGCTGGCCGTGGCCGCGGTGGACGCCTGGGTTCGCTCGGGCCCGTTCAGCCGCTGGGGCCGCGCGAATTTCGAAGCGATGGTCGTGGGACTGCCCATCCTGTGGACCGTGCAGAGGGGGCTGGGAGCGGACCGCCCGAGCGCCGAGTTCCCGACGCCGCACTGGCAGCCGCTGCACAAGGACCACGCGGCTTCGGGCCATGCCTTCATCGCCGCGGTGCCGTGGCTGAACGCGGCGCGCGCCGTGGGGCTGCATCGGTGGCAGCCGCTGCTCATGGCCGGCTCCTGGCTTTCGGGCTGGTCGCGCCTGAATGATCGCAAGCACTACCTGTCCCAGATCTGGCTGGGATGGTTCATCGCCTGGCAGGCGACGGCGGCGGCCGGATACCGGGGCCAGGCACCGGCGTCAACGGCCGTCGAAGCCGCGGAGGAGTCGCAATGAAGTTCAGGGGTCTTCGGTTCGCCGCGTCGGCGAGGCTGGTCCGGTTCGCGCTTCCGCTCATCCCGTTGGCCTGGCTGGCGGCCGTGCCGCCGGCCGCGCGCGCCGCCGAGCGGGTCACCGTGTCGTTGCCGCCGGCGACGGAACTCGCGGTCGAGGACGCGTGGCGCGACGAGGCCGGGCTGCCGTGGCGCTTCGCGCTGCCGGAAGCCGTGCGGCTGACGCCCGAACGCGACGGGCGCTGGGAGCGTCTGCCTGGCGGCGAGCGCCGCTGGCGCCTGGACGTGGCTTCGCCGGGCGCGCTGTCGATCAACCTCGGCTTTCCCGTCTACTGGCTCCCGCGCGGCGCCACGCTGATCGTGCGTCCGGCCGTCGGCGACGGTCCGGCCGTCGTGTTCGACGACGGCGACAACGCGGACCACGGGCAACTGTGGACGCCGGTCGTGCCCGGCGACGCGGTCGTGGTCGAATTGACGGTGCCGGCCGACGCGACGGTCGAGCCGCTGCTGGAACTCGGCTTCATCAACAGCGGTTACCGCTTCTTCGGGGATTCACCGGCCGCCAAGGCCGGCCTCTGCAACGTCGATGTGGTGTGTGCCGAAGGCGATGCCTGGCGCGATGAGATCGCTTCGGTCGGGCTGATCTCGATCAACGGCTCGCTGATGTGCACGGGCGCGATGGTCAACAACACGTCCTTCGATGGGACGCCCTATCTTCTGACGGCCTACCACTGCGGCATCACCGGGGTCGTCGCGCCCTCGGTGGTCGTCTATTGGAACTACGAGAGTCCCGTCTGCGGCCAGCAGGGCGGCGGTTCGCTGGCGCAGTTCACCTCGGGGTCCACGCTGCGCGCCACCTGGGCGACCACCGACTTCACGCTGCTGGAACTGGACGAGACACCCGCCCCGGCCTTCGGCGTGACCTACGCCGGCTGGTACCGCGGCGCGACGCTGCCGACTTCGGCCGTCGGCATCCACCACCCGAGTTCCGACGAGAAGAGCATCTCGTTCGAGAACGCGGCCGTGCGCCAGACCTCGTACACCATGAACCTCGAGCCCGGCGACGGCACGCATCTGCGGGTGGTCGACTGGGATCTCGGCACGACGGAGCCGGGATCGTCCGGCTCGCCGCTGTTCGACGCCGACCACCGCATCGTGGGCCAGCTCCACGGCGGCTTCGCCGCCTGCGGCAACAACGAATCCGACTGGTACGGCTGGCTCAACCGGTCGTGGGACGGGGGCGGCACCAGCACCACGCGTCTGACCGACTGGCTCGATCCCGCAGCCACCGGGGCCGTCGACGTGGCGCTGCTGGACCCGGCCGCCAGCGCGTTCGCCGTCACCCCGGCGGCCGGCATCGAGGTCGATGGTCCGTCCGGCGGGCCCTTCACCCCGTCGTCATGGGACTTCACGCTGACCAATCCGGGGACGGTGCCGGCGGGCTTCACGGCCGCCGTCGACCAGTCCTGGCTCACCGTGGCGCCTGCCGCGGGAACCGTGCCCGGCGAGGGCGTCGAGACCGTCACCGTCAGCCTGGCCGCCGGCGCGGCGGATCTGGCCGCGGGCCGGCATCTCGCGACGCTGACGATCGGCAACCCGGGCCGCGGCACGTTCGAGACCCGCGAGGTCGCGCTGGAGGTCCTGGCGGACACGCCGACGTTCCTGTCCGTGGGGCCGAATCCGTTCAATTCGTATGTGACCTTCCGGCTGACCCTGCCGGCGCCGTCGGCCGTGAGCTGGCGCGTGCACGATCTGCGCGGACGGCTGGTGCGCGGGCCCGTCGCCCAGGCGGGGGTCTTCGGCCAGAACGACGTCGTCTGGGACGGGCGGGATGCGGCCGGACGACGGCTGCCTTCGGGATCGTACGTGCTCACGGTCACGGCCGCGGGGCGGGAATTCCGTTCGCGGGTCACCTGCGGCCGCTGAACGGCCGTCAGCGCAGGCGCCACGCCGCGACCAGGACCGACAGCCATCCGCCCAGCAGGCACACGCCGCCGATGGGCGTGACGGCCCCGAGCGGCCGCAGGCCGGACAGCGTCATCGCGTAGAGGCTGCCGCTGAACAGCACGATGCCGGCGGTGAACAGCCAGCC
>JAIFKS010000014.1 GCA_020049465.1 bacterium | reverse complement strand
TCGCGGCGCAGGGCGAGGCCGAGCGCGGGCAGGAGGGCACCTACGGGTCCAACTACTCGCGCGGCGGCATGAATCTCATGGAACTGGTCAACGCCGTTCCGGGCATCGATATCGCCGTGGGCGGCCACACCCACCGCGGCTACAAGGAACCCTGGATCGATCCCGTGAACCACACCATGTGCTTCGAGAGCTTCGGCAACGGCAGCAGCCTCGGCCACGCCGTACTGCTGATCGACCGGGCCACGCGTTCCCTGGTCGGGTACGAGGGCGCCCATGCCGACGGCACGCTGATCACGCTGTTCGAGGACGAGATCTGGCCGGATGCCGGGATCGCTTCCGTCATCCGCCCGCACCATGAACTGGCCGAAGCCGAAATGACCAAGGTGATCGGCTCGAGCGCCGTCACGCTGGGACGCGGCAACCCGGGCGGCAGCCTCATGGCCAACCTGGTGACCGATGCGATGCGCGAACGGTTCTCGGGCGACCTCGCGGTGCAAAACAGCGGCGGTCTGCGCGCCGACCTGCAGGCGGGAGAATTGACGACCCGCGACATCTTCTCGGTCATGCCTTTCGGCAACGAGTTGATGATCGTGACCATGGACGGCCGGATGGTGCGGCGCCTCATCGAGTCGCGCGTGGAAGGCCGAAGCGGGGGCATCCTGCTGTCGGGCGCCCGCGTGGTCCTCGATCTGTCGCGGCCCGACCGCGACCGCGTGGTCGAACTGGAAATCGGGGGCGAGCCCTGGGATCCGGATCGCGAATACGATGTCGTGATCACCGACTTCCTCATGGAAGGCAACAGCGGCCTGGACTTCCTGACCACCATTCCGGCCGAAAAAATCACCCCGACCGGCGTCAGCCAGGCCGAGGCCGTCGAGCAGTACGTCACGCGCCACAGCCCGGTCCGGCCCCGCATCGACGATCGCTGGGTCGAAAAGCCCGGCCAGGCGCAGGCTTCCTACCTGGCGAAGCCCTGGCTGTAAGATTCCTGACCACCGCAATGCCATGGGGGCGCACAGGTTGCGCCCCCTTTTCATTGCAATTGCGCTCAAGCCGTTCCGTGGATGACCGATCATGGCGCCACGGACGGGTTCTCCCATACCGTCCGAGGACAAGGATGTCCCGGCCCCGTGCCGACCTGGCGTCAACAGACAGGACACGGACGTGAAGATCCTCCGCTTCGAGAAGCGCAACGAACAGTTGTCCCGCTTCACCGCGCACATGAACAAGATGGTCGTGGGCCAACCGCAGGCCATCGACAAGATGTCCGACAGCTTCAGCCGGCTGATCGCGGGCGTGCACGATCCGGAGCGGCCGCTCTTGACGATGATGTTCATGGGGCCCACCGGCGTCGGCAAGACCGAAACGGTGCGCGCCCTGGCCGAAACCGTGTTCGGCAACCGCCGCGCCTTCACGCGGATCAATTGCCAGGAATACTCGGCGCACTACAACATCTCGAAGCTGCTGGGTTCGCCGCCGGGCTATGTGGGCGGCGAGATCCGGCCGCTGCTGTCGCAGGAGAACATCGATCGCCACCACCGCAAGGCGCTCGATGCGCAGTCCGGCATGATCAGCGAGGCCGACAGCAAACTCGGCCGGCTGTTCCCGCCCGACAGCGAGCGCTACCTGTCGATCATCCTGTTCGACGAGATCGAAAAGGCGCACCCCAAGCTGTGGAACCTGCTGCTGGGCATCCTCGAGGACGGCACCGTGGTGCTGGGCAACAACGAGGAAGTGGATTTCCGGCAGTCCATCATCGTGCTGACGTCCAACGTCGGCAGCGAGGCGATGGGGGCTCACCTGTCGCAGAACGGGATCGGCTTCTCCACGGGCGTCTGCGAGGCCAAGCTGGACCGGGACGTGGAAGACGCCGCCATGCGGGCGGCAAAAAAGGTCTTCCCGTTCGAGTTCCTGAACCGGTTCGACGAGATCATCACCTACCACACGCTCAAGGAACAGCACCTGTACGCGATCCTGGACATCCTCATCGCCCAGGTGCACCACCGGTCGCTGCTGTGCGCCGAGCCGTTCCTGCTCGAGATCACCCAGGAGGCCAAACGCTATCTGGTCGAGACCGGCACCGACGTGCAGTACGGCGCCCGTCCGCTCAAGCGGGTCGTGGAGAAGGAGATCGTGACGCCCATCAGCCATTTCATCTGCAGCGAGCAGATCCGGCGGGGCGATCTGATCACCGTCGACCGCGCCGAAGGCGGGGAACTGGTCTTCCGCAAGGAAACCGGGGTCACGAGCTGGGAGGAACTGGAGAGTCTCGGGCCCTTCCCGCAGAGCGCCTGGGCGCGCGAGGACCTCGGCGTCAAGGACGACGGCGGCGAGAAGAAAGAGATCGTCGAGAGGATCACCAGGGTGGTGGCCAACGCCGGCGCCCTGTCCGGAGTGGACGACTAAACGGCAGGGAAAGACCCCGTCACTGAATTGTCATGGTCCTTGCAAGCGGCTCCCAATGGGAGCCGCTTCGCTGTGTCCCAGAGGTGGGAACGAAACTCGTTTTCGTTGCGGAAGTCGTTAAACTGGAAGCGTTTGGTTGACTATTGTTAAATTTTCAACTAAAGCTCTTGACAGTCTCACGCGATAACCTAACTCTCCACTAGGTTAATCCCGCGATGAAGCGATGGGACCGAAACGGCGCTCAACTCGAACCGAGAGGTTTCCACTTTGGACGCTGACTTCAGGAAATTGTCATGGTTCGTGGGCAGCCTGCTCTGCTGTGCCGTGGTCGTGACGTGGAACGTCGCGCCGCTCGGGGCTGCGGAGCCGTCCACGGACGCCGGCGGCACGGGTCAGACCATGGTCTGCCTGGACTGCCATGACGGACAGGCGGCAACCTTGTCCGCGGGTCCGCACCGTGTGCTGATGGGCGCCGCCAACGACGTGTCGACCCGGGTCTCCTGCACGAGTTGCCATGCCGGGCAGCCCGCGCACTGGCTGGACGATCCCGCGGCCAACCCGATGGCCAACCCGGGCAAGCTGGTGGCCCGCGATGCGGCCGCCGTGTGCGCGACCTGCCACCAGGGTGCGCATCAGGTCAACCAGCAGACGCTCAGTGCCCACGCCGCGGCCGATGTGGCCTGCACCGCGTGCCATCTCGTGCACGGCGGCACTCCGCGCGGGCAGCTGCGTCAGGCCCAGTCGGACCTGTGCTTCGGATGCCACACCGGCGTCCGCGGCCAGTTCGCCCAGCTTTCCCACCATCCGGTGGAAAACGGCATGGTCAGCTGCACCGACTGCCATCTGACGGGCGACGACGGCATGGCCGGCGCCACGCGCCCCGATGTGAACGCCACCTGCGGTAAGTGCCACGCGGCGCTGCGCGGACCGTTCCCGCACGAACATGCGGCCACGCTCGACTACTCGGTCGACGACGGCGGGTGCCTCAATTGCCACGATCCGCACGGTTCGCCGTTGCCGCGGCTGCTCAAGCAGCCGTACGAGGCGCCGCACTTCCAGCTCTGCAGCCAGTGCCACACCGTGCCGGGACACCAGTTCAACAGCTTCCACGGCAACCAGTGGGCCGGTGTGGCGTGCAACGAGTGCCACGTCGACATCCACGGCTCGTACACCAACCGGCTTTTCCTGACACCCGCTCTGCAGCCCCAGGGCTGCCTCGCGGCCGGGTGTCACGGTGGCCAGTAGAGGGGGTGCGGAATGCGTAATCAAATCACACGGCGAGTCCTGTTCGGCAGCCCGTTGCTGCTCGCGGCGCTGATCCTCGCGCTACCGGCCCTGGCCGGCACGGTTGGGGGCACGCTCGAGGTCGGCACGGTGTCCGTCGAGAAGACCTGGGGCGACTCGAGCACCATGCCCGAGGCCTGGGACATCTACGACGGCTTCTCCGTCTCGCGGCTGAATCTCGAGGGTACGGCGGGGCACCGCAATGCCTTCCACCTGGATCTTCGCGATGTGACCCGCAACAACGCGAACGGCCTGTTCAACTACCGCCTGGCGGATCTCGGCGGATTGACGGTGCGCCACCATCGCACGCGGCAGATCTACGATGCGGCGGGGCAGACCAGCGCCGAGCGTCGCGACTGGCGCGTCGGTGCGAACCTGACGCCCACCCGCGATTTCCGGGTGACCGCGGAGTACGGACGGCAGGACCGGGCGGGCGACCGCTGGGCCCTGCCGGCGGGCACCGTGTCGTCGCTGGGCACGACCTATGACTACGTCCTGCAGACGCACTTCGTCGAAGGTGAACTGCGCAAGGACGGCCGCATGTTCGCCGCCGGCTGGGAGGGCTCGCGCCTGACCGACGACACGAACGCGGCGATGGACCGGCGTGGCGACGTGTTCTCGGCCCGTGCGAGCATCCCCTGCCTGTTCCTGCCGGGCCGGCTGTCGCACTTCGTGCGCGGCTCGTACGGCACGCAGGAACTGGAGGATGCCGCGCTCGAGTACACGATGGCCGACTTCCAGTACCTCGGCGCGCTGCGCGCCTCGGACACCATTGATCTGCGTTACCGGCTGGGCCTCAGCCGGATCGAGAGCGACGCCACCGGGCTGCAGACCGACCGGACGCGCAACGATGTCGATCTGACCTGGCGCCGGAACCAGGCCTCGCTCTTCGGCGGCTACGGCTTCGCCACCACGGACGACGACGTGACCCTGACCGACACGAACACGTGGCGGGTGGGCGGCTCGTACCGCGAGGGCGACAGCTGGCAGGTCCGCGCCAGCTACGCGACCAGCGAGAAGGACGATCAGGAGAGCCTGACGCTGCTCAAGGACGTCGAGTCGAGCCGCTGGCGGGCCAGCGCGCAGGTCAAGCTGATCGAGCCGCTGACCGTTGGCGCCGCCTGGCTGCAGCGCGACCGCGAGTATCCGGTGCTGAACGTCACGGCGACCGGGAAGCGCTACAGCGGGTTCGCCCGCGTGGCGTTGAAGGACTGGGGCACGGCCTCGGTCGAGTACGCCTACAGTGACGACGAATACGTGGACCAGGCAGGCGCTTTCCGCGCAGACAACAGCACCGTGACCGCGCGCGTCGACCTGACGGGCGTGAGCCACCTGCGGCTGGGCGGCGGCCTCACTTACCTGGACCTGGGCAAGGATCTGGACGTCGAGAAGTCGATCATCACCTTCGACGGCCAGTACGATCTGAGCCGGGACTACTTCGTCAGTGCGCGCTACAACGTGTACAACTACGACGACTACGTCCTGCTCGATCGCTACTTCACCTCGAACGTGATCTGGCTGAATGTCGGTTACAAATTGCCTGTGGACTGATTCCGCGGTACGAACGACTGGCACAAGGAGGACCTGTAATGTCGCTGACTCGCAAGCACCTGATGATCTTGGCTGCCTGTATGGGCCTGCTGGCCCTGACGGCCTGCACCAGGGAAATCACCACCATCGTGCAGGAAGAGCCGCAGCCGTCGAGCTGCTTCGAATGCCATGACGATCAGAACACATTCCTGGTCGGTATCGAACTGCAGTGGACCAAGAGCCGCCATGCAAGTGGCGAAGCCGTACATGAAGGCACGAATGCGTCGTGTGTGAGGTGCCACGCCAGCGAAGGCTTCATCCAGTACATCAATGGCGAGACACCGGCGGCCACTCAGACGCCGACCGTCATCCACTGCTTCACCTGCCATGCACCTCATACGAATAGCGACTTCAATCTCCGTGTCGACACGGCTCAGACTCTGCTCAACGGAGTCTCACATGATATCGGGGCCGGGAATACGTGTGTCGTTTGCCACCAGTCGCGCCGCGACGTGGCGACCTACATCACGGCCAGCAACAACCTCTCGCGCTACTTCGGTCCGCACCATGGGCCGCAGAGCGATATGCTCTTCGGCACCAACGGCTACGAGTACGAGGGTTACGTCTACGAGGAAACGCCGTACCATCGCACCTTGACCCAGGACGGATGCGTCGATTGCCATGTGCGCTACGTCGGTGAAGGTTACATGGTCGGAGGTCACTCCTTCGCGATGACTGCCGAGTTGTCGGAAGAATCCGGCGGCGGCACCGTGTACAACACCCAGGCCTGTGCTGTGTGCCATGAGGACATCGGCGACGATTACGACTACGCAGGCGTGCAGGCCGATATCGACTCCAAGTTGGCTGAATTGCAGGCGTTGCTTCAGGCCGAAGGTCTTGTCGACGCCAATGGGACGTCGTTGTCGGTACAGGGCGTTTCGGCCGACCTGGCCGGCGCGGTCTGGAACTTCAAGATGGTCGGCAGCGAGGATCGCAGCCATGGCGTGCACAATCCGGACTACGCTGTGGGTCTGCTGGAATCGTCGATCAGCTACCTCAATTCGCTGACTCCGGCCAGGTAGCTGGGCCCTGGGTGTCACCGGAGCCTCGGAGAGGCCCCGGTGACGCTCAAATCAGCGCGCGCAAAGAGGGGGCCCGGCATATGCCGGGCCCCCTCTTCATCGATGCCGGTTGACGCCCGTCTACGGCCAGTAGAGAAGCCGTCCGCAGCTTTCGCACTTCTGCACCTTGTCGACATTCGTCTTGCTCACGAACGACGAGGGGATGTTGGCGAAACAGCCCATGCAGAGGTTGTTCACGACGGGCACCACGGCGTGGCCGAAGCGCGCGGTGAGGCGCTTGTACCAGCTGGCGAGGCTCGGGTCGATCTTGCCGGCCAGGTCCTCGCGGGCGGTCTTGAGATTCGCCAGCCCCTCGTGTTTGAAGCCGAGGCCTTCGAGCTGCTCGCGGCTCTCCTCGGTTTCGCGGATCATCTGGTCCATGTCCTGGAGGGCGACCAGCAGCTGCAGTTGCGGATGCATCCTCAGACCCCTTTCAGGGCGGCGCAGAAGGACTCGTAGTCTGCCGCTTCGCGCAGACCGGCGCGCAGGTCCGCGTCCTGCAGGCGGTCGATCAGGGTCGCCAGTGATTTGATGTACTGGTGACCGGAATCCTGCGGCGGCGCCACCAGCACGAAGAACAGGTGCGTGGGCCCGCCGTCCTCGGAGTCGAAATCGACGCCCTTGGCGGAGCGCGCGATGAGGATCGTCAGGCGCTGCACCGCCAGCGTGCGGCCATGGGGGAAAGCGATGCCCGGCCCGACCGCGGTGCTGCCCAGGTTCTCGCGGCTCTGGAGCATCTGCAGGATCGTGTCCGCGTTCTGGATGCTGGTGCCGGAGACGAGACCTTCGACCATTTCAGCAAGGGCGGCTGCTTTGTCGGTGGCTTGAAGTTCGGGCAGGAAGAGCGCGGGTGAGGTATGTTTGAGCACCTCGACAATATCCATGGCGGGCGCACCACCTTGAGAATGCGGAAAAATTGTGCTACCTGTTCGCCTGCCAACGTAACCCATCCCCGGGCGATAGACAAGTTGCAATACGGCCCCGCGCGCGGCGCGCCGGGTCCCGAAGGGTCGGCATGAGCGTTGAAGGCACATCGTGTGAGGGCATTGTGATCCGGTCCGGATCCGGCCATTGCCAGGTCGCCGTAGGCTCCGAAATCTGGCGGTGCCGGGTCCGCGGGCGGCTCCGGCAGGGCCCCCGGGAGGCGCAGACGATCGTCGTGGCCGGCGATCGCGTCCGCGTCGCGAACGTCGTCGGCAATGCGAGCCCGGGCGTCGGCGGGGGCGAAGGCGTGGTGGAGGAGGTCCTGCCGCGTCGCAACCGCATTTCGCGCCTGGCAGCCCGGCGCAGCGGCGGCCGTGTCGAGCAGGTGTTGATGGCCAATCTCGACCAGCTCGTCGTCGTCCAGTCGGTGCGTGATCCCGAGCCGCAGACCGGTTTCGTCGACCGTCTGCTGGCGGCGGCGCTGCGTTTCAACGTTCGCGGCGCGGTGGCTCTGAACAAGATCGACCTGTGCCGCGACGCTGACGACCGCGAGCGCGAACTGGCGCACTTCGGATATTACCGCTGCCTGGGCCATGAGGTTGTGGTCGCCTCGATGGCCACGGGCGAAGGGTTGCCCGAACTGGGTGCGCTGCTGGCGGGCCAGGTGACGCTGCTGCTGGGCGCCTCCGGCGTGGGCAAGAGCAGCCTGCTGAACGTGCTGTACCCGGGCCTGGGACTGCGGGTCAACGACGTCAGCGACGGCACCGGCCTGGGTCGCCACACGACCACCCACACCGAACTGCACCCGGTGCCGGGCGGCGGGTTCATCGCCGACTCGCCGGGACTGCGCGGGTTCGACCCCTGGGACATTGCTCCGGGCGACATCCGGGCCTATTTTCCGGACCTTGAAACGGCCGCGCTGGATTGCCGATTCCGCGGGTGTCTGCACCGCGGCGAGCGCGAATGCGGCGTCAAGGACGCCGTTGCGCGGGGCTCGGTTCCCGTCTGGCGGCACGAAGCCTATCTGGGGCTGTTGAGGGATCTGGAAGAGAGGGAGCGGACCGCCGGCTACCGCAAGTGACCGCGCCAATGCAAGTGACCGCGCTAATGCAAGTGACCGCGCTAATGCAAGTGACCGCCGGCTACCGCAGGTGAACGCCGCGCGCCGGTCGGAATGCCACCAGCGCGGCATAGAAACGGGCGGCCTCTTCGCCTTCGTGCAGCACCTTGTCCAGAGGCATCAGCCCCGTCGGCGGCCGCCAGCGGGTGGCTTTTTCGGCCTCTTCGGCCGCCCACCAGCCCGGCAGGGCGGCGCCCGTCAACTGCGGCGATTTGGCGGTCAGTTCGTACAGACCCAAACCGGCCGCCAGCCACACGAGGAAGACGAAGCCCAAGATGCGCGATCGGTTCACCAACATCGTCTCCCCGGAGGATCCATCGGCAGTTGCAGGCTCTGCCCGGAGGCGCCCGTGCCCGCCAACGCAAACGACGTGCCAGGCGGCGAACCGGAGGGTACGGCCGGCCGGTCCGGCGTATCCGGGTGAGGGGAGCCTCGCATGGGGCTGACGGCCACCCGGCGCGCCAAGCAACTCGTCATGCGCCCGCTGGCCACCGCCCTGCGGCGGGAACGATTGACGCCGGCCGAACTGACGGCGTTGCGCCCGGCGCGCATCCTGGTCGTGCGGCAGCACAACCAGATGGGAGACATGGTCTGCGCCACTCCCGCTCTGCGAGCCATTGCCGAGACGTGGCCCGGCGCCCGCGTGGCGCTGGTCACTTCGCCCGTCAACGCCGGTGTGGTGCGCCACAACCCGCATCTCGCGCGGGTGCTGGTCTTCGAGCGGCCTCTGCGCCGTCTGCCGGCTTTCGTGCGCGAACTGCGCCGTTGGGACGCCGACCTGGCCATCGTCCTGAGCAGCGTGTCCTTTTCGCTGACCAGCGCGCTGATCGGTCTGGCCAGCGGTGCCCGCCACGTCGTCGGCGCCGCGAGTCGACCTTTCGGCTGGGAATTCAGCGAGCACTGTTTCTCGCTGCAGATGCCGGCCTCGCCGACGGTGGACACGCACGCCATCGAGCACGGTCTGGCGCCGCTGCGGGCGGTGGGCATCACCACCGGGGATCTGTCGACGGTGGTCGTGCCGTCGCCGGCAGAGCGTGCGCAGGCCGAGTCCATCGCGCGCGGGCTGGAACTGCGGCCGGGTTGCTGGGTGTTGCATCCGGGCGCCGGCAAACGACAGAACGCATGGCCGGCGCCGAGGTTCGCGGCACTGGCCAGGCGGGCGGCCGCCGACGGTCATCAGGTGCTGGTCCTGCACGGCCCCGCGGACCAGGAGGCGCTGGTCGCATTCGATTCCGCGACGGAGCGGTCGTCGGCGTCCGGGGCGATCATGATCGCGCCGGCCTGCGAAGTCGGCGTCGCCGCGGCGCTGCTCGAGGATGCCGACCGGTTCCTGTGCAACGACACCGGGATCATGCACGTGGCCGGCGCGGTCCGCGTGCCGACCCTGGCGCTGTTCGGCCCCACCGACCCGGGTCTGTGGAAGCCGCCGGCGCCCGAAGTGGTCGCCCTTCGCGGCGCGCAACGGGGCGATGATCCGCGCGGGCCGGAGTTCGGCTGGATGGAATCACTCGACGAAGACACCGTGTGGCGCGCCTGGACCGCATTGGCCGGCCGCGCCGCCTTGAGCAGGGATGGTTGAGATGGACTTCGGGACGATTGCGATCCAGGTGCTGGTGCTCGTGTTTTCGGTCGTCTTCCACGAAGTTGCCCACGGCTGGACGGCATGGAAGCTGGGTGATCCCACCGCTCGTGATCAGGGCCGCCTGACCCTGAATCCCCTGCCGCACGTGGACCCGGTGGGCAGCATCATCGTGCCGCTGCTGCTGTCGTTCACGAACGCCTTCATGCTGGGCTGGGCCAAGCCGGTGCCGGTCCATCCGGGGAGGCTCCGGAATCCGTGGAATGATCACCCGAAAGTGGCCGCGGCCGGCCCGGCCAGCAACCTGCTGCTGGCGCTGATCTCGGCCGTGCTGCTGGGCGTGACCGCGGCGATCGGCGGCCGGTTGACGGTCACGCACGCGGCGGCGCCCGCGATCGAGTTCCTGATGCAGGTCTGGAAGGCGGGCATCGGCATCAACGTGGCGCTCGCCGTGTTCAACCTGATTCCACTGCCGCCGCTGGACGGGAGCTGGATCCTGACGCGGTTCCTGCCGGACAGTCTTCGCGGCGGCTATGAACGCCTGCGGAGCTACGGCATGCTCGTCGTCGTGGGCTTCCTGCTGCTGATGCGCTACACGCCGGCGGGTCCGCTGCTCGGCGTCGTCATGAACGCGGTGATCAGCCCGTTCTACCTCGTCGCCAACACCGTCTACCGGTTCGGCGCCTGAACCGCGAATCGGCTCCTGGAAACGGAATCGGGCCCCCCGCTGGTGCGAGGGGCCCGCGATGCGAAGGAAGACCAGCTCCGGCCGGGGATCAGTCCGCCAGGACGTAGTCGTTGTGGCTGACCGTCACCATGAGGTAGGTCGTCGCCACGGCGCTCTCGTTGCCCGTGGTGTCGACGGCGTACACATGGTAGGCGCTCGAGCCGATCAGCGGAGCGCTGTCTTCGAAGCTCGTCAGCAGCGTCGGCGTCGCGACCAGGGTCTCGGCCTCGCCCTGGCGTTCGCGCGTCACGATGTAGCCGGCCAGATCGCCGTCGACGACGTTCGCGTCCCAGCTGATCACGGCCACGCCGCTGTTGAATTCGACGTCGAGGTTGCTGGGCAGGGCCGGGGGAGCCGTGTCAGGGACCGCGACGATCGCATTGTTGCTGTCGCTGCAGCCCGTGGCGACGGCCACCAGCCCGAGAATCAGGAAAGTAACGATCATCTTCTTGCTAGCCATGAGTGGCCTCCTTCAGTTCGCCGGTTGCGCCCGATGATGGTGTGGTCGGGCTCGGCCAGCGGGGATCAGTTGCAGTGGCACGTTGTTCAGGTCCTGCCCCGCCGGCCGCGCCGTTGCCGGATGGATTGCAAGGCAGGTGCCCTTTTGAGCAATCGTATTATTTATCGACGTAAGACCATATCTGTTTAGCAATTAGTCGGATCGACGGGGCACTCTGGGGAACTCCGGACCGCGTCGAGGCCGTTCCAGGGCGTGTGGAATGCGTGGTGGAGGGCGCCGGCATGTTGCAACTTGCCCGCCGCGACCCGGAGGGTGCGCTGCCGTACAGGTCGCGCGCATCATCCTTCCGGCATTAAAGCCCTTGACAAGTATTGGCTTATGCTCAAGAATCCGGATTGTACTCGTGGGGAGCACCGGCAGCGGGACGCTTGAATACGGGGCAATCGGGATTGGTTACGGGACCCCGGGAATTCGTGGGGGCCCTTGGAAACCAGGAGGAGCGCCATGACGAAGGCCGATATCGTTGAGGACATCGCCCAGAGGACCGGCCTGACCAAGAAGGAAGTCGCCGAGACGGTGGACCTCTTCCTGGACAAGATCGGGGATCTGTTGGTCGACGGCAAACACCTGGAAATCAGGGGCTTTGGCACGTTCAAGGTCAAGGAGCGCAAGGAGCGCATGGCGCGCAATCCGCGGACCGGCGACTCGGTTCCGGTTCCGTCGCGCAAAGTGCCGGTCTTCAAGGTCTCCAAGATGTTGAAGGACAAGGTCGCCGGCGACTGAGGCCACTTGTGCGCCTGATCCGACCCCGTGCGCGCCGGATCCGACCCCGGCGCGCCCGCAACGGTGAACCGGTTTTCCGGCCTTCGGACTGGAAAGCCGGTTTCTGCTTGATGACGGCGCGCCGCCCGCGGCGTCGCAAGGAGTTCCCATGACCCGCGTTCCGAAACCCATCGACATGCGCAGCGACACCGTGACCCTCCCCAGCGAAGGCATGCTGAGGGCCATGGCCGCGGCCGAACTCGGCGACGATGTCCTGGGCGACGATCCGACCGTCCACCGCCTGCAGGACCGGACCGCCGAACTGCTGGGCAAGGAAGCCGGGTTGTTCGTGCCCAGCGGCACGATGGGCAACCAACTGGCCCTGCGCGTCCAGACCAGCCCGGGCGACCAGCTCGTGATCGAGGACGGAGCGCATATCTACCGCTTCGAAGCCGGTGCCCCGGCCGCTCTCAGCGGCCTGCTGATGACCTGCGTGCCGGCGCCCGGCGGCCGGCTCGACTGGGAACATGTCGAGGCCGCGCTCAATCCCGACAACGTGCACGCCGCGCCGCCGAGCCTGGTCTGTCTGGAGAACACCCACAACCGGGCGGGCGGCCGCATCCTGCCGCAGGAACTGGTTGTCGCCGTCGGCGCCGGCGCCCACGCGCGCGGGCTGCGGGTGCATCTGGACGGAGCCCGGCTGTGGCACGCGCATGTCGCCGGCGGGTTGTCGCTGGCCGAACTCGCGCGTCCGGTCGACACCGTCAGCGTCTGCTTCTCGAAGGCGCTGGGCGCGCCGGTCGGTTCGGTGCTGGTCGGCGATCGCGCGACGATCAAGCGGGCGTACCGCTTCCGCAAGATGTGGGGCGGGGGCATGCGGCAGTCGGGCCTGCTGGCGGCCGCCTGCCTCTATGCGCTGGACCACAATCTGGAACGACTGGCCGTGGATCATGCTCGCGCTTCCGCCCTGGCGGCCGGCCTGAGCCATCCCCGGCTCTCGGTGGGGCATCCCGTGGACACGAACATCGTCATGGTCGACGTTGCCGGCGAAGGGGCCGACGTCCGACTGGTCGCGCACCTGGCCGCGGGCGGGATCAAGGTTCTGGGCTTCGGACCCGGTCGGGTACGCCTGGTGCCGAACCTGAACAACGACGACGCCGACATCCGGACGGTCATCGACGCGCTGAACAACTTCGAGAAGGCCTGACCGCCGCCGGCGACGCCCTCCGGGGTCATCAGGGTTTTCCTTCCTGCGCGGCGGGTGTATGTTTCCGCAACGACCGGCCCGCGCCGGCGCACATCCGCGCGGCCCAGCCGCCGCCTGACGCACCGGCCCTATTGCCGACCCGAAGGAGCCACGAAATGCCCGTCGTCCCGCCCGCGCCCACGCCCGTCTGGGCGATCGCTCCGGCCGAGGCCCTGGATCGCTGCCGGACGTTCCTGCGCGCGCAACTGGCCGATTCCGGCCGCCGCGGTCTGGTCGTGGGCCTTTCCGGGGGCATCGATTCGGCGGTCGCGGCCGCCCTGGCCGTCGAGGCGCTGGGCGCCGGGAACGTGACCGGCGTCATGATGCCTTACGCCACCAGTTCGGCCGCCTCGCTGACCGATGCGCAGGCGGTCGCCGACGGCCTCGGGCTGGCCGTCGACAAGGTGGACATCACACCCATGGCCGATGCGTTCATGACCTCCGTGCCCGCGACCGAGCGCGTGAGGCGGGGCAACATCATGGCCCGCTGCCGCATGATCGTGCTCTACGACCGCTCGGCGCGGAACGACGCCCTGGTGCTGGGGACGGGCAACCGCACCGAAGGTCTGCTGGGTTACACCACGATGTACGGCGACAATGCCTGTGCGCTGAATCCGCTCGGACAACTCTACAAGACGGAAGTCAGGCTGCTGGCAGCCCACTGCGGCCTGCCGTCCGCCGTGCAGACCAAGGCACCGAGCGCCGACCTGTGGGATGGCCAGGCGGACGAGGACGAACTCGGCGTCAGCTACGCCGAAGCCGACTCCCTGCTGCACCACCTGGTCGATGAACGTCTCGGCGAACGGCAGCTCGCGGCGCTTGGTTTCGCGCCCGCGCTGGTGAGCCGGATCGCGGCCCGGGTACGTGCGATGGCCTTCAAGCGCCGGCTGCCGCCGGTCGCTGAAATGCCCGGGCGGGTCGATCCGGACGCGGCGCCGGGTGAAGCGGGCCTGGACGCCGCGGCCATGGATGCGCTGGCGCGCGCCGCCAGCGACGGAGCGGCGTCTTGACCGACGCCACGCCGCCCTCGCTGCTGCTGCCGGCGGCCGATCTGCCGGCGGGGGTCTGTCAGCTCGTGGCCACGCCGATCGGCAATCTGGGCGATGTCGGCCTGCGCGCGCTGTCGGTGCTCGCGGCCGCGGACATCGTCTACGCCGAGGATACGCGCCACACCCGGCGGCTGCTCGACCGCTATGGCGTGTCGGTGCCGCTGGCCAGTTTCCACGACCACAACGCGGCCCGCGCGGTGCCGGCCATCATCGGCCGTTTGCGCGATGGCGGCCGCGTGGCCGTGGTCAGCGACGCCGGCATGCCGTGCATCTCGGATCCCGGCTACGCGCTGGTTTCGGCGCTGCGGCGCGAGAATCTTCCGTACACGGTCGTGCCCGGACCCTCGAGCGTGCTGGCCGCTCTCGTGCTGTCGGGCTTTCCCACCGACCGTTTCCTGTTCCTCGGGTTCGCGCCGCGCAAGACGGGCGCCCGGCGCCGCATGCTCGGCGAGGCGCTGGCCGACAGCGGCACCTCGGTCATTCTCGAGTCCTGCCACCGCATCCGTTCGACGCTGGAGACGCTGCGCGAACTGGATCCGCTGCGCGAAGTGGCGGTGGCGCGCGAGATCACGAAAATCCACGAAGAGACGCTGCGCGGCAACGCGGACGATCTCCTGCGGCAGCTGACCGGCCCCCGCCTGCGCGGTGAACTGGTTCTGGTTGTCCGCGGCACGGGTGAACGCCGCCAGAAAGAGACGTGATGGGACTGACCGAATTCAAGTCGACCGCGCGCGGACTCGTCAGCCCGGTGGTGGCGGCGCTTGACCGCGCCGGCTTCAGTCCGCTGGGGGTCTCGATCACCGGCCTGCTGATCACCGCCGTTTCCGGCGTGGTGATCGGCCAGGGTCGTCTGCTGGCGGGCGCGGCCGTGTTCCTGCTCGGCTCGGCCTTCGACATGCTCGACGGCGATCTGGCGCGTCGTCAGGGCACCGTGTCCAAGCGGGGCGCCTTCCTCGATTCCTGCTTCGACCGGCTGGGCGAGGCGTTCCTGTTCGCGGGGCTGACCTGGTATTTCTCGGGCGGTGAAGAGGGCGCCGACCGCCTGGCGCTCCTGCTGATCACCCTCACGGTCGTCGGCAGTCTGACCACCAGCTACGTGCGGGCGCGGGCCGAGGGCGTGGGCGAGACCTGCCTCGTGGGCTGGGTCCAGCGCACCGAGCGGGTCGTGCTGCTGACCGTGGGACTGCTGATCGGCCGTTGGGCTTTGGTGCCCATCCTGGCTTTCCTCGCGTTCGCGACGCTGGCGACCACCGTCCAGCGGCTGGTGCACGTGGCGGCCAAGCTGCCGGGGCCCGCCCCGCGCGGGCGGGGACAGTCGTGAGCGCGGCGGGTGAACACGCCTCCGCGCTGCGTGGCGGAGGCGGGACCGGCGGGCCCGGGTTGCTGATCACGTTCGAAGGACCCGAGGGCAGCGGCAAGTCGACGTTGATCGTGTCGCTGACGGCGCACCTGCGCGCGCTGGGCCGCGATCCCGTGATCGTGCGCGAGCCGGGCGGCACCGCCATCGGCGAACGCATCCGCGCGATCCTGCTCGATCCGGCCAGCGTCTCGATGACGGCCGAGACCGAGCTGCTCCTGATGGTGGCCAGCCGCGCGCAGCTGGTGCGCGAGACGATCCGCCCGGCGCTGGCCGCCGGCCGGCTGGTGCTGTGCGACCGCTTCGCCGACGCCTCGGTCGCCTACCAGGGTTACGGCCGTGAACTGGGACCGGAACTGGTCGACCGGCTCAACGCCGTGGCGCTGGACGGCCTGCGACCGGACCTGACCCTGCTGTGCCTGCTGCCCCCCGAGCAGGGCCTGGCGCGCATCGGCGGCCGCGCTCCGGACCGGCTCGATGCCGAGCGCCTTGAATTCCATCAGCGCGTGCACGCGGGCTATCGGGCACTGGCGGCGGAGGCCGCCTGGCGCTTCCGTGTGCTCGACGCGGCGGCCAGCCCCGGGCAGATGCTTGCCTCGGCGTTGGAACAGTTGCGCGGGCTGGAACACAGCTTGCTCACAGGCCTATAACGAATCCGTCAGGATGACAGGTGCCAGACCCCGGCAAGGAAGTGGACCCGAAATGAGCGGTGACCGCACGGTCAAGTTTATGCGCAACAACAGTTTGTGGACCAGGACGGTCGCCTGCGGCCTGGCCCTGGCCGTCGTGCTGCTGGTGGCGCCGGTGGCACGGGCCCAGGACGATCCTGCCCAGCGGCGGCAGGAGTTCTACGACAATCTGAAGATTCTCGGCGACGTCTACGAGCGGGTCATCAACAACTACGTGGACGAGGTGGACCCCCACCAGGTGATGCAGGCCGCGGTCGAGGGCATGCTTTCGGACCTCGACGAGCACTCGAACTACCTGCCGCCGGTCAATTACGAGGACCTGATGATGTCCACCGAAGGCGAGTTCGGCGGGCTGGGGATCACCATCAACATCCGCGACCACTACCCGACGGTGGTGTCGCCGATCGAGGGTACGCCGGCGTACTACATGGGCGTGCAGGGCGGCGACCAGATCATCGAGATCGAGGGTCAGTCCTGCCGCGATTTCACCAGCCAGGAGGCGGTCAAGCTGCTGCGCGGCGAAGCCGGCACGGCCGTGAATCTGGTCATCCAGCGGCCGGGCACGGCCAACCCGCTGCCCCTGACGATCACGCGCGACATCATCAAGATCGAGAGCGTGCCGTACGCGTTCATGATCGACGACATCGGCTACATCGGCGTGCAGAATTTCGCGCGCACGACGTCCGACGAGGTGCGTACCGCGCTCGACAAGCTGACGGCGCAGGGCATGCGCGGACTCATCCTGGATCTGCGCTTCAACCCGGGCGGGCTGCTCGAGGCGGCGCAGCAGGTCAGCGAGCTGTTCCTGCCCAAGGACGACCTCATCGTGTTCACGAAGGGGCGGCTGCGGTCGCAGAACCACTCGTTCTACTCGCAGGCCCGCGGCGCGGTGTACGACAAGGTGCCGATGATCGTGCTGATCAACGGTTCCTCGGCCTCGGCCAGCGAGATCGTCGCGGCGGCGATCCAGGACCATGACGCCGGCCTGGTCGTGGGGCAGCCTTCGTTCGGCAAGGGCTCGGTGCAGACCGTCTTCCGTCTGGACGAGGACGAGGCGCTGAAGCTCACGACGGCGCGCTACTACACGCCCAGCGGCCGTTCCATCCACAAGGAACGCCCGCGGCATCCGGACGTCGCCGGCATGGGCGAGGACGAAGCCCCCGCCGACGCTCCAGCCGACGCCCCGGCCCTGGAACGTGACCCGGCCGAAAAGGAAGTCGACCGCGCCCAGCTCGAGAAGTTCTACACGGACGCCGGCCGCGTGGTGTACGGCGGCGGCGGGATCCGGCCCGACATCGAAATCGACCAGGACTTCCTGGGCGATTTCGAGGTGGCGGTCGAACGCGACGGGGCCCTGTTCAGCTTCGCCGTGGACTACGTGGCGACCCATCCGCAGATCGGCGCCGATTTCCAGGTGACCGATGAAGTGTTCCGTCAGTTCGCGACCCATCTGAAGGGACGCGAGAAGATCGGCGAGTATCTGGAAGTGTTCAAGCTGACCTACTCCGACTCGCTGGTCAACGCGAACGCCGATTTCCTCAAGCGCGGCATCCGGCGCGAACTGGCGCGGAGGGCGCACGGGCAGGAAGCGGCGTATCGCGTGGCGATCGAGGCCGACACGCAGCTCGACCACGCCCTGGACCTGTTCCGCAAGGGGCGGACGCTGACCGAACTGCTGGCGATGGCCGCCGAATGGAACAAGGCCGAACTGGCCAAGGCCGCCGCCGGCGCGGCCAAGGAGACGGTGCGCAACTGAGCCCGGCCGCCCGGCGGTCGTTCACAGGTGCCCCCGATGCAGGAGGCCCGCCCCGTGAAGGGCGGGCCTCGTTGCGTCCGCGACGTTCGAGCGGCGTGGTCAGCGCGGGAGCGTTGTCACGCCCCGACCGGCTCGAGCAGTCCCGTGTGCTGGTCCAGCAGGCTCACCAGTTCCACGAACTGCGGCTTGCTGATGTAGGCGTCGGCGCCTACGGCCTGGCACTTGCCCACGATCTGGTCGTTGATCAGGGAGCTGAACATGATGACCGGCAGGTCCTGGGTTTGCCGGGTCTGTTTGACCCAGCGGCACAGAGCCAGTCCGTCCATGGCGGGCATTTCGATGTCGCTGATAAGCGCCGCGACGCTGTCGCTGACCGCGCGACCGGCGGCGTCCGCCTCGGCCGTCAGTCGCGTCAGTTCGTCGTAGCACTCGCGCCCGTTGGCGAACGTCCTCAGCGACGTGTAGCCGCCCCGGCGAAGCTCGTCGGCCACGTGCTTGCGCAGCACGGCCGAATCCTCCGCCAGCAGGATCGTGCGCGACGCGCGCTGCCGCGACAGTTCCTCGTCCGTCACCTGTTCCACCGAGTACTGGAACTGCCCCCGGGGCAGGATCTCGGTGACGATCTTCTCCATGTCCACCAGCAGGATTTCGCGCCCCTCGATCTGGAGCGAGCCGGTGAACTTGCTTTCCGAGGAGCTCAGGAAGGGGCTCATCGGGTTGATGGATTCCCAGGAGACGCGGTGGATGCGGTTCACGCCGTGCACCAGGAAGGCCGTCTTCAACTGGTTGAATTCCATCACGAGCACCAGCTTGGCGGCCGTGCCCTCGCCGTTCCGGGGCTTGCCTGCCTCGACGTCCGGGTTCCCGTCATGCTCGCTGGCGTCCAGTTCCTTGCCCAGGTCGATCATGGTCAGGCAGTTCTCGCGGAAGCGAAGCGTGCCGATGACCGACGGGTGGGCGAGGTGGATGCGGGTCACGCGCTTCGGGTCGTACTGCTCGATGGCCTGGATCTTCAGGACGTTGACTCCGAACGACTGTCCGCCCAGGACGAATTCCAGGACTTCGACCTCGTTGGTGCCTGATTCGAGCAGAATGCTGGCTTTGGCCATGTCGGTTCCTTCCCGGGCGCAGGTTCAGCGGTGGAAGGTCATCCCACCAGGTTCAGACGGTGCATGACGTCCTCCAACAGGAATCCTTCTTCGCCGGGCATGTTCAGGAACTTGAAGCCGACCTTGTAGAAGGACGGATTCGTGTCCTGATTGCACCACACGGCGCGGGCCTCCAGGGAGACGTCGGACCGGTGATGGACCATCACCGGCAGGGTGATACGGATCTGGAACTGCCGGCCCGGCGTGACTTCCTGGTTGGTCACCAGCATCATGCCGTCGGCCGTTATGTCCACCACGCGTCCCATCACACGACCGCTCTCCTCGTCAACGACCTTGACGTTGTGCGGTGTGTTCTTCCGGGGGCGATGCCTGTAGTCTGCCATACCGATTCCAATCCTTTCGGTTGACCTGACCACGTGGTTTTCGGCCGTCCCCGGGACGACTTGAGGGTGCATCAGCGGATGCGCCGGCGGTTGCCGGGGTGGCCCGCGGGGGCTATGATGCGGCCGCCGCCGTTCGGGGTCATGGAGGTTCCGGAGGCGCGGCGGGGGTGTTCGATGAGCGAGAAGCTGGCATTTGGGGTCGATTCCGAGGTGGGGCGCCTGGAGGCCGTGATCGTGCACCGGCCCGGCCAGGAAGTGGCCAACATGACGCCCGAAGCGGTCGAACGGGCGCTCTACAGCGATATCCTGAATCTGGCGGCGGTGGACCAGGAATACGACGAACTGCTGGGTGTGCTGCGCCGCCGGGCCCGGGTCTTCGAGGTGCGCGACCTGCTGGCGGACATCCTGGGTGACGCCACGGTCCGCGAACCCCTGGTGCGCCGCCTGTGCGCGGCCGAGGGCGTTTCCCAGCTCGCCGACGAATTGTTGACCTCGGCGCCGGCCGAACTGGCCCGCCTCCTGATCGAAGGGCTCCCGCTGCGCAAGGACAACCTGTCGCGGTTCCTCAGCCGGGAACGCTACTCGTTGCCCCCTCTGCACAATTTCTTCTTCAGCCGCGACAGCGGCATGGTCATCGGTCGGCATGCGCTGGTGGGCAACATGGCCAACCCCGTGCGCGGGCGCGAAGCGCTGCTGATGGAAGCCGTCTTCCAGCATCATCCGGGCTTCGAGGGACGCACGGTGAATCTGCGGACCCTGGGCGGCGATGTCGCGGGAGCCGCCATCGAGGGCGGCGACGTCCTGGTGGCGGCGCCCGGAGTGCTGGTCGTCGGCATGGGTGCCCGCACGACCCGTCAGGCCATCGATCAGCTGATCGAGCACTTCCGGCGCGAGGGCGCCACCCAGCACATCGTGGTGCAGGAACTGCCGGCATCGCCCGAGTCGTTCATCCACCTGGACATGGTGTTCACGATGCTCGACCGCGATTGCTGCCTGGCGTTCGAGCCGGTGATCATGCAGAAGCACCACTTCGACACGGTGCACATCCACATCGAGCACGGACGCGTGGTGAAGATCGAGGAAGAGGACAACGTGCCGGCTGCCCTGTCGCATCTGGGGCTGGACCTGGAGGTGCTGTCCTGCGGCGGTCACGGCGACGAGTGGGTGCAGGAGCGCGAGCAGTGGCACAGCGGCGCCAACTTCTTCGCGCTCGCTCCCGGACAGGTGGTCGGCTACGGCCGCAACGAGGCGACGATCGCCGAACTGGAGCGCGCCGGCTTCGCCGTGATTCCGGCCGCGTCGGTGGTGGACGGCGAAGTGGATCTGGACCAGGCGGGCCGCTGCGTGGTGACGATTGGCGGCGCGGAACTGGCCCGCGGCGGCGGCGGCTGCCGCTGCATGACGCTGCCGGTGCGGCGCGGCCCGGTGTAGGGACAGGGAATCCGCCGCCGGCCCGCGTCAATCCGTTTCGCCCAGCGATTTCCGTTGGCGCCTGCCCAGGTACAGGCCAAGCCAGGTCCAGACGCCGGCCGTCGGCACGGCAATGGCGGCCAGCGGCCCCAGTCCCAGTCCCGCCACGCCCAGCGCCTCGACCGTGCCGGCGCCCAGGGCGTCTCCACCGCGGTAGATGAACGTGTCGATGAAGCTCTTCGCCTTGTAGCGCACGTCGTTGTCCACGGTGGTGAACAGCGTCTCGCGCGCGGGGCGGGCCAGCGCGTAGTTGGCGGCGCGCCTGAGGACCTGGAACACGACCAGGACGGTCAGCCCCGGCAGGGCGGCCAGGGCCGCGAAACCGGCGGCGGTGCCCACCGGCAACAGGGCCAGCACCCTGCCGGTGCCCAGATGCTTCAGCAGGCGCCCGGTCAGCAGGATCTCGCAGACGATCGTCAGCACGTTGGTCCACAGGTCGATCTGCGCGAAAAGCGCGGCCTTGCCTTCGCGGGTCAGATCCTGCGCAGCGACGATGTGGGCCTGCTCGAAATAGAGGAACGTCGAGGTCAGGCTGTACAGGAACAGATAGCCGGCCACGGCCATCAGGTAGGGTGACCGGAACGTGAGCGTGATGCCCGCCAGCACGCCGCTGCCGTCGCCGCGGACCACCGTCGGCGCGGGCGGTTCCTGGGCGCGGTACCCCGCCGCGTCGAAACGGCGGGCCAGCCGGCCGATCAGCCGCACTCCCAGTTCCAGCAGGACCGCCGAGATGACCATCAGCCAGGCGCGGCCGATGCGTTCGATCAGGAGCGTCGTCAGCGTGCTGCCCAGGATGGCGCCGGCGGTGCCGCCGATGGCGATCAGCCCGAACAGGCGCCGGCTGCGGTGGTAGCCGAAACCGTCGGCCATGAACGACCAGAACAGGGAAACGGCCAGCATGTTGAAGACGCTCAGCCAGATGTAGAACATCCGGCCCAGGAAGATCATCTGGTCCGGGTCGCACAGGCGCAGCGCCAGCTGGAAGCCGAGCAGATTGACGGCGAAGAAGCGGTAGACCAGCGGCAGGAACTTTTCGCGCCGGTAGCGGCGGACCAGCCAGCCGAAGCAGGGGGCGATGATGATCGTGCCGGCCAGGGTGCCCAGGTACATGCGGGGCAGGTTCTCGACGCCGCCGGCCAGGCCCATTTCCTCGCGCAGCGGGCGCAGCACGTAATAGGCGCTGAGCAGCAGGTAGAATAGCGACGCCGATTCGAACGCGAGGACCGGTTCGCCGGGGCGCAGATCGAAAATGCGTTGCAGGTGGCGGCGAAGCCGTTCCATCGTTCCGTTCCGTGGGTGGCGCCGGGGGGCGTGCGCATTCTAGCGCACCCGCGGCGGCGGGGGCCAGCGGAATCGCGTGCACCGGACGGCGTCTGACCGGAGGTCCTAGACGGCCGCCGGAGCGGCCAGGCGCTCGCAGGCGGCGAGCATCGCCGCTTCGAAGGCGGAGCGCTGCAGCGGTTTCGTCAGGTAGTCGTCCATGCCGGCGGCCAGGCACCGCTCCCGGTCTCCCTCCAGCGCGCCGGCCGTAAGGGCGATGATGGCGATCCGCGCGCCGTCCGGCGTGCGCCGCAGGCGGCGGGTCGCTTCGTAGCCGTCCATGACCGGCATCATGCAGTCCATCAGGATGATGTCGTAGGTCCGCCGCGCGCAGGCAGCCAGGGCGGCCTTGCCGTCGGTGGCCGTGTCGGCCGTGAAGCCCAGACGGCGCAGATGGCCGAGGGCGACGAGGCGGTTGATCTCGTTGTCGTCCACGAGGAGGACGGCCACGTCCGCGCGTGCCTGACCGGTGGCGGCCGCGACGTCGCCCGGGTCGTGGACCACGCGCGCCGGGGCGACATCCGGGTCGGGCTCGAGCGCGGCCAGCAGTCCGCGCTGGCGCAGGGGCGCCGACAGCCGTTTGACGGCCGGATCGTCCGACGCCGATGCCTGGGCGGAACAGACCACGATCAACCAGGGCTCGGTCCGGCGCGCGGCGGCGACCGCGAGGCCGGCCTGCGGATCGTCCGTGACGAGCACGCACCGGCGGCCTCTGGACAACCACTCCGCGGGCGGGGTGTCGGGCGTCGGCGTGGTCGCCGTCAGGCCGACGTGGGCCAGGGCGCCGACCACGGCTTCGGCGGTGGGCCCGTGGGCAACGGCGACCACCGCCGTGCCGGTCCGCCAGGCCTCCCGGATGCGCGCAACGGCGTCTCCGCCGGCCTCGGCGCCGGCGCCGGGGGCCAGGGGTGTCGTGAGCCAGAACGTGGAGCCCTGACCTGGCCGGCTGTCGACTCCCAGTTCGCCGCCCATCATGCGGGCCAGTTTGCGGGAGATCGTCAGTCCCAGGCCGGTGCCGCCGTAGACACGCGTCGTGGAGCTGTCGACCTGGGAAAAGGCCTCGAAAAGTGTGGCCTGTTTCGCGACCGGAATGCCGATGCCGGTGTCGACCACGGCGCAGCGGAGCAGAGGCCGCCCTTCGGCGTCGGCGTCGGCCGTCAGGCGCATCGTGACGTCGCCCCTGGCCGTGAACTTGAGTGCGTTGCCCACCAGATTGACCAGGATCTGGCGCAGGCGCGTCGGGTCTCCGCGCAGCGAGTCCGGCACCGCGGTCTCGACGATGCCGGTCAGGGCCAGTTGCTTGTCGGCCGCGCTGACGGAGAACAGGTCGAGCACCGAGTCCACGATGGCTCGCGGCGCGAAGTCGATGCATTCCAGGTCGATCCTGCCGGCTTCGATCTTGGACAGGTCGAGAATGTCGTTGAGCAGGGACAGCAGACTTTCGGCCGAGGACTGGACCATCAGCGCGTGCTCGCGCTGCTCGCTGTCGAGCGAGGTATCGAGCAGCAGGGCCGTCATGCCCATGATTCCGTTCATCGGCGTGCGGATCTCGTGGCTCATCGTCGCCAGGAACGAACTCTTGGCGGCGCTGGCGGCCTCGGCCGCGAGGGCCATCTCGTTGGCGCGGGCGGCGGCGCGCTCCAGGTGGAGATTCGCCTCCTCGGCGTCCTCCTTGGCCAGGCGCAGCGACTCGCTGATCGTCGCCTGTTCGCTGATGTCGTGGAAACTGCCGCGAAATCCGGTCCACCGGCCGGCGGCGTCGCAGACGGGCAGGGCGTTCAGCTGCAGGCAGACGTCCCGGCCGTCGGCCGCCCTGGACCAGAATTGGACGCCGCGCAGGGGTTCCTGGAACTCGGCGCTGGCTCCGAGAAAGCCGGCGATCCATTCGCGTTCTTCCGGCGGCAGGAACGCGCTGAGCTCCCGACCCAGGCATTCCCCGGCCGGAAGGCCGGTGTAGGCTTCGACGTTGCCGGCGACGAACGACAGGCGACCGCCCGCGTCGGTTTCCCACAGCCAGTCCCCGGTCAGCAGGGCCAGTTGGGAGAACCGCTCTTCGCTGAACTCCAGATCATGCTGCGTGCGCCGGCGCGGTCCGGGTTGGGCCAGGACGCGACGAACCCGCGCCGCCAGCGCGGCCACCGGTGACGCGGGCAACCGGAAGCGGACTCCGGCCCAGCCGAATCGAGGCGATCGTCGGGTCATGCCATTCCCTGCGACTGAGACGGAGTGCCGTGAAGACTCCGACGGCGATTGCTGGCATTATCGGCGCGATCCGGCGCCTGTTTAGCGCCGACCGCAGCCCGCTGAACGGGGTCCCGGGGTTGACAGGGGGACCGATTGTCACTAGAAGTGTCCGGGACAGCCCGCCTTATCCACGCCAAGGAGAGACTCCGTATGACCCCGGTGCTCAAGCGCATCCACCACGTCGAGTTCGCCGTCGGCAACGCCAAGCAGGCCTCCTACTTCTACCGCCAGGCCTTCGGTTTCGACCAGATCGCCTACCGCGGTCCGGAGACCGGTTGCCGCGAGCGCGCCTCCTACGTGCTCAGGCAGGGTGACATCTTCCTGGTGTTGACCACCCCGCTGCGCCACGACGACCCGCTGTCCGTCTGGCTGATGCTGCACGGGGACGGGGTCTGCGACATGGCGTTCGAGGTCGAAGACGCCGCCGCCGCCCACGCCCACGCCGTGGCGGCCGGCGCGGTTTCCCTGCGCCCGGCCGAAAAGACGGTCGACGCTGCCGGGGAGATCACCACCGCGGCCATCCGCACCTACGGCGAGGTGGCCCACAGTTTCATCCAGCGCGGCGGCTACCGCGGTTTCCTGCCCGGGTTCGAGAAGCGCGAGATCAAGGGGAAGCCGACCGGGCTCACCTGCATCGACCACATCGTGGGCAACGTGGCCGACCGCCAGATGGACCGCTGGGTCCGCTGGTACGACGACACGCTTGGTCTCGGCCGCTTCGTCTCCTACGACGACAAGGACATTTCCACCGAATACTCCGCGCTGCGCAGCACGGTGGTGGCCTCGGCGGACCGCTCGATCAAGTTCCCCCTCAACGAGCCGGCCGATGGCCGCAAGAAGAGCCAGATCCAGGAGTACATCGATGCGAATCTGACCGCCGGCGTGCAGCACCTGGCGCTCAAGACCGACGACATCCTGGCGACCATCGCGGCGCTGCGCGCCAACGGCGTCGATTTCCTGCCTGTGCCGGCCGGCTACTATGACCGCGTCTGGGACCGCGTCGGCGACGTGGCGGAGGACCGCGAGCGGATCAAGGAACTGCGCATCCTGATCGACCGCGACGACTCCGGCTACCTTCTGCAGCTGTTCACGCGGCCGCTCCAGGACCGGCCGACGTTCTTCATCGAGATCATCCAGCGCTGCGGCAGCGAGAGTTTCGGCAAGGGCAACTTCAAGGCCCTGTTCGAGACGATCGAGCAGGAACAGGCGCTGCGCGGCAATCTCTAGCACCGCGGTCGCGGGCGAAGGGCGCCGGCCGTCGGCGCCCGCGCCTCGACCGGAAGGACCGGTCATGCCCGTCTACCACAAGCTGGGCCGTCTGCCGGCCAAGCGGCACGTCGCGTTCCGCCAGGCGGACGGTTCGCTCTATTACGAGCAGTTGATGGGGAATCTGGGCTTCACCGGCCTGCAGTCGCTGCTGTACACGGTGCGGAGGCCGACCACGGTCAAGTCCGTGACCGTCGCCTGGACCACGCCCCGTGAGGCGGAATCCGAACGGCCCCTGCGGATGCGCCATCTGCGCGCCCACCGGCTCGAGCCGGCCGGCGGCAGCCCCGTGCGCGACCGCGAACTGTTGCTGTTCAACCAGGACGTGTCCCTGTCGCTGACGCGCCCGACGGCGACAGATCCGTTCTTCTACCGCAATGCGCGCGCGGACGAAATCGTGTACATCGCCCGCGGCGGCGGCACGCTGGAATCGCAGTTCGGAAGTCTTCCGTACCGTGAGGGCGATTACCTGGTGGTTCCGCGCGGCATCATCCACCGGCTGGCTCCGGCCGCCGGCGAACAGATCCACTTGGTGATCGAAAGCCGCGGCCATGTGCGGACGCCGCGCCGCTACCGCAACGAACACGGCCAGCTGCTGGAGCACAGCCCGTACTGCGAGCGCGATCTGCGCCTTCCGTCCGAGCTGACGGTCCACGACGAGACCGGTGACTTCGAGATCATCACGCGCGTGGGCGATACCTGCCATCGCGTAGTCATGGACCACCACCCGCTCGACACGGTAGGCTGGGACGGGTACTACTACCCGTGGGCGTTCAACATCCATGATTTCGAACCCATTGTCGGGCGCCTGCACCAGCCGCCGCCGGTGCACCAGACGTTCGAGGCGGACGGCTTCGTCGTCTGCTCGTTCGTGCCGCGGCTGTACGATTTCCATCCGGAGGCCGTGCCGGCTCCGTACAACCATTCGAACGTGATGACGGACGAAGTGCTCTACTACTGCAAGGACGAGTTCATGAGCCGCAAGGGCGTCGAGTTCGGCTCGATCACGCTGCACCCGGACGGCCTGCCGCACGGGCCGCAGCCGGGCCGCACCGAGGCGTCGATCGGCGTCGAGCGCACCGACGAACTGGCGGTCATGGTCGACACCTTTGCCCCACTGCAGGTCGCCCGGGGCGCCCTGGCCTGTGAAGATCCGGGCTATGGCGAATCCTGGCTGGAGGACGCGTGAACGTGAACGCAGGCGCCCGGGCCTTCCTGGCCGGGCTCATCGACTACGCGGGACTTTTCCCGCCCGCGGCGCTGGACATGGCTCCGGCGCTGGCCGAATACGCGCGGCACCGTGACGGCGCCGATGCCTGGATGCTCGGCCGGTTCGTGGTCCCTGCCACGCGCCTGGAGGCGTTGACGGCGGCGCTGGCGGCCGGCGCGGCTCCCGCCGGCGACCGACCCTGGAGCCTGGCTGTCCTGGCCGGCGGGGGGGCGGACCTGAAGACGGCGCTCGGTGCCCTGTCCGGGCAAGCCGACGCGATCGTGGCCTGCGAGCAGGCGGGTCCGGGCGGGTTGACGGTGGATGTCCTGGAAATGCCGCTGCCCGAAGCGACAGGAGCGGCGATGGCGCTGGCCACGGGTCTGGCCGACGAGGGGCTGGACGGGCGTGATTTCTATCTGGAGATCGGCGCCGGCGCCGACCCGGAGACCGCGCTGGACGATATCGCGGCTGCGGCCGCCGAATGGGGAGGGCCTCGGAGCGCCTTCCCGAAGCTGGGCGTCAAATTGCGTTGCGGCGGCGTCTCGGTCGATGCCTTCCCCGCCGTGGAGCGCGTCGCGGCCGTCATCGCCGGTTGTGCGCGGCGCGACCTGCCGCTGAAGTTCACGGCCGGGCTGCACCATCCGGTGCGACGCTTCGCCGATCCGCCGGCGGTCATGATGTACGGTTTCCTGAACGTGATCGGCGCCGCGCTCCTGGCGTTCGACCGCCGCGACGACCTGTCGATCCTGGAAGCGTGCCTGGCCGAAACCGATCCTGCGGCCTTCCGGCTGGACGACGGCGGGTTCGGGTGGCGTGAACACGTGGTCGAGGCTTCCGCGGTCGCGCGGTCGCGCAGCGGACGGGTGGCGACCTTCGGCAGTTGTTCGTTCGACGAGCCCCGCCAGGATCTGGCCGCGCTCGGTCTTCTCTAGAGCTCCCATTCGAAAGGACCCCGCGCCATGGACCCGACCGTCGACCCGCGCGCGAAATCGTTCGTGCCGGTCGCAGCCGACTCGCATTTCCCGCTGCAGAACCTGCCGTACGGCGTGTTCAGCCCGCGCGGTCACGACGCACCGCGCGTGGGAGTGCGCATCGGCGACATGGTGCTGGATCTGACCGTCATCCAGGATGACGGCCTTCTCGACGAGGCGGACCTGCCGGACGGCGTCTTCGACTGTCCGTGGCTGAACCCGTTCATGGGGCTGCCGGCGGCGCAGCGCCGGCTGGTCAGGGCGCGCCTGCACCGGCTGCTCAGTTTCGATGAGCCCACGCTGCGCGATGATCGCGACCTGCGCGCACGCGCCCTGAGGCCGCTGCAGGCCTGTGAACTGCACATGCCCGTCGGCGTGCCCGATTACACCGATTTCTATTCGTCGCGCGAACACGCGACCAACGTCGGCGTCATGTTCCGCGGCGCCGAGAACGCGCTGATGCCCAACTGGCTGCACCTGCCGGTCGGCTACCACGGTCGGGCCAGTTCGCTGGTCGTGTCCGGGCAGCCGGTCGTGAGGCCGCAGGGCCAGACGCAGCCGAACGAAGAGGCGCCGCCGGTGTTCGGGCCGACCCGCCTGCTGGACTTCGAACTGGAGATGGGGTTCTTCATCGGCGCCGGCAATCCGCTGGGCGAACCGGTGCCCATCGACCAGGCGCACGACCACATCTTCGGACTGGTGCTGGTCAACGACTGGTCGGCGCGCGATATCCAGAAATGGGAATACCAGCCGCTGGGGCCGTTCAACGCGAAGAACTTCGCCACCAGCATCTCGCCCTGGGTGGTGCCGATCGAGGCGCTGGCCCCGTTCCGCTGCGAGGCGCCGACGCAGGATCCGGCGCCGCTGCCCTACCTGTCCGCCGGTGATCGCCACACGTTCGACATCCAGCTGGAAGTGCATCTGCACGCGGCCGGCGAACTGCAGCCGCACCGGATCTGCGCGAGCAACTTCCGGCATCTCTACTGGACGATGGCCCAGCAGCTGGCCCACCACACGATCACCGGCTGCAACCTGAACACGGGCGACCTGCTGGCGTCCGGCACCATCAGCGGACCCGATCCGGGCAGCTACGGTTCGATGCTCGAGCTGACCTGGCGCGGCACCAAACCGATGCGAACGCCGGAGGGCGCCGAGCGGCGCTTTCTGGCCGACGGCGACACGGTGACGATGACCGCCTGGTGCCAGGGAGACGGTTACCGCGTGGGCTTCGGCGAAGTGACCGGCACGGTTCTGCCGGCGCGCCCGCTGGGCGGCGCGGGCCGGTGATGAGTCGGCCGGTCGGCGAGATCCTCTGGCAGCCGGCGCCTTCGCGGGTGGCGAACGCGCGTCTCACGCGTTTCGCGCAGGCCGCGCGCGCCTTCGGCTGCGCGGGCGTGAGCCAGGACGATCTGTGGAACTGGTCGGTCGAGCGACCCGCCGATTTCTGGCGCCTGGTCTGGAGCGAGTGCGGCGTGGTCGGCGACGGACCCGGAGCCGACATCCTGCTCGATGCCCACCTGATGCCCGGTGCGCGCTGGTTTCCCCAGGCGCGCCTCAACTACGCCGAGAACCTGCTGAGCGGCGAGGACAGCGACGAGGTCCTGGTCTTCCGCGAAGAGGGCGGCCGCACCGCGCGCCTGACCAGGGCCGGCCTGCGCGGCCGGGTGGCCGCCGCCGCCGCCGCGCTGGCGGCCGACGGCGTGGGTCCGGGCGACCGTGTCGCGGGCTTTTTGCCCAACGTGCCGGAGACCGTGATCGCGATGCTCGCGACCGCCAGCCTGGGCGCCGTCTGGACCAGTTGCTCGCCGGACTTCGGCAAGGCAGGCGTCCTGGACCGTTTCGGGCAGGTCGAGCCCACCGTGCTGGTCGCCGCCGACGGCTACCGCTACGGCGGCCGCGGCCACGATCGTCTGGCCCTGGCCGCCGAACTGCGCGCGGCCCTGCCTTCGGTCCGCCGGCTGGTGATCGTGCCCGTGCTGCAGGCCGACGGCGAGGTGCCCGCCGGCGCGATCCGCTGGGACGACTGGCTCCGCGGGCATGAAGACGCACGGCCCGCGTACGCGCGGCTGCCGTTCGCGCATCCCCTGTTCATCATGTATTCGTCCGGCACCACCGGACTTCCCAAGTGCATGGTCCATTCGGCCGGCGGAACCCTGCTGCAGCACCTGAAGGAACACCAGCTGCACTGCGACCTGGGCGCCGGCGACCGCCTGTTCTACTTCACGACCTGCGGCTGGATGATGTGGAACTGGCTCGTGTCCGGCCTGGCCAGCGGCGCCGCGATCATGCTCTACGACGGGCATCCCCTCGAGCCGTCGAACGTGGTGTGGGACTACGCGGCGGAAGAGCGCTTCACGGTGCTCGGCACCAGCGCGCGCTGGCTTGCGGCCTGCGCCAAGCTGGGGCAGCGGCCCCGCGAGACGCACCGGCTCGAAACGCTGCGCGCCGTGTTGTCCACCGGTTCGCCCCTGCTGCCGGAGACGTTCGACTGGGTCTATGACGCCGTCGGCGACGACCTGCAGCTGAGTTCCATCTCCGGCGGCACCGACATCATCTCGTGCTTCGCCCTGGGCAGTCCGGTGCTGCCGGTGCGTCGCGGCGAACTGCAGTGCCGGGGACTGGGAATGGCCGTCGACGTTTTCGGCGACGACGGTCTGCCGGCGCGCGGCGGGCGCGGGGAACTGGTCTGCACGGCCCCGTTCCCGTCGATGCCGACGGGCTTCTGGGACGACGCGGACGGCACGCGTTACCGGCGCGCCTATTTCGCGCGCTTCGAAGGCGTCTGGTGCCACGGCGATTTCGCCGAACTGACGCCGACCGGCGGTCTGGTCATCCACGGGCGCTCGGACACCGTGCTGAACCCGGGCGGGGTGCGCATCGGCACTGCCGAGATCTATCGCGTCGTCGAGCGTTTTCCCGATGTGGTGGAAAGCGTGGCGGTGGGTGTGGACCAGGGTGGCGAGCAGAAGATCGCGCTGTTCGTCGTGCTGCGCGAAGGCCGGGAACTGACCCCCGGGTTGATCGCGGCGCTCAGGGACAGCCTGCGGCGCGAGGAGTCGCCGCGGCATGTGCCGGCGTACATCCGGCAGGCGCCCGCGATACCGCGGACGATCAGCGGGAAGATCGTCGAGAAGGCCGTGGCCCAGGCGCTGGCCGGCCAGCCGGTGGAGAATCTGGATGCGCTGGCGAATCCGGGCGCGCTGGAGTGGTTCCGGCAGCCGGGCCTGCTGGACGGCTGAGCCGCCGGGGTTCCGACGCCAGCGGCGTCAGCTGATGAGTTCCTTCACCGCCGCGAGGATCGCCTCGTTCGTGAAGGGTTTGCGCAGCGTGCGGTTGGCGCCCAGGAGTTGCGCCGAATGCAGGTAGTTCTCCGGTTCGGCCCGGCCGCCGCCGGAAATCGCGATCAGCTTGAGATCCGGGCGGCCCCGCCTGAGATCCATGATGGCCTCGATGCCGTCCTTCTCGGGCATGATGATGTCCGTGATCACCAGGTCGAAGGGCTGCGCCAGGAAGGCGGCCACGCCCTGCTTGCCGTTGGCGGCGGTGGCCACGGTGTAGCCTTCCCGCGTGAGCAGGCTCTCGAGCAGATCCCGGATCTCCTCGTCGTCCTCGATGATCAAGATGCGCGGCATTCCGAACCTCCGGGGACAGTCTTCACCGGATTACCCGTCGGTGTCAAGGGGCACCCGGCCGGCCTGACCGCCGCCGGGGCCGCCGGAGCCGCCGGGGCCGGTCGTCAGGGCGCGGTGGACCGCCAGGCACAGCGACTGGCCGAAGAACGGTTTGGTGACCACCTCGCGGAACACCAGTCCGCCGGCCACGGACGGATCTGCCGGTTCGTCCAGTCCCGAGACCAGGATCACCGGCAGCGCGGGCCGCAGCGCCGCCACGCGCAGGGCCAGCTCCCGGCCGGTGAGCCCCGGCATGTACTGGTCGGTGACCACGATGTCGAAATCATCCGGCCGGTCGGTGATCCGTTTGCAGGCCACCAGACCGTCGGGCGCCGTTTCCACGTCGAACCCGGCGCGGCTGAGCAGCACGACGGCCAGATCCCGGATTTCAGGGTCGTCGTCCACGAACAGGATGCGGCCGCGAAGGGCGCCCTCGGTCGCGGCCGGAAACGCCGGCGGCTGGTCCGAGGTCGCGGCGTGGCCTGACGCGCGCACCCGCGGCAGGTAGATCGCCGCGAGCGTGCCGCCGGCGGCGGGACATTCGATGGTCACGTGCCCGCCCAGCCCCGAGACCAGGCCGTGCACCACGGACAGGCCCAGCCCCGACCCCTGCCCGACTTCGCGCGTGGTGAAGAACGGATCGAACAGGCGCGCGCGATGCTCTTCGGGGATCCCGGGCCCGGTGTCCGCCACGGAGAATTCGACGACTTCGCGGCCGCACCAGTCGGGAGGGAAGCGGTGGTCATCGGTCGGAACCGTCCACGGCCGCGCCGCAACGGTGATCGTGCCGCCGGTCGCCTCCATGGCCTGGACGGCATTCGTGGTCAGGTTCACCAGCGCCTGCCGCAACACCTGGGGTGCGGCGCGGACGCGGCCGCAGTCGGCCTCCAGACGACTTACGAGCCTGATCCGTCCGGACAGTCCGGCCCTCAATTCCCGGACCAGGCCCTCCGTCAGCGGCACCGGATCCAGGGGCGGCGCCTCGGGTTCACTGGGGCGGCTGAACTGGAGGATGCGCTGCACGAGGTCGCGTCCGCGGACCGTGGCCCGCTGGACCCGATCCAGGTCGGCTGTCAGGCGCTCCGGATCGCCGGCGTCCTGCCGCGCCAGCGCGGAAAAGCCGAGGATGGCCTGCAGGATGTTGTTGAAGTCGTGGGCGATGCCGCCGGCAAGCACGCCAAGGGCTTCCATCTTCTGGGCCTGCGCCAGCAGCGCGTCCTTGGCTTCCGCCTCCAGAAGCGACTGGATCAGCGGTTCCAGATCGGCGGCGATACCTGCCAGCGTCTCGGCATCCGCGTGCTGATAGCCGGCTGCGCGTCCGCCGACGGCCACCAGGCCCAGCACCCTCTCGCCGCTGCCGAGCCGTACGCCCAGCAACGGCGCGCGCGGGGTCTCGGCCCCGGTCTCCGTGAGGATCAGGGGTCCGGCACTTTCCAACACGCGCCGCAGCGCTTCCGGCACAGCGTCCGGCGACAGCAGGGAATGTTCGGGAGCGGCGCCGTCGGCGGTGAAGTCATTGCAGGCCAGTCGCAGCCGGCCGGTCGCGTCGAACATGCCGACACAGGAGCAGGGTGCCTCGAGAATCTCCTGCAGCAGCGTCCCGAGGCTGCTCCTCAGATCGTCCCCGCGCGCCGTCAGGAACACCGCCGCCAGTCTTCCGCGCATCTCCAGACGCTGCTCGGCGCGTTTGCGGGCGGTGATGTCGCGGACCGTGCCGGCCAGCCGACGTGGCCGGCCGAGGTCGTCGCGCGTGGCCACCCGCCCGTGCTCGAGCACCCAGGCTTCGCTGCCGTCGGCGCGGCGGATCCGCATTTCGCATTCGTAGGCGGGGGTCACGTTCCGCTGGTGGTCGGCGATCACCGCCTCCAGCCGGGCCCGGTCGGCCGGGTGGACCAGGGCGCGCCAGCCGGCCAGATCCGCGGGCGGGACCCCGCCGGGCGTCATGACCCAGCCGAATGCCGGGCTGACCGTCAGCCGTCCGGTCTCCAGGTCCACTTCCCAGATGCCGTCGCGAACCGCTTCCAGCGCCATCTCCAGCCGATCGCGGCTCTCGGCGAGTGCACGCTGCGCCGCCAGTTCGGTGCTCATGTCGCGGATGAAGGTCAGCCGCGCGGGACGCCGGTCGAATTCGCTGTCGATGGTGATGGCGCGCACATCCACGCCTGCGCCGTCGGCCAGCGCCAGATGCACCAGCCCGCCGTCCGCCGGAAGCCCTGGGGGAGCCGGGGATTCGGGCCGGAGGAGCGCCTCGGGCACCCTCGCGGTCAGCGGCGAGCCGTTCGGGAGTCGCAGCGTGCGCCGCGCGCTGTCATTGACGAACAGGACCTGACCCTGTCGATGCACCACGACGCCGTAGGGCGCGGCCTGCACCAGAATCCGGAAGCGCGCTTCACCGGCCGCCCGCGCGCGACGCAGGGCGCCGCGGTACCGCAGCATTCCGGCGACAACGAGAACCAGTGCGATCCCGAGCGCGATCTCGCCGAGGTCGAGCCAGTGGGGGGCCCCGTGCGTCGGCAGCCATTCGGGAAGAGGCGGAGACGGGGTGTCGGCCCGGGCTCCGCCGGCCGTCAGCGTGGCGGCCAACGGAAACAGGGCGGCGAGCAGGCGGCTGGCACGGCGGCGGGACATCGGGACTCCTTCGGCGGCCAGCTTAGCCTGCGCGCTCGCGCCCGGTCAATGCCCGCGCGGTCTCAGACCAGAGCGAGGGCCTGCCGCAGGTCGGCGATGATGTCTTCGACATTCTCCAGTCCGACCGACAGACGCACCATCGCCGGATGGATGCCCACCTTCAGCAGTTCGGCCTCCGAGTACGTCGAATGGGTCATGGTCGCCGGATGCTCGATCAGCGTGTCCACGTCGCCGAGGCTCACCGCCAGCGTGCACAGATGCACGTTGTCCATCACGATACGCCCTGCTTCGCGGCCGCCCTTGACCATGAAGCTGATCATGCCGCCCGGGCCGCGCTGCTGCCGGCTCGCCAGATCGTATTGCGGATGCGTCTTGAGCCCGGGGAAGATGACGCTGTCGACCTTGGGGTGGAAGCTGAGGAACTGGGCCACTTCCATCGCGTTGGCCATGTGCCGGTCCATGCGCACCGGCAGCGTCTTGAGACCGCGCAGCAGCAGCCAGGCGTTGAACGGCGAGATGCAGCCGCCCACGTCGCGCAGGATCTCCATGCGCGCCCGCATCATCCAGTCCGCCTTGCCGACCAGGATGCCGGCCACCGTGTCGCCGTGGCCGCCGATGTACTTGGTCGCCGAATGCAGCACGATGTCCGCGCCCAGAAGCAGCGGGTTCTGCAGGTACGGCGTGCAGAACGTGTTGTCCACCAGCACGGGCACGCCGCGAGCGTGCGCGATCTCCGCCACCGCCGCGATGTCCGTCAGCACCAGGGTCGGGTTGGCCGGCGACTCCAGGTAGACCAGTTTCGTCTTCTTCGTGATCGCCCGCGCGAAATTCGCCGGGTCCGTCGCCGGCACCTCGGTCACCGCGATGCCCATGCGCGGCAGCGTCTGCGTGAACAGCTGGTGCGTGCCGCCGTACAGCGTGTCGCCGGACACGATGTGGTCGCCGCAGCGGCAGCAGTTGAGCACGGCGGTCGTCGCCGCGGCCATGCCGCTGGCCAGGGCCAGCGCCGCCTCGCCCTGCTCCAGGTACGCCATTTCCGTCTCGAGTGCCGTCTGCGTGGGGTTCCCCAGGCGCGTGTAGACGTAACTGGCGTCCTCGCCCCGGAAGATGGCGGCCCCGTGTTCGGCATTCTCGAAGGCGAAGGTCGAGCTCTGGAAGATCGGCGTGCTCACGGCGCGGATCGGCCGGCCCACCTCGTGCTTGTCCAGATGCTTCTTGCCGTGGATGCACAGCGTGGCGAAGCCAGGCCCTTCGGGACGCTTCTCGTCGGCCATCACGCCCCTCCCTTGGACGATCGACGCGGTGCCTTCGCCTTGGCGGCCGAGGGCTTCTTCGCGGCCGCCGGCAGGTGGCGGCGCAGATTATCCACGCGGTCGAGCCGTTCCCAGGTGAAACCTTCTTCATCGCGCCCGAAGTGACCGTACACGGCGGTGGGGCCGTAGACAGGGCGTCTCAGGTCCAGGCTTTCGATGATGCCGGCCGGCGACAGGTCGAATTCGGCCTGGACGATCCGTGTCAGCTCACTGTCCGGAAGCATGCCCGTGCCGGAGGTGTGGACTGTCACGGACAAGGGCTCGGGCATTCCGATCACATAGGCGATCTCCACCGTACAGCGGCGCGCCAGCCCGGCCGCCACCAGGTTCTTGGCCACCCAGCGCGCGGCGTAGGTGCCGCTGCGGTCGGGCTTCGTGGGATCCTTGCCGCTCAGCGCGCTGCCGCCGTGCGGGCAGGCCGGTCCGAAGCAGTCGACGGTGATCTTGCGCCCGGTCAGGCCCGAATCGGCCCGCGGCCCGCCTTCGCGGAAGGCGCCCACCGGATTGATGAACACCTGCGTCGCGGTTTCCAGCAATCCGGTCGGATCGAGCACGGGCTTGATCACGTGCCGTTTGATGTCGCGCCGCAGTTGCGCCAGGTCCGCGTCGGCGCGATGGTGCGCCGACACCACGACGGCGCTGATCGCCTCGGGCTTCCCGTCCCGGTAGCGAACCGAAACCTGCACCTTGCCGTCGGGGTACAGGGAGGGAACCTTTCCCGATTCGCGCACGTCCTGCAGGCGACGGGCCAGACGGTTGGCCAGCAGCGCCGGCACGGGCATCAGGTGCATGTCGACGGGCAGCGAGCGGCCTTCGTCGGTGGCGTAACCCACGCACACGCCCTGGTCGCCGGCGCCCTTGCGGTCGACACCCAGCGAGACGTCGCCGGATTGTTCCTCGAGCATCACCAGCACCGAGCAGCTGCGGTGGTCGAAGCCGGTGGCGGGGTCGTCGTAGCCGACACGGCGGATGGTGGCGCGCACCAGCCCGGTGATGTCCAGGTAGCACTTGGTGGTGATCTGGCCGGTGACGATGACCATGCCGGTGGTGGCCATCACCTCGCAGGAGACCCGGGCATAGCGGTCTTCCCGCAGGATGGCGTCAAGGATGTCGTCGGCGATCTGGTCGCAAATCTTGTCGGCGTGGCCGGCGGTGACCGATTCGGCGGTCTGGATCCAGGATTCGGACATGCGGGGCTCCCTCTGAACGGCAGGGAACGGTCCCGCCGTCGAAAAACGGTTCCCAAGCGACCGGCGACCTGAAACAATGTGCTCGCGGAATCGTTCAAGGTCGATTCCCGGTCTCTAAACTGGAGGAGCCCGCCATCAAAGTCAATCGCAGCCGCGACGGCCGGCAGTACGGCATCCAGGTGTCGGCGCTGACGTTCGCCTATCTGACGGAGCCGGTGCTCAAAGGGGTCGACTTCACCCTGGACAAGGGTGCGATCGGCCTGCTCGGTCCCAACGGCTCGGGCAAGACGACCCTGCTGCGGTGTCTGTTGGGTCAGGTGCCGCTGAGCCGCGGCCAGGTCTCGGTCCTGGGCTGGGACATGGCCACGCAGGCGCGGGCCGCGCGCGCCGGCCTGGGCTGGATGCCCGAGCGCGGGGGCGTCATCCCCGGCATGAGCGGCGTCGGCCTGGTCGCCTACATGGGTGAACTGTCGGGCATGCCCGCCCGTGACGCGATGCAGCGCGCGCACGAGGTGCTGCACTACGTCGGCCTGGCCGACGAACGCTACCGGGCCTGCCAGGACTACAGCCAGGGCATGAAGCAGCGGTTGAAGCTGGCGCAGGCCCTGGTCCACGATCCGGAGTGGCTCTTCCTGGACGAACCGACCAGTGGGCTGGATCCGCGCGGCCGCGTGTCCATCCTGGAGCTCATCCGCGACCTGGCCTGGAACAAGGGGCTGGGCGTGATCCTGTCGACGCACCTGCTGGCCGATGTCGAAGCCGTGTGCCGCGAGATCCTGGTGCTGCGCGCCGGGGAACTGCTGGCCCGGCAGGCCGTCGACACCCACGCTCGCCAGGCGAGGCAGGTCTTCGAGGTCGAGGGCTTCGGCAACGAAGAGGCGTTCGTCGCGGGGCTTCGCGATCTGGGCGCCCAGTTCGAGCCCGACGGCCGGTTGTTGCTGGTGACGCTGGATCTCTCGAAACTGCCGGACGCGCGTCAGGGCGCCGGCTTCGACACCGCCGCCGGCGTCAACGCCATCCTGCGGGTGGCGGCGGCCAGCGATTTCGCGCTGCGGCGCCTGCGCCGCCGTCCGGTGACGCTGGCCGAGGAATTCTATCGCATGGTGGAGGCCTGACCGATGCCCGTCTACGAACGCGGATACACGCACTGGCAACCGTCGGGACGGCGGGTGAACCCGGCCTGGCTGGTCATCGCCCGCCGCGGCATCACCGAACCGCTCAAGCGGCGCTGGTTGTTCCTGCTGATCCTGATGGCCTGGGTGCCGGCCATCGTCAAGGGCGGCATCATCTATTTCAAATTGAAGGCCGGCAACCTGATGGACCTGGTCGGCGGCGGCTGGACCAGCATCGAGCCCGAAGGCTTCCTGCGCTTCATCGAGGGCCAGCGTTTCTCCGTGTTCGTGCTGCTGGCCATCACCGGCGCCGGGCTGATCTCGACCGACCGCCGCGAGAACGGCATGTCCCTGTACTTCTCGCGCCCGCTGGGCCTGCTCGACTATATCGGCGGTAAAGCACTGACGATCGTGGCCTTCTACTGCCTGATCACGCTCGCGCCGGTCTGTGTGCTGTGTCTCTTCTCGTATCTGGTGGCTCCGGGGGCCACCGGCCCCGACCTGCTGCTGATGACGCCGCTGCGCACGCTGGTCTACTGCCTGCTCGCGGGAACCAGCATCAGTCTGGTGCTGCTGGCCTTTTCGTCACTGGGCACGCGCAGCGTTTTCGTGATGGTCTGGTGGACCGTGCTGGTGTCGGGCACCGAGACCGTCGGCGCCATCGCCGAAGGGCTGGGCCGCGGCAGCCTGCAGGCCGTGAATTTCCTGGGCCAGTACCACAACGCGGGCTCGCTGCTGTTCGGCGCCCCGCCGCGCCTCGAGATCTCGCCGTGGATCAGCCTGGCCATCGTCGTGGCCTGGACCGGCCTGGCCCTGTGGGTGCTGCGGCGGCAGATCCGCCCGGTGGAGGTGGTGTCATGAAGGGCGCCGGCATCGACAGCAGCCACGCGCGGATCACAGCCGACCGGGTCGGCAAGTGGTTCGGCGAGGTCATCGCGGTCAACAACTGCACGCTCAGCGTGGGCACGGGCGTCGTGGGCCTGCTCGGGGCCAACGGCGCCGGCAAGAGCACGCTCTTCAAGATGCTCGCGGGCCTGATCGAGCCCAGCCACGGCACCGTGCGCGTCTTCGATCGGCGCCTGCGGCAGGACGTGGGCTGGTACCGTCGCGTGGGCTTCTGCCCCGAGAGCGACGCGCTGCCGGACTGGATGACCGGCCGCGAATTCCTGGCGCTCATGCTGCGCCTGATGGGTTTCGAGAAGGCCGAGATCAACCGCCGCGTCGGCTACTGGCTGGAGCGGTTCGAACTCGAGGACGCCGCGAACCGTCGCCTGGGCGGCTATTCCAAGGGCATGCGCCAGAAGATCAAGCTGGCCCAGGCCATGGCCCACGATCCGGACGTCATCTTCCTGGATGAGCCGCTCAACGGCATGGACCCGGTGTCCCGGAAACAGTCAATCGATCTGGTGCGCGAACTGGGGCAGCAGGGGCGCACCGTGCTGGTGTCCAGCCACATCCTGCCCGAAGTCGAGTCGATGACCAGCGAGATCATCCTGATGGATCGCGGCCGGGTCCTGGCCGAGGGCGCGGTGGCCGAGATCCGCGACAAGATCCCCGAACATCCGACGACCGTCGCCCTGGTTTCGGCCGCTCCGCGCGCGCTGGCCGGTTTCCTCATCGGCCGCGAGCACGTGGTCGGCGTGCAGGTCGACCAGGAGAACCGTGTCGTCGTCAGCACCGACCACGCCGTCGCTTTCTACCGTGCCCTGCCCGGCTGGCTGCTGGGCAACGGATTGGTGGTCGACGAGATCGTCACCCTGGACGACAGCCTCGAAGCCGTCTTCCAGTACCTGACGGAAAGGTGAGCAGGATGAAGGCAGCGACGAACCCGGCTTCGCCGCCGGACATCGACGTCCGCCCGCAGGGCAGCTTCGCGGCAGCCGGTTGGCTGGCCTGGTTCTCGTTGCGCGAAATGGCGCGCCGGCGCCGCCTGGTTTCGTTGAGCCTGATCAGCCTGCTGCCGGTCCTGATGGTCGGGGCCATCCGCATCTGGTTTCCCCAGGCGGGCATCACGGCGCAGATGCAGTTGGCCGCGCTGGCGCACGACATCTTCATGCCGTTCCTGATTCCGGTGGTGGCGCTGTTCGTGGGCGTACCGGCGATCGGCGAGATGATCGATGACGGCACCATCGTCTTCACCTGGACGCGGCCGGTCCGCCGCCGCGCCATCTATCTGGGACGCCTGCTCGCGGCGCAGACGGTTTCCACGCTGGTGCTCAGCGGATCGCTGGCCCTGTGCTTCGCCGTGATGGTCACCGAAGGCCCACAGGTCATCACCTGGGACTTCCTCAAGCTGTACCTGCAGACGTTCGTCATCATCGCGATGGGCGTGTTCACCTACGCGTCGCTGTTCGCGGCGATGGGCACGTTCTTCAGGAAGCCCGTCCTGCCGGCGATCCTGTTCGCTTTCGGCTGGGAAAACCTGGTCAGCAACATTCCGGCGCGCGTTCAGGAACTGAGCCTGCGCTTCCACCTGCAGAATCTGATCACCAAGCCGGAAGCGGCGCCGCAGGATCTGCCGGGGCTGCTGGGCGCGCTGCTGACGACCGCGTTCCACCGCGAGCCGGTGCCGAAGGTCCAGTCGGTGCTCGTTCTGGCCGCGGTCATGCTGCTGACGACGGTCCTGGGCATCTGGTTGTTCCGCCAGAAGGAAATCGCGAAGTAGACCGCGGGCTGCTTCTGCGCGCCCGGGGCCGGAGTGCCGCCCGTGTACCTGAACCGCGCCTTCTTCGCCGCCGATCCCGTGCTGGTCGCGCAGCAGTTGGTGGGCGCCGTGCTCGAAGTCACCGGTCCCGACGGGCAACGCTGTTCCGGCCGCCTGGTCGAAGTCGAAGCCTACGGCGGCCCCGACGATCCGGCCTCGCATGCCGGCGGCGGTTCCACGCCCCGCAGCGCCATCATGTTCGGCCCCTGCGGCGTGGCCTACGTCTATTTCATCTACGGCATGCACCACTGCCTGAATTTCGTGACCGGCCCGCCGGGCACCGCCGGGGCCGTGCTGATCCGTGCGCTGGAGCCGCTCTCCGGGCGACGCGGGATGGCGTTGCGCAGGGGCCTGGATCCGGCGCGCTGCGCCGACCGGGAACTCGCGGCGGGGCCCGGTCGCCTCTGCCGGGCGCTGGGCATCGACCTGGGGTGGAACGGGCTGACCGTCGCCGCCGGCTCACGAGCCGCTCCGGCCGCGCCCGGACGCCTGCGGTTGTCGGCGCCGACCGACAGGCCGCTCGTGGTGGCGTCGCCGCGGGTGGGCGTGCGCCGCGCGGCGGACCGGCCGTGGCGGTTCTGCGACCCCGGCAGCGCCTGCCTGTCGCGCCCCGCGCGCTGAATCGCCGGTGCGGCGGTGGCGTCACCAGCGCCCGTTCGTGATGCTTTCGCCATCGATACCGTCGATTATGGTCGTTTCTGTTGAGGTTAAGTCAGTGAAGACGCGCGGTGGGCGCGCGCGGCGCTCTTCCGGCTTCAGGATCGGGAACCCGCCCGGGTTATCTGCGTAGAGTGGTCGATTTGACATATCCCCGGGCCCCATGGTACGTTGCCGCCCATCCCATTCCCGGCAGTTCCGTTCCAACGTTTCCGGGATCCGTCCATCCGTCATTTCCCGACCGGGGTGTTGCGCCCGGTTTCACGTGTGCCGTCCGCCGGCGCGGGCCTTCCGCCCGCCGCGGACCAACCTCCGGAGGCTTCCATGCCCGACCGATTCCGCCGACTCAGCCTGCTGGGCGCCGGCCTGCTCCTGCTGGCCGCGGCCACAGCAGGCGCCCAGACCTACCTCGATCTCGAGGGCAAGGTCCAGGAATTCACGCTGGAGAACGGCGTGAAGTTCCTCGTTCTCGAGGACCACGACGTGCCGGTGTTCTCGTTCCGCACCTTCGTCAACGTGGGCAGCGCCAACGAGACGCGGGGCATCACCGGCCTGTCGCATATTCTCGAGCACATGGCGTTCAAGGGCACGGCCGAGATCGGCACCACCGACTACAAAGCCGAACTGAAGGCGATGGCGGCCGAGGACGCGGCCTTCGACGCGCTGAAGGCCGAGCGCCTGAAGGGCGGGCAGGCCGATCCCGCGAAGCTGGCTGAACTGGAAGCGGCCTTCACCGCCGCCAAGGACGCCGCGCGCGCCTTCGTCGTGACCAACGAGTTCGGCCAGATCGTCGAGAACAACGGCGGGCAGGGTCTGAACGCGTCGACCAGCAGCGACATCACGATGTACCTCTACAATTTCCCCAGCAACCGGCTCGAACTGTGGGCCTATCTCGAGGGCGCGCGCATGTCGCGGCCGGTGTTCCGCGAGTTCTACACCGAGAAGGACGGCCCGGTCACCGAAGAGCGCCGCATGCGCACCGACAACAACCCGATCGGCCGCATGATCGAGCAGTTCCAGAACCAGATGTTCATCGCCAACGGCTATCACCACTCGACCATCGGCTACATGTCCGATATCGAGAACGTGAGCCGGGCCGACTGCACCGACTACTTCCGCAGCAACTACGTGGGTTCGAACCTGGTCGTGGCCATCGTCGGCGACGTCAAGTTCGCGGACGTGAAGAAGTACGCGGAAAAGTACTTCGCGGCGATTCCCGCCGGCAATCCCGAGCCGGTCGAGACCTTCGAACCCGAACAGCTGGGCGAGAAGCGCTTCGTGATGCAGGATCCTTCGCAGCCGGTGTACATCGCGGGCTACCACATCGAGAACGTGCGGCACGCCGACTGGCCGGTCTATGAAGTCCTGGCCGGTGTGCTCGGCCAGGGGCGCACCAGCCGTTTCTACGAGAAGCTGGTCAAGCAGGACAACATCGCCGTGCAGGCCATGGCTTTCCCGGGCTTCCCGGGCCAGAAGTACGAAACCGGTCTGCTCATGCTCGGGATCCCCACCAAGGGCAAGACCGGCGCCGACGTCGAACAGGCCATCAACGCCGAGATCGAGAAGGTCGTCGCCGAAGGCATCACGGCCGACGAACTGGAGGCGGTCAAGCAGCGCGCGCGCGCGGGATTCATCCGCGGCCTGCGCGGCAACGGCGGCATGGCCGAGCAGCTGGCCTACTACCAGACCTACCGCGGCGACTGGCGCACGCTCTTCGACGAGGTGGCCCGGATCGAGGCCGTCACGCTGGAGGACGTCAAGCGCGTCGCCGCCGAGATCTTCGTGCCGACCAACCGCACCGTCGGCATCATCGAGACCGAGAAGGATTCCTAGGGTGGAACCACGCTTCCCGCCCCGGTGGCGGGAGCCGGAAAGGACTTGAGGACATGAAGCGATTTTCCTGCGCGCTGTCGGCCGGACGGCTGGCGGCGCTCGTGGCCCTGGCCGCGGTGCTGACGGCCGCTCCGTCCGCAATGGCGGCGAAGAAGAAGCCCTGGGAGAGCATCCCCGTTCCCCCGCTGAGCACGTTCGCGATGCCGGCCTACGAGCGGGTCGAACTGCCCAGCGGCATGGTCGTGTTCCTGGCCGAGGACCATGAGTTCCCGCTCGTGGAGTTGAGCGCGACGATCGACGTCGGCTCCATCTACGAGCCGGCCGAACTGATCGGACTGGCCGAGATGACCGGCAGCGTCATGCGCACCGGCGGCACCGCGAAGTACACCGGCGACCGGATCGACGAGATGGTCGAAGCCCGCGGCATGGAGGTCGAGACCGAGATCGGCCAGGCCGAGGGCACCGCCTACCTGTCGGCTCTCAAGGAAGACGCCGCGCTGGGTCTGGAGCTGCTGGCGGACATCCTGCGCAATCCGGTGTTCCCCGAGGACAAGATCAAGCTTGCCCGCGAGGAGCAGAAGGCTTCGATCAGCCGCCGCAACGACGACCCCATGACCATCGCGCGCCGCGAGTCGGCGAAGGTCGTCTACGGCGCCGACCATCCGCTGGCCCGCGTGGCGGAGTACGAGACCATCGCGCGCGTCACGCGCCAGGACATGGTGGACTTCCACGCCCGCTGGTTCCACCCGGACCGCATGTACCTGGTCGTCGTCGGCGACTTCGACAGCAAGCAGATGGTGGATCAGATCGAGGCGGCCTTCGCCGGCTGGGCCAAGGCCGACGAGCCGCTGCCCGCCGATCCGGAGATCCCCGATTTCCCGCGGACCGTCAACATCGTCGACAAGGACGATCTGACGCAGACGACCGTCATCATGGGTGCGCGCGGCATCCGCGCCGACGATCCCAGCTACGCCGGCGTGCAGGTGGCCAACCGCATCCTGGGCGGCGGCTTCGCCACGCGGCTGTTCAACGAGGTGCGCAGCCGTCAGGGTCTGGCCTATTCCGTGGGCAGCATGGCCGGCACGGGCTGGCGGTTCCCGGGCCTGTTCGCGGCCTTCACCATGACCAAGTCCGAGTCCAGCCAGAAGGCCACCGCGGCGATCCTGGCCGAGATCGAGCGCATGATCACCGAGCCGGTGTCGGATGTCGAACTGGCGCAGGCCAAGGACAACATCCTGAACTCCGAAGTGTTCAGCTACGACAGCAAGCGCGAGATCCTGGATCGCCTGGTCATGTTCGAGCGCTACGGCTATCCCGCCGATTTCCTGCAGAACTACCTGGCGCAGGTGCGCGCCATGACGCCCCAGGAACTGCTGACCGCGGTGCAGGCGACCTGGCACCCGGGGCAGATGAGCATCCTGGCCGTGGGCAACTACAAGGAATTCGACGGTGACTTCACCACGTTCGGCCCGGTCAACCAGATCGACATCACGATCCCCGAGCCCGCGCTCGACGTGCCCGCCGCCACGCCGGCGAGTCTCGAGCAGGGGCGGCAGGCCATCGACCGCGCCATCGTGGCCGCCGGCGGCGCCGCGAAGCTGGCGGGACTCAAGTCCTACTTCGAGAAGTCCGTTCTCGACGCGACGATCCAGGGCATGGCGCTGTCCTTCACCATCGAGAAGACCGTCAGCTACCCGGACCGGATGCATACGGTGCAGAAGACGCCGTTCGGCAACATGACCAGCGTCGTGGCCGGCGAGACCGGCTGGTCGCAGTCGCCGCGCGGCAACCAGGACCTGACCGGCGATGACCTGCAGGAGGCCCGCAACGAGATGCGCACCGACCTGCTGGGCATCATGCGCGAACCGGGCGCGTTCCAGTTCCAGGCTCTCGAGCCCACGGAAGTGGAAGGGAAGATGTGCCTGCCGATCTACGTGACCGGCGTGGGCGACGACTACCGCATCGTGTTCCTGGGCGAAACCGGTCTGCCGGTGCTGGTGCAGCAGCCGGGCAGGTCGCCCATGTCGGGCGCGCCGGCAACGCAGAAGATGTACCTGGACGAGTACGCGGCGTTCGACGGGCTCAACCTGCCCAGCCGCCAGCGCCTGGTCTTCGACGACGAGGAATTCGGCAAAATGCGCACCGAAGTCTTCACGGCCAACGCCAAGGTGGACGCGAAGTTGTTCGTCAAGCCCTAGTTCCGGGGCAGGCAAGTTCCGGGGCCGGCAAGCTCCGGGGCCGGGTCGCCGGAAGGCGACTGCGCAGAAAAACGGGTCCGGGCGCCCCTCGAGGCTCCCGGACCCGTCGTTTTCGGGCCGGCTGCTCCAGGTGCCCGCCTGCCGGCGTTGACGGACGCGGCGGGGCGGTGCTAGCCTGCAACCGGAAGAAAAATATAGCTGCTTCACGGTCTACGCGGGAGCTCATGGAAGTGCGCGAGCTTCAACAATACCCGCGAGGTGTCGCCAGTGAAGCAGCTATAAGCCGATTATAGGACGTTTGGTCAGCGATTGTCTATCAATTTTTTTGATATCATGCCATGGTTCGACATACCGGCCGCTGCCATCCGACCGATCGCCCAGTTTTCTGCCGCCCTCCGCGGCCTGAATATTCCGACCGTCGAGGGGGTACGATGTCCGGCCAGGCAACCACCGTTTCAACCGTGAGCAGGTGGCGACCCGGCCCGGCGCAACCGGAGGCAGCGGGCGCCGTATCAGGCGCGGCGCCGAGCGGGCGCGCGTGGCGGCATCAACGGATCGTCGGGCGGAGGCACGGACATGTTCGAAGCGATTGCGGCGCTGATCCTGATCCCTGTGATCATCGGTCTCGGCTTGTTGGCGCTGAAGGTCGTGCTGATGGTCGTGATCCTGCCCTTCAAGATCCTGGGCTGGCTGATCGGCGGGCTGCTGACCCTGATCGTGGCTGTGCCGCTGGTCCTGGTCGCGGGCGCGCTGCTGGTGGCGATCGTGCCGGTGGGGCTCGTCGTTCTGGCCGTCCTGCTGCCCATCCTTCTGATCGGCGCGCTGGCCGCGGGGCTACTCGGCTTCTGACGGCGGCGGCGGTTCTGGCGTGGACGCTGGCGGCCGGCGTCCCGGTTTCCGGAGCCGCAGCATCATCCCTGCCGGCTTTCGAAACAGTCGCCGACCTGCCGGGCGCCGGCGATCTGGACGCCCGTCTGGTGCCCTGGTCGACCCTGCGGCGCCTGGCGCTCGAAGCCGGTCTGCAGCCTCCCATCGATGAACCCCTCAGCGCCGACGAATGGCGGACACTGACCGCGGCCATCGGCGCGGCGCTTGAAGACCCCGCGGAACGCGAAGCGGCCGCGGGGTTGGCCGCGTTGCTGGCGGAGGGCGGCTGGACCGGTGCGCGCCTGCTGATCGGGCACACCGACCGCGGCGGCACGCAGGACGGCGAAGCGGGGCTGATCTGGGGTCCGGGCTGGAACGCGGCGGCGGAAGTGGGCGCGCAGGCGGTGAGGGGCCGCTGGTGGGCCGGGGCGACAGCGCGCGCGGTTGCGCAGACGGGGTGGGGAGCCGGCGGCGGCGATCCCGATCTCCAGGGCGCTGACCCGCGGCTGTGGCCGCTCTGGAATCCGGTCACCGGCCCGGCGCAGGAACGGCGGTACCTGCTGCAGGACGACGGCCTGCGGGCCGACCTGGTCCGCGCGGCGGGCGGCGTCCGGCTGGGGAACTGGGCGCTGAGCGCCGGCTGGGAGCCGCGGCGTGACGGCCCCGGACTGGGCGGAGCCCTGCTGCTGGATCGCGGCGGTCGGCCATTCCCTGCGTTGACCGCGCGCCGCGTGGCGCCCTTTCGCTGGCGGGGGCTCGTTCGGCCGCTGGCGCCGGAGCATCTTCTCCTGCGCGTCGGCCGGCTCGACCGGCGGCAGGTGGTCGACCGTTTGGCGGCGACCGGTGTGCGCGAAGATCGACCGTGGTTCTTCCAGTGGCTCCTGCGCTGGCGCGTGACCGACTGGTTCCGGGTCGGAGGGTCGCAGACGGCGATGGCCGTGCCGCGCGAAGGCACGCTGTGGCCGGATCTCCTGCAGATCAATTTCCCGGTCGCCGGCACGACCTGGCGCGAGATGGAGATCGGGCCGCTCACGGACCGCCTGTTCGCCGCGCAGATGGAGATCCGCTGGGTCCGGGCGCCGTGGCGCGTGCTACCGGCCGCCGCAGGGCGTCTGTGGTGGGAGTACGCCGGCACCGATTTCCTGCCGCGCGGACCGGGCGGCGCCATTCCCGAGATCTCGGCGCCGGCCTCGGTGGCCGGCATCGAGCTGGTCAGTCCGCGCTGGGATCTGGCGGTGGAATACGCCGAGACGCTCCATCCGCTGGTCCTGTGGTACAGCAACAGTTCGTTTCCCGACGGCTACACGAACGACGACTGGGTGCTGGGGCATCCGCTCGGCGGCGCCGGTGAACAGGTCTCGGGCCTGGTGCGTTGGCGCCCGCGTACCGCCGGCGGTTCCTGGTACGCCGAAGGCGGACTTTCGCGCGCCACGTGGGGCGCCGAGGGTCACACGCCGACGCCGGCACGTCGGTGGAGCGGATCGCTGACGATCGGCGGCCTGCGGCAGGGCGTTCCCGGCCCCTGGCGCGCGCACGCGGTCTGGAGCCGCTGGGATGTGCCCGGGGACGCGGTGGCCGACGGTCGCGATGGTTGGATTGTGGCGCTGGAGCGGCGCTTCTGAGCTCTCCGTTCGGCTCACTTATCAGCCCACGCTGATGTGCTGCCCCGGCCCGGTGCTTGCCTCTGCGTTCGCTGATTCACCCCTGTCGGCTATTCCTCCCTTTCGCCTGCGCCGGGGCAACTTTCCTGAATCCGCGCCAACTGCGCCCGACACTTGCGCCGGCACAAGTGCCCGTCGGCATCACCACCTCCCACCGCCCCCTGGCGTCCGGGAGTGTGCGTGTCCGCTGCGACCTGTCCACCGCCGGCGACAACTGTCGCGGCGCGGCGCATGGTCGACGTCTCGGCCCACCTGGTCCATGAAGTCCGGAGCCGTCTGTGCAGGCGCAGGCCTCGGCCGAGTCCGGCGAACCGGCGCCCAAGTCCGATGTTCGCCGCGCGGCCGCCCGCTGCTGGGCGCTGCTGCTGGTGCGGATCTACGAATGCCTTCCCCTGAGCTGCCCGAAGTGCGGCGAGCCGATGCGGATCATAGCCTTCGTGCTGGACCGCCCGACGATCGAGCGGATCCTCGATCACATCGGCGAATCCATGCAGCCGCCCAAGGTGCTGCCGGCGCGGTCGCCGCCAAACCGGCGCGGATCAGGGGGTGGATTGGCGGGCGGGGGTGGGGCGTGTCACGATCGTCGGGTGGCTGGGGGAGAAGGGGTGGTTCTCTTTTCTATCCCCCTGATCCCGGTGTTCTGGCCGTTAACGCCGCTGGCTGGCGAGGGCGGAGACGCACGGCTGTGGGTGTCCTTCGCAAATGATTGCCAGCCCCGCGTCAGCGGCACGTCGCTTGCGCCCGTCCAGGTGACACTCGCCCGCCATCTTGTCCGGCAAGGACTTGGACCATGAATAAATATCTCCTGTGCGCCATTCTCGGCCTGCTAGTGGCCGGAATCCTTCCGCTCCGTGCCCTGGCCGACGAGCCCGGCGGCCTCTCCTTCAAGCAACGCGGCGGCTGGACCGAAGGCTATTGCGGCGCCATGGTGGTCGACCAGCGGACGGTCTACCTCGCCAACGGCGCCTGGCTGGAGGACGTCGACGTGACCGATCCGGCGTTGCCCCGGGTGCGCAGTCGCGTCGAGCTGTCGGCCGGCATCGTCGACCTCGTGCGCACCCAGAGGCGGATCTGCGCCCTGACCGCCGATCGCGTGCTGCACGTGGTTCGCGATGACGCCGGCAGGGGACTGCAGGTGGCAGGTCGCCTCGATTTCGAACACGAGTGGAGCGCATCGACATGGGGGATGACCGTGGTCGGCCCGTACGTCTACGTCAACGACGGCCGGAGCCTCCATATCGTCGACATCACCGGGTCGCGACAGCCACGGGTGATCAAGTCCCTGGACAGCCCGTTCGCGCCGTATGTTCTGCGCTCGGCAGAGGCGACCGGCAACACGCTCTATCTCGGGAACGAGAGCACCACCTTGATCTTCGATGTGTCGGATCCCCTGCAGCCGGTCCCGGTGCGCGACCTGGGCGCACCGGGCGAACCCCTGACGATCAATGACGGGCTGCTGAGCACGTCCTACGGGGGTCTTTCCTTCCTGTGGGATATCGCTGATCCCATGGCCCCGCGGGCGATCGGCGGCGGCTTGGCGGGGGAATATTGGGGGCCCGGCTTCGCTGTCCACGACACGCTGCTCTATACCACCGACTGGAACGTGGCCGTGTACACCCGCGAGGGTCGCCGGCTGTCGTGGGGCGTCACGCCGGCGTGGAACATGGCCGAATTGGAGTCGCAGGGTGACCATCTCTTCGCCCGCCAGGAAGGGTTGACGATCCTGGGCCTGTCGGATCCCTTCGCGCCGGCGGTTGTCGGCCGCCACCGGACCGGCGTCGGTATCCAGGACCTGCAGTTCGTGGGCGATCGCGCCTATCTCGCCGGCGGTGTCGGGCGGCTGACGGTGATGGACGTCGCCGACCCCGATCGGCCGGTGCTGCTGGGCGCCTGGGTCACGCCCGACGAGCAAACGGACCAGAGGAACAAGGTGGTGAGCGTCAACGGTGGGCGGGCGCTGGTCGGAGGGTGCGGAGGCGGCACCTGGGTCCTGGACGTGACCGATCCGGCGGCCATCCGGCCGCTCAGGCTGCGGCTGGGGTTATGCGGAATTAATGATAACGTCTGGGCCTTCCCGGCCGGCACCGGCTGGTTCGTCAGCGGGTCGCCGACACCGAATCGGTTGTCCGTTGCCGCGGACGGCAGCGCGACGCTGGTGCCGGTGGACCTGCCGGAGTATCCCTGCGAAGTCCGCCCCGGCGTCTACGTCGGCAACCGCCGTGACGGCGACCGCTCGCCCGGCGTCTGGCTGGCCGAAGACGGCGGCGACCCGCAGCGCGTCGCCGACCTTGTCGCAGGCGTCGAAGCGCAGACCATGATCTGTCGCTTTGCCGCCTCAGGCGACATCGCCTACGGACTCGACCTCCGGTACTACAGCCTCCAGCCCGACACTTTCGAAGTACGCATCGTGGTCAATGCGTTCGATCTTTCCGAACCGGAGCAGCCGCACGCTCTGGGCACCAGTATCCTGCCGATCGAGGCCGTACCTGCCATCCTGGACTGGGGCTCCCGAGTGACTGCCGACGGCAGCCTGCTCTATGTGTGGAGTCCGTACCATGGCGAGGTCGCGGTCCTGGACGCGCGCAACCCCCGCAACGTCGTCAGGTGCGGCGGGCTGTGGATCGGGAGCGGCATCGTCGACGTCGCGATCGCCCGCGATCGGCTGGTGGTCACCACCGCGACCGGCGGGTTCCGGACCTACAATCGTCCGGTCCTTGCGGGCCGGCCCGTTGCCGCGGCGCCCGCGCCAGCGGCCGACATGGCGTTGCGCGCCGCGCCGAACCCCTTCAACCCGATGACCCGGGTCATGTTCACCATGCCGTCGGCAGGACCGGCCGAGATCAGCGTGTTCGACCTGTGTGGCCGCCGCGTGCGCCGGTTGCACGCCGGCGTCCTTGCTGCCGGCGCGCACGGGTTCGACTGGCGCGGCATCGACGAGGCGGGGCGCGCCGTTGCCGCCGGCACCTATGTGGTGCGCGCGAGCAGTGATGGTGGCGCAAGGACGGTCAAGCTCCTGTTGATGAAGTGAACGCGTGGCTGACGCGGGCCGCGCCTTGCTGCTAGAATGGGTTCGCGAGGTTCTCCTCGGGGTTGATGTCGATGCACGGTGGCCAGCAATCCCGGGCTGGTGCGTGTTCGCACTCGCGCTGCTGGCCCCGGGGAAGGTTAACTCCATGTCACGGAGAATGAGCCTGGTCTCCCTTGGATGGTTGGCAGTGGCCTGCGGCATGGCGGCCGCCGCGGAGTGCCCCCAGACGATCGATAATCCGTGCGCCTACAACCGCGCCGAAGGCTACGTATGGTTCGGCCGACGCTGGGACGGTTCGACAATTTCCGTCGGCCAGACGGTGCGGTTGGACTGTCCAACCCGCATCATCGCACTGGAGCTCCAATTCGAGCAGCACGTGGGGCTGTTCGAGGGCGACCCGATCCGGGTCGCCGTCATGTCGGCTGACGCGTCCGTACGCTACGCGGAGATTGTGCAGCCCATGCCGGCGTTCGGGACCTGGCCTTCGGTTCTCTTTGATTTCGGCGCGGAGTGTCCCCTGCTCGAGCCGGGCGACTATTTGCTGGGAGCCACGACAGAGGTGCCTCGCGCCGGCGGACTGGCCTATTGCAGGGTGGGCGACTCCTACCCTCGCGGCGAACGCAAGACGTCGGGGAACGGGTTGGCCGGACCCTGGCACGGCGCCACGGAAGCATTGGATCTGCGCTTCCACCTCTATCTGGAGGCATCGCCCGTCTCTGTGGAGAAGATCAGTTGGGGCCGGCTGCGCGCCCTCTATCGGTAGAAGCGAGGCATCGTGACCTTCCCACCCCGCGAATCGCTGCCGAAGGTCATGCTGTTCGACCTCGACGATACCATCGTGGACTACTCGCGCCTTGCCCGGGAGTCGTGGGCCGAGGTCTGCGCAGAGTTTTCCGCCGTCGGCGCCACGCCATTCGATCCCGTTGCGATGGTCACCACGATCAAGGCTGTCAGCGACTGGTTCTGGAGCGACGAGGAACGGTTTCGCGTGGGGCGCCTGGACCTCGACGAAGCGAGACGCACGGTCTGCCGGTACGCCCTGGAGAGAACGGGCATCGCTGACCGCGCCCTGGCCGATGCCATGGGCAACGCCTATGCCCGCAAGCGCGACGAGGCCTACTGCCTCCTGGCCGGGGCCCGCGAAACCCTCGAGATCCTGCACGCGCTCGAGGTGCCTCTCGGCTTGATCACGAACGGAGGGGCGGAGAAGCAGCGCGGCAAGATCGGGCGCTTCGATCTGGGCCGGTTCTTCCAGCTCATCGTCGTCGAGGCGGAGTTCGGCACGGGGAAGCCCGACCTGCGCGTCTATCGTCATGCACTCGAGTTCTTCGCGGTGGCGCCGTGTGAGGCCAGCATGGTCGGCGACAACCTGGAGTGGGATGTCGCGGCGCCGCAGGCCCTCGGCATCCAGGGCATCTGGCACGACTACCGCGGAACGGGGCTCCCTGAAGGCACTGTGGTGCGACCGGATCGGATCGTGCGATCCATCGGCGAACTGGTCGGGTTGTCGCCGCACGACTGACGGGCTGGGGGAGGTTTGCAGGGGCACACGCGCCGCGACAGGCGCGGCATTTTTTGCGCGCATTCCCGCCACGCCCGACGATCGAGCGGATCCTCGATCACATCGGCGAACCCATGCAGCCGCCGGTGGTGCTGCCGGCGCGGTCGCCGCCGCAACTCGCGTTCGGGTTCGACCAGACGAACGCGACCGCGGACTGGCCGGAGATGGACCAGGCGGCAGGGCAGGGCGACGGCTGGGAGTGATCCGGGATTGAGGCGAACGAGCGCTCGTGCCGCGCCCGCAGGAGAGCGGCGGTTGGGGCGGAATGTTGCGGCGAGGGAGCGAGCGATGGTTTTGGACTTCCGAGCGTGGTATGCTCGCCTCAACGCAATCGCAACGGGCGCAAGGCCGACGGAGTTTGGGGGAGTGACAGGTGCTGAAGCTGGTTGAACGCCCCGACGTCGCGGCCGTGGCTGCCGAGGTGCACCATCTGCTCGGACAGGCGCTGGCGGCGATCTGATGCACGACCCGTTGCCCAGGCGCCCATTCGGCGATACCGGCTTGGAAGTCAGCGCGATCGGACTCGGCTGCTGGCAGCTGGCGAGAGCGGGCTGGAGCACCGCCGAACGGGACGAGGCGCTGGCAATCGTGCACGCAGCGCTCGACGTCGGCTGCAACTTCTTCGACACGGCGCCGGGCTATGGCGGCGGGCACAGCGAGGAGCTCCTCGGCGAGGTGCTCAGCCCGCTGCGCCGGGACGTCGTGATCTGCTCGAAGTTCGGGCACAGCGCGCGGGGAGAGACGGATTTCGGCGTGACGGCCATCAGGCCCTCGGTGGAGGAAAGCCTCCGGCGCCTGCGCACGGACTACCTCGACATCGTGCTGCTGCACAATCCCCCGCTCGGCCTGTTGGACGGCCGCACCGCGCTTCAGTACGACGAATTGGAAAAACTGAGGGACGAGGGTCTCATCCGCGCATACGGCGCCTCGCTGGACTGGCGCAACGAGTTGGACCTGCTGCGCGAAACCACCGCGAGCCGCGCGGCCGAGATGCTCTTCAACGTCTTCCACCAGGAGCCGCTGCCGGCCTTCGTCGCGGCGCGGGACCGCGGCATGGGCCTGGTCGTCAAGGTGCCGCTCGACTCGGGCTGGCTGGCGGGACGGTACGGACCCGACCACGGCTTCACCGACATGCGCCGGCGCTGGACGCCTGCGGTGCGTGCACGTCGTGCCGTACTGCTGGCGAAGTTCGCGGCGCTGGTTCCCGACGGCACGCCCCTGACCCAAGCCGCGCTGCAGTTCGCGCTCGCCCAGCCGGGTGTCTCGACGGTCATCCCCGGCGCCCGGAGCGCTGCGCAGGCGCGCGACAACTTCGCGGCGGCGCGGGGGCGTCTGGCGCCGGAAGTCGTGCGGGCGATCGCTGACCTGTGGGCGACGGAGATCGCGGGGGATCCGGTGCCTTGGTAGCTGGCGTTTGCGCCGGCGCAACTTTTCGGATTGCTGACCATTTTTTCCGCGCGTGGTCGAGACCACCATCCGCCAGCGCGGCCCCGGCGAGCCTGTGGCTCCTCTGAAGTGCGGCATCCTGGCCCACGGGTTCGCCCGCGTCCGAGGCTGATTTTCTCCTTCGTGCTGGCCCGCCCGACATTCGAGCGGATCCTCGACCACATCGGCGAACCGACGCAGCCTCCGGTGGTGCTGCCGGCGCCGTCGCCGCCGAACCGACGCGACCCGGGGGGGTGGATTGACGGACGGGGGATGGCGCGTGCCACAATCGACGGGCGGCTGGGGGAGAAGGGGTGGTTCTTTTTCCTCTCCACCTCAAATTTCGTCGAAAATGTCATGAGCGTAGTCTCCGGGCACGCCAATCGCGTCGTAAGCTATGGTTGATCCCGCGCGGCAACAGGTAAATCCCTCAGTTGTTAATGGATAGCGCCGATCATGTGACGGATTCGTGGTCGGTCGGTTTCGGCGGCCCGGGGCTCGCTCGGTCACGGGGAGCAGCTTTCCACCAGCCGTCAATCTCCCGGAGGAGTCCCGATGAAGGGTTCTGCCTGCTGCATGCTCATGGCCGTCGTGCTCCTGGTCCTGCTCACGGCGGCTCCGGCCGCCGCCATGGACATCTTCGTGAAGGACCTCGTCGGCCACACGTACACGCTTGCGGTCGAGCCTTCGGACTCGATCGAGAACGTGCGCGTGAAAGTGCAGGAGCAGAACGGATGGGCGCCCAATACGCAGCGATTGATCTTCGCCGGCTTGACGCTGCAGGACGGCCGGACCCTCAGCGACTACAACATCCAGGTCGAGTCGACGCTGCATGTCGTGATGGTGTTCTCGACGACGAATACCGCCAATGATGTGACATGGGGGCCGGCTGGCACGTGGGGCGTGGCGATGAAGGACGCGACCGGCGCCATGGGCGCCGAGTGGAGCGGTCTGGCCATTGAAGGGAACCTCGACATCACCGCGACCAGCGCCGAGCCGTTCGCGATCGTGCTCGTCTCGTCGATCAATGGTGCCCCCGGCCCGATGCTGAACTTCGACAGCAGTGTCGCCTCGTCCTGGACGGTCGCCACCGTGAGCGGGGCGATCACGGGATTCGCCGCGGACAGGTTCTACGTCGACGTCTCGGGTGTCGCGAACGCGCTCGACGGCGGCACGTTCAGCGTCCAGTCCGGGGGTGGCATCGTGCTGTCCTTCACGCCGAACGGACAGACCGACGTGCAGCCGATGTCCTGGGGCTCGGTCAAGGCGCTGTACCGGGACTGAAGTGGCCGCCAACGCCCGCTCAGCGCAGCGACACGAGTTTGGTCGTGGCCGCACCTTCTTGTCCCTGCAGCCGCGCCAGGTAGCTGCCGCCCGGCAGGCGGTTCGCCCCAGGCGAGGGGCTTGGCCACAACAAGCAGGATCACTCTCCGTCCAGCATGCTCCGCACCTTCTCGGCGAGTTGCCGGGAATCGAACGGCTTCTGCAGGAAACTGACGTCTTCGTAGAGCACCCCACGGTGGGCAATGACATTCGCAGTATATCCCGACATGAAAAGGACCAGAAGCCCGGGGGCGATTGCCCCGATCCGTTTCGCCAGCTCCCGGCCATTCATATTCGGCAAGACGACGTCGGTGACAAGCAACCTGATCTCGCTCTGGTGCCGCTGGGCGAGTTCGATGGCAGCCAAAGGAGAATCGGCTGAGATGACGTTGTAGCCCTGCCGCTTCAGAATCGTCTTCAGCAGAGTCAGGATGGCAGGGTCATCCTCGACAACCAGGACCGTCTCGCCGCTGCCGGCGCCGACGGGTGCCTTCCTCGGTTCCGCCACCGGCTTTCCCTGGCCCTCGTGATAGGGGAGATAGATCTTGAAAGTCGTGCCCTGGCCCGACTCGCTGTAGACGTTGATGAACCCTTCGTTCTGCTTGACGATCCCGTAGACCGTGGCCAGACCCAGGCCCGTTCCCTCTTCCTTGGTGGAGAAAAACGGGTCGAAAATGTTCTTCCGGACCTCATCGTCAAATCCGCAACCATCGTCACTCACGGCCAGCATGCAGTACTTGCCGGGCAGGTATCCTTCATGCAGCCGGCAGTATTCCTCGTCGAACCTGGCGGCCTGGGTTTCGATGGTCACCTTGCCGGCATCCTCGATGGCGTCCCGCGCGTTGATGCACAGGTTGGTCAGGATCTGGTCCAGTTGCGACGGATCCATGAGTACGGGCAACGGCTTGGCATCCGGTACCCAGACCAGGTCCAGATGCTCTCCCACCAGACGCTTCAACATCAGCAGGGTCTGGTCCACGGACTGGCTGAGGTCGAGCACTTTCGGGGCAATGGTCTGCTTGCGGGCGAACGCCAGAAGCTGTCTTGTGATACTGGCCGATCGCTTGGCCGCGCCTTGAACCTCGCGGAGATGATCGAAGGCCGGGCTGGTGGCGGGGACACTGGCCAAGGCCAATTCGGTGTACCCCTGAATGACCTGGAGCAAGTTGTTGAAGTCATGGGCAACGCCTCCCGCCAGACGCCCGATCGACTCCAGTTTTTGCGCCTGGGCCAGCTGCAGCTGCAATTGTTCCCTCTCCTTCTCGATCTTCAACCGCTCTTCGAGCGAGGCCTTCAGCTCCAGTGTTTTCGCCTCGGCATCCTGGAACAGCAGGGCGTTCCGGGCGGTCAGGGAAGCCAGGTTGGCCAGTGCGCCCGCCAGTCCGATGCGGCTCTCGGCGATGGAGACCACCCCGCTGGTCGAGCCGACAAGGAATACCCCGATGCCTTCCCCATCGATGACCATCGGAACGTAGAGCACCGTACGCAGTTTCCGCTGGCGGGCAACCTCTCGCTCCGCTCCTGTCCTGGCGGCAACCATGAGATCATCCACCACGAACGGCTTCTTCCCTTCAATCGCCTCCTTGATGTGCAGATGGTCGGCAAGGGGCGCATCACGCAAATCTGCGGGGAAGTCGGGAGGCAGGGGCGGGTAAGTGGCCCAGAGATGGAGGATCCGGCCCCCGAGGAGATAGACCGCGGCGGTTTCCAGCCCGGCCAGCCCGGTGATCCCGTCGACCGCCGCCTGCAGAATCGTCTGCAGGTCCAGGGTCTCGGCCAGGCGCTGACCGGTTTCCACCAGGATATCGATCTCGTCGGCAGACTGGCGACAATCAGGTTTCAGATCTTCTCGATCATAGCTACTGGGCACGGATTCACCTCGGTACCTGTTGAGGATGGGCTCTTACGGTATGACAGAATGGCGAATAGTTTCAAGCGAATTGGCACAACACCTTCGACGGGAGTGGCAATCGACACGGCTCTCCCTGGTCAGGACCTGACCCCATACAAGACCCCATCCATCACGCATTTATCACGGGCAGCTCGCCGCGATCGCGCAGCTCATCTTCAGTTGCAAAATTTGTCGTTGATGTGCTGACTCCTGAAGGGTTGTTCCGGTAGGCGCACCGGATGTGCGCGGGGGGCCGCGGTGCCGGACACGAGCGGATGGTGGCCGGGCCATTCCTTGATGCGGCGCGGGTGCCTTGCATGCTGACGGGCTCGGTGACCATGTCGCTTTACACCCAACCGCGGATGACGTGCTACATCGACCTGGTGGTCGATTGCCCCTCGACGGACGCGGCGACGAGCATCGTCAGGTTGAGTTCGCCAGGCGCCAGCAAGAGCGCATCGCCGAGCTCGGTGTTTCTGTGGTGGCGCGCCCGGATGGCGGCTGGCCACATGCCGGCGCGAGGCCCGATCCGATGCGACGGCATCGCTCACCGGTCAAGGGTAACTGCAAGGGGCGCAACGCCGAACGGGATTTGGTGGCCTCGGGTTGATTTTACGATCCCCATCGGATTGATTGCGAATGTATCATGCGGGCACCACACGCTGCCGCGTCAGGGGTGTCCGCCAGGTCGGTATTGGCTTTGGCCGGCTGACCTCACGCGGCGTTTCGGCGCCGTCCCTCTGTCCGGAAGGTCGCGATGTCTTCGTCGACGCCCCCCACCGCTGCTGCCGGCATCGAGCCGTACCGCCCCGTCAACCACGTGCGCCTGGTGACGGCCGCTTCCCTGTTCGACGGGCACGACGCCGCCATCAACATCATGCGCCGTCTGCTGCAGGCGACCGGGGCCGAAGTCATCCATCTGGGCCACAACCGTTCGGTGCGCGAGATCGTCGACTGCGCCATCCAGGAGGATGCGCAGGGTATCGCCCTGACCAGCTACCAGGGCGGGCATCTGGAGTTCCTGCAGTACATGCACGACCTGGTCGCCGCCTCGGGCCGGCGCATCCTCATCTTCGCGGGCGGCGGCGGGACGATCCTGCCGACCGAGATCGAACAGCTGCAGTCCTACGGCATCGCGCGGGTGTTCTCGCCCGACGACGGCCGCGCCATGGGGCTGCAGGGCATGATCAACGAGGTCATGCGGCAGTGCGATTTCCCGGTGGGCGAAGCTCCGGCGCCGGCGAACCTGGCGCCGCTGCTGGCGGACCTGCCGCGGCGCGATCCGCGCGCGCTGGCCCGCCTGATCACGCTGGCCGAGAATTTCCCGGACCAGGGCGACGCGCTGCTGGAGGCCGTCCATCGGGCGGCGCCGGAGGGGCCGAAGGTGCCGGTGCTGGGCATCACCGGGACCGGCGGCGCCGGCAAGTCGTCGCTGGTCGACGAGCTGGTGCGCCGGTACCTGCTGGACCGCCCGGACGGGACCGTGGCGATCGTGTCGGTCGATCCTTCGCGCCGGCGCAGCGGCGGCGCCCTGCTGGGCGACCGCATCCGCATGAACGCCATCGACAACCCGCGCGTCTACATGCGTTCGCTGGCCACGCGGCAGTCGAACCTGGCGCTTTCCCGCTACGTGCGCCACGCCATCGACATCTGCCGGGCGGCCCGTTTCGATCTGGTGATCGTCGAGACCAGCGGCATCGGGCAGAGCGACACCGAGATCGTCGATCACGCCGACCTGTCGCTGTACGTGATGACCGCCGAGTACGGCGCGGCGTCCCAGCTCGAGAAGATCGACATGCTGGACTTTGCCGACGTCATCGCCATCAACAAGTTCGACCACCGCGGCAGCCTCGACGCGCTGCGCGACGTGCGCCGGCAGTACCGCCGCAACCACAACGTCTTCGAGGGGGCGGACGAATCGCTGCCGGTGTTCGCCACGGTGGCTTCGCAGTTCAACGACCAGGGTGTCAACCGCCTGTACGCCGCCCTGGCCGCGCGCCTGGACGCCGTCGCCGGCCGCGGCGTGGCGCCGGCGCTGCCGCCGGGCGACAACCGCCCGCATCCCGTCATTCCGCCCGAGCGCGTGCGCTATCTGGCCGAGATCGTGGAGAACAGCCGCGCCGGGGACCGGCGCCGCGACGCCCAGTGTGCCCTGGCCAGCCGTCTCTGCGCGCTGCACGGCGCCGTCGCCGAATTGCGCGGCGGCATTCCCGCGGCGACGGTCGTGCTGCCCTCGCTGACCGCGGCGCCGGACGATACGCCGGCCGTGCGGGAACTGGTGCAACAGTACCGCTCGCTGCTGGGCGGTCTCGAGGCGGAGTGCCGCCACCTGCTGGAGCAATGGCCGGCGCTGGTCGAACGCTACAGCGCCGACGTCTTCAGCTACGAGGTGCGCGGTCGCGTCTTCGCGCAGGATCTGCAGTCGCGTTCGCTCAGCGGGACGCGCATCCCGCGCGTCTGCGTGCCGCGCTGGCGCGACTGGGGCGACATCCTGCGCTGGCTGCTGACCGAGAACGTGCCGGGCTGCTATCCGTACACGGCCGGCGTCTTCCCGCTCAAGCGCGAGGGCGAGGACCCCACGCGCATGTTCGCCGGCGAAGGCGGACCCGAGCGCACCAACCGGCGCTTCCATTTCGTGTCGCTGGGCATGCCCGCGATCCGGCTGTCGACGGCGTTCGATTCGGTGACGCTCTACGGCGAGGATCCGGCGCGCCGGCCGGACATCTACGGCAAGGTCGGCAACAGCGGCGTTTCGGTGGCCACGGTCGACGACGCCAAGAAGCTCTATTCCGGTTTCGATCTGGCCGACGCCAAGACGTCGGTATCGATGACCATCAACGGGCCGGCACCCATGATGCTCGCGTTCTTCCTGAACGCGGCCATCGACCAGGGCTGCGAGAAGTACATCCGCGCCCAGGGACTGGTCGGCGAAGTGGAAACGAAGCTGGCGGCGCTGGCCCGGCAGAGCGGCCACGCGCGGCCGGCCTATGCCGGCCCGCTGCCGGACGGCAACGACGGCCTGGGTCTGCTGCTGCTGGGCGCCAGCGGCGACCAGGTCCTGCCGGCGGAGGTCTACGCGCGCATCAAGGCCGAAACGCTGGCCGCCGTGCGGGGCACGGTGCAGGCGGACATCCTCAAGGAGGATCAGGCCCAGAACACCTGCATCTTCTCGACCGAGTTCGCGCTGCGCCTGATGGGCGACATCCAGCAGTACTTCATCGACCACCGCGTGCGGAACTTCTACTCGGTCTCGATCAGCGGCTACCACATCGCCGAGGCGGGCGCCAACCCGATCACGCAACTGGCGCTGACCCTGGCCAACGGGTTCACCTTCGTCGAGTACTACCTGTCGCGGGGCATGCCCATCGACAGCTTCGCGCCCAACCTGTCGTTCTTCTTCAGCAACGGCATGGACCCCGAGTACGCGGTGCTCGGGCGCGTGGCGCGACGCATCTGGGCACGCGCCATCCGCCACATCTACGGGGGCAACGAGCGCAGCCAGATGCTCAAGTACCACATCCAGACGTCGGGTCGTTCGCTGCACGCGCAGGAGATCGCCTTCAACGACATCCGCACCACGCTGCAGGCCCTGTACGCGATCTACGACAACTGCAACTCGCTGCACACGAACGCCTATGACGAGGCGATCACCACGCCCACCGAAGAGTCGGTGCGCCGCGCGATGGCCATCCAGCTGATCATCAACCGGGAGCTGGGTCTGGCCCGCAACGAGAATCCGCTGCAGGGCGCCTTCATCATCGACGAGCTCACCGATCTGGTCGAGCAGGCGGTGCTGGCCGAGTTCTCGGCGCTCAGCGAGCGCGGCGGGGTGCTCGGGGCGATGGAGCGCATGTACCAGCGGACGAAGATCCAGGAGGAGTCGCTGCACTACGAGTCGCTCAAGCACAGCGGCGAGTTGCCCATCGTGGGGGTCAACACGTACCTGGATCCGAACGGCTCGCCGACCATCGTGCCGCGCGAAGTCATCCGTTCGACCGAAAGCGAGAAGGAATTCGCCATCGCCACGCTGGCGGCGTTCCAGGCGCGGCATGCCGCGCTGGCGCCGGAGCGCCTGGAGGCTCTGCAGCAGGCCGCCGTCAGCCACGGCAACACCTTCGCGGCCATGCTCGAAGCGGCCAAGGTCTGTTCGCTGGGGCAGATTTCGGCGGCGTTGTATGCGGTCGGAGGGCAGTACCGGCGGTCGATGTAGGATGCGGCGTTCCAGCCGGCCCGGACGGCCCAGGAATGATCCGGGCTACAGTTGCAAGCCGCCGATGAAAGCGGCGAAACGTCCGGCGGCCGCGCCCTGCCGGCGATGGCTGGGGTAGAGGTCGCCGCCGCAGATCGTGCAGTGCCCCGTGACGGTGATCGCCGCCGCCGGCACGCCCGAGTCCGTCAGTTGCCGCGTGTTCGCGGCCCACAGGTCGAGCCGCCAGCGTTCCCCGCCCGGCGCGAAGAACGCCAGCGCGTCTTCGCCAAGCTCCCGGCGCGCGGCCTGGCGCACCTCAGGACCGACTTCGTAGCAGCACGGACCGGCCGAGGGGCAGATCAGGGCGCGGGCCGTGGTGTCCAGCAGGCCGGCGTCGAGCAGCCGCGACATCAGCGTCGAGGTGACGCGCGCCACGGTCGATCGCCACGAAGCGTGCGCGAATCCCCACAGGGCCGAACCATCGCTTCGGCGGCCGCCGACCAGGATCAGCGGACAATCCGCGCCCCGGCCCACGACGCCCAGCCCGGGCACGTCCGTCCACAGCGCGTCGGCGGCGCCGGCCAGCCCCGGTTGCGTCGCGCGCAGGACGTCGCCGCCGTGGACCTGATGCACCCAGGCCAGATGCGGCAGCCCGGCCGCGCGGCCGAGTGCGGCCATCGCGTCCCGGTGTCCGGCGGTCTCCGGCGCCGCGCGGAAGTCGGGTCCGGCGGTCGTGGTCCAGCCGTGCCGCCAGCCGGCGGCCGACCAGCCTGCGTCGCGGCGCAGCCAGTTGTCGGCCGCGGCGTCGGGCGGCGTTTCGAAGGATGGGCTCACGGACGACCTCCTGTGTTCGTTGCCGGCAGCAGCCAGGCGGAGATCCGAGCGGACACCTCGTCGTCCAGGGGAGACCACACGGCCGGCCGATCCGCCAGCCAGGGCGCTGCGGAGCTTTCGGTGAAGACCGCGCCGGGCGGAGCCGAGCGCAGACGCGCCGCTTCTGCCACGGCCCGGCTCTGGCCGGCCGCAGCCTCCCGTACGGACTGGTCCCATCCCGTCGGTTCCCTGACCGTCAACAGGACGATCGGCATGGTCAGGAGCAGAGCTCCGGCCACGGCCGGCAGCGCCGGGAAACGGCGGCCGCGCCGTCGCGGCAGCAGCGTCCAGGGCCATTCGCCCAGCCAGGGCGCGGCCTCCCAGGCGAGAATCGGCACCAGCACCGTCAGATGCCGCAGCGAATGGTCGAACAGAGCGTAGAAGGCGATCAGGGCGCCCGTCGACAACAGAGCCAGCGCCGGCGGGGAGAACGCCCTGCCGGCAACGGCGGCCCGGACGCCCCGACCGGTGCGCGACGCCGCCCCCGCCGCCAGCGCGAGCGCCAGCAGCAGCGGCCAGGGCGCCAGCGAAGGCAGCTCGCGCAGGAAGAAGCGGACGCCGCGTGCGGCTTTGCGCGCGACCGGCGCCGGGTCGTCGCGCAGGACTTTCCAGGCGGGCTGCGGCTCGAGCTGCCGGTAGACGTCGTAGCCGGGCCAGGCCCGCGTGTCCTTCACCAGCTCGGCCTGCGTCTGCAGGCTGAACCACGGATTGCCGGCCAGGAGGGCGTTGCGCGCCGCCCAGGGTGCGGTCAGCGCGACGAAGACCAGTCCCGCGGCCGCCAGTTCGCGGCGGCGGATCGTGGCCGCCGCTGTCGGTCGGACCCGTGAGGCCAGCCACCAGGCCACCGGCAGCCAGACCAGTTCGGGGCGGAGCAGGGCCAGTGCGCCCACCAGAGCGCCGTCGGCGGCCGTCGGCGGCCGCGCCGCGTCCCGATGGCGCAGCCACAGTCCCAGCAACAGCGTTCCGGTGACCAGTTCCACCTGACCCCAGTCCACGGCGTAGGCGATGAGCGGGCTGGCCAGCAGCGCTACCAGCCAGGCGGCAGCCGCGCCCGCCCGCCCGCGGCGCCACCAAGCGGCGGCGCCCAGGGCGGCGGTCAAAGCCAGCAGCCCCACCTGAAGTGTGCGCACCGCGCGCACGACGCCGTCGGGGTCGCCAGCGGCCGCCGCGTAGGGAAGCAGCAGGGCCAGCGGCCAGCCCGGCGGACGGTGCATGAGCGGCTGAGGCAGTTCGCGGGCAAACGGCCAGGCGAACGACAATGGGTAGGCGACGTCGCAGCGGAAGCCCTCGCCGCGGGCCAGGTGCCGGGTCACCGTCAGGTTCGTGTAGAGATCGTCGGTGGGCAGGAGCGGACGCGGGCCATGCGCGGCCGGCCACCACAGGGTAGCCGCCAGAACGGCCACCGCGGCCGCCAGCAGGCCGACACCCAGGATGGCTGTCGGGCGGGCGGCCCGGATGATGGCCGGGGCGGCGCGGTGGCCGCCCGGCTCCTGGGGGGCGGGCACCGCGGCCGCCTCAGTTCCCGCGGCTGCCGGGCTTGATCACGGGCTGACCGGCGCGGCACAGCGGGCATGCCGCGGGTTCCCACGTCTCGACCGCGACGCGCGCCAGCGCGTGCAGCGGCAGCGGCAACTCCACATCGCCGCCGGTGCGGTCGACCAGACAGGCCAGACCCACGACCACGCCGCCATGCGCCTCGACCACGCGGGCCACCTCCAGCAGGCTGGTGCCGCGCGTGACCACGTCCTCGACGATGATCACCTTTTCCCGCGGTTCCAGGGTGAAGCCGCGGCGCAGGTCCATCTGGGTTTCCTTGCGCTCGGTGAACAGGAAGCGACGGCCGACGGCGCGGGCCACCTCGTGCCCGATGAGGATGCCGCCCAGGGCCGGGCTGACCACGACATCGTGCGGCGTGTCGGCGAAGAACGCCGCCAGTTCGGCGCCCAGCTCGCGCGCCAGTTCGGGGAACTGCAGCAGGCGCGCGCACTGGAAGTAGGTGTGGCTGTGACGGCCGCTGCTGAGCAGGAAGTGTCCCTTGTGCAGGGCGCCCAGTTCTTCCATCAGCGTCAGGAGCTTTTCCTGGTTCCGGGGCGTGCCTTCGTTCATGGGCGTGCCTTTCCGCGGCTGACCGCTGTCAGGGTGGATTTCAGGCGAACTCGGCGGCGATCGCGGCCAGCGCCGCCGCCGGATCGGGCGCCTGGGTCACCGGCCGGCCGATGACCAGGAAGTCGGCGCCCGCGGCGGCCGCCTGCCGCGGCGTGGCCACGCGCTTCTGATCGTCGGCAGCACCGGCCGCGGGCCGGATGCCGGGGGTCACGACCAGGGGCTCGGGCCCCAGGACGCGCCGCAGGTCCGGCAGGTCGGCGGCCGAACAGACCAGGCCGTCGCAGCCGCTTTCCCAGGCCAGGGTCGCCAGCCGGGCCAGCCGGTCTGCCAGGGAACCGCCGCCCGGGGCGATCTCGTCCAGGTCGGCGGCCGACAGGCTCGTCAACACGGTCACCGCCAGCAGTGCCGGGCGCTGTCCGGACGGCCCCGGTGGCTCATCGGCCAGCGCGACGGCCGCGGCCTGGAGGGCCGCCCGGCCGTTCGCGGCGTGGATCGTGCACAGGGAAGCGCCCAGGCGTGACGCCTGCCGCGCCGCCGCGGCCACGGTATTGGGAATGTCGTGGTATTTGAGGTCCAGGAAGACGTCGCGGCCCAGACCCCGCAGGGCTGTGACCACGGGCGGGCCGGCAGCCGAGAACAGCTCGAGCCCCACTTTCACGAACCCCCCCGCTGGCCCCAACGAGGCGGCCAGCGCCAGGGCGCTGTCGGCGTCAGGGACGTCGAGGGCCGTGATCAGGCGCCGGCCCGCGGGCAGCGCCCGGAGGCGGCCGATGAGTTCGCTTCGGCGCATGATTCCTCTGCCGTTCGGGCCCGGATTTGGCTTGCCGCAGCCTTGTCCCTGTGACTACCCTTCTTAGCAGCCGCCGCCGTGGATTGCAAAACCAATTTCCCGCCGGATCGTGCGGTGGCGGGCGTGTTTCTTGCGTCCGCCGACGGACCGCCGGCCGTCGTCCGCCCCCAGAGAGGTGCCTCCGTTGCTCGACCGCAAGTTCCTGCGCGAAAACCGCGACCAGGTGGTGCGCGCCGTCGCGCTCAAGCATGAGTCCGTCGACATCCAGGCCTACTACGACAAGGACGCCGAGCGCCGGGCGGCCCTGCAGGAGACCGAGTCGCTGCAGGCCGAAGCGAACCGTGCGAACCGCGCCATCAGCGACGTCAAGAAGGCCGGCGGCGACGCCGGCGAAGCCATCGCGGCGATGAAGGCGGTGTCCGACCGGCTGAAGCAGTTGAAGGACGCGGCTGTCGAACTCGAGGCCGAGGTCGAGAACCTGTACCTGCGCATTCCCAACCTGCCGCACGCCTCGGTCCCCGAGGGCGGCGAGGAATGCAATGTCGTGGTGCGCACCTGGGGCGACGTGAAGACGCCGGCGCATCCGATCGTGCCGCACTGGGACCTGGCCGCCGAACTGGGCATCTTCCACCCGGATCGCGCCGTCCGCATGAGCGGCAGCGGCTTCACCGTGCTGTCGGGCCAGGGCGCCCGTCTCGAGCGCGCGCTCATCAACTGGTTCCTGGACGTGCACCTCGCGCAGGGCTACACCGAATTCAACATCCCCTACCTGGTGAACGCCGAGGCGATGCAGGGCACCGGCCAACTGCCCAAGCTGGCCGAAGATATGTACCACTGCCCGGTGGACAACCTCTACCTGATCCCCACCGCCGAGGTGTCGGTCACCAACGTCCACATGCAGGAGACCATCGCGGCCGAGGACCTGCCCCTGAAGTACTGCGCGTTCTCGCCGTGTTTCCGGCGCGAGGCCGGCGCCGCCGGCAAGGACACGCGCGGCCTGCTGCGCGTGCACCAGTTCCACAAGGTGGAGATGGTGAAGTTCGTGGCTCCCGAGACATCGTGGGACGAACTCGAACTGCTGACGGCCGATGCCGAGGAACTGCTGCAGAAGCTGGACCTGCCCTACCGCGTGGTCACGCTCGCGACCGGCGATCTCAGCTTCGCCGCGGCCAAGTGCTACGACCTCGAAGTCTGGGCGGCGGGCGTCGGCAAGTGGCTGGAAGTCTCCTCGTGCAGCAACTTCACCGATTTCCAGGCGCGGCGGGCCGGCATCCGCTTCAAGGGCGGCAACGACCGCGGCTACGTCCATACCATCAACGGCTCGGGACTGGCGCTGCCGCGCGTCATGGTCGCCATCCTGGAAAACTACCAGACCGATGACGGGCGCGTCCGCGTGCCCGACGTGCTTCGCCCGTACATGGGCGGCCTGGAGTTCATCGGATGATTCGACGCTGGCTGCCGCGCCCGGGGGTATCGTGGCTGCGGCGGCGCTACCTCTTCGCGATCTATCTCGTGCTCGGCAGCCTGAGCATCGTCGTGGCGACGACCGTCTTCACCTTTCGTGTCTCCCGGAGCGTCGAACGCCAGAGCTTCCTGACCACGCGCCTGCTCGCGGCCAATGCCAGCCGGCTGATCAAGGCCGAGTCGCTCGAGGGCCTGCAGCCGCTGCTCGACATCATCAACGAGAACGAGGTCCCGTTCATCCTGACCGACAACGCCGGCCGTCCGTTCCTGTGGAACGAGGCGGTGATCGGCGTCCCGTTGCCGGACTACCAGATCCTCCTGACCGAGAACATGGCCAACCCGAGCAACCCGATCATCCTCGAGATCCTGTCGCTGGCGGCGGCCTACGACCAGGATCAGGACCCGTTCGCCGTCATGGACCCGTCAGGCCAGCGCGTCGGCACGGTGCACTACGGCCGCTCGGCGCTCAGCCAGCGTCTGCGCATCATGCCGTACCTCGAACTGATGGTCATGGCCCTGTTCTTCCTGGTCATCCTCTGGGCCCTGCAGAACAAGAAGGAAGCGCAGCAGAAGGCGCTGTTCGCCGGCATGGCGAAGGAGACAGCCCACCAGTTGGGCACGCCGCTGACGTCGATCATGGGCTGGGTGGCCTTGCTGGAGGACCGCCTCGGCAAGCATGACGACGTGGTGTCCGAACTGAACCGCGACGTGGACCGGCTCAGCATGGTGTCGGCCCGCTTCAGCCAGATCGGCTCGCATCCGAAGCTCGAGGACACCGATCTGAACGACGTCGCCGACGACACCATCGAATACTTCCAGCGCCGGCTGCCGCACCTGGGCGGCCGCGTCCAGTTGCGCCGCGAGGGAACCGTCACGAACCCCGTGGTGTTCAACCGGGACCTGCTGGGCTGGGTCCTGGAAAACCTGATCAAGAACGGCATCGACGCGCTGATCGACGGCAAGGGCACCATCACGGTGCGCCTTGAGGATGAGGCGGCCGGCGGCATCCGCCTCTATGTTTCGGACACCGGCCGCGGGATCCCGCCGCGGGAAGGCAACAAGATCTTCGAACCCGGCTTCACGACCAAGAAGCGCGGCTGGGGGATGGGTCTGGCCCTCGTCATGCGCATCGTCACGGAGTATCATGGCGGACGGATCCGCGTCGAATCGACCAGCCCGCACGGCACCACCTTCCTGGTGACGCTGCCGGCGCCCCGGGAGCCGCGCGCGACGACGCCGGTTCCGACTCGCCCGTCCTGAATTCCGGCAAAGGAGCCCCCGTGGCGTTCAGCATCCTGTGGATCGACGACAACATCGATGAACTGCGCTCGCACGTGGTCTACCTGGGCGAGAAGGGCTACGTCGTCGAGGGCGCGACCAACGGCATCGACGGTCTGGCGATGCTGCGCGAAAAGCCCTACGACGCCATCCTCCTGGACGAGATGATGCCGGGCATGGGCGGGCTCGAGACGCTCGAAGGCATCCGGCGCATCAACGAGCACGTGCCGGTGATCATGATCACCAAGAGCGAGGCCGAGGATCTGGTCACGCGCGCCATCGGCAAGCGCATCGACGACTACCTGGTCAAGCCGGTTTCGCCGCTGCAGATCCTGTCGGCGCTCAAACGCCAGCTCGAGGCCCGCAAGCTGGCCGGCGAAGAGGTGGCGCGGAGCTACATGAGCATCTTCATGGCCCTCGGCGACCGTTTCGCGACCGCCGCCACGCCGGACGACTGGCTGGGCATCTACAGCGATCTGGTGACCTGGAGCCTGGACCTGTTCGCCTACAGCGACCACGGCCTGCTGCAGACGCTGGAGGAACAGTACACGGCGGCCAATCTTGCGTTCGCCAAATTCGTCCGCAAGCACTACCGCGACTGGGTGAACACCCCTCCGGGCGGCGCGGCGCCGCTGCTGAGCCCGGACGTGTTCGCGACCTGGATCGCCCCCGAGATCGAGCGGAACAAGCAGGTGTACTGGATCGTGATCGATTGCATGCGGCTGGACCAGTTGCGCATGATCGAGCCGCTGCTGGAGTCCTTCTACCATCTGGACCGCCGGCACTACTGGTCGCTGCTGCCGACAGCCACGCCGTACGCCCGCAACGCGCTGTTCGCCGGGATGTATCCGCTCGAGATCGCGCGCGGCTATCCGCAATGGTGGATCGCCTCGGCCGACCACGACGGCAGCCGCAACGCGCACGAGGGTGAACTGCTCGAGGAAATGCTGAAGCGTCTGGGCAGCCCCGCCGCCGGCAACAACCGGTACTACAAGGTATCGGACGCGCGGGACACCGACCACCTGTACCGCAATCTGGGATCGCTCGGCGACACGCGCCTGGTCGCGGGCGTCTACAACTTCCTGGACATGATGGCGCACGGTCGCAGTCAGAGCCGCATCCTCAAGGAACTGGCGCCGGACGAAGCCGCCTTCCGCACGCTGATGCGCTCGTGGTTCGAGCATTCTAACCTCTACGACGTCCTCAAGACCCTGGCGCGCCGCGACTGCACCGTCATCCTGACGACCGACCACGGCTCCAAGCTGTGCCGGCGGGCCGTGCAGATCCGCGGCAACCGCGACACCAGCAGCAACGTCCGTTACAAGTTCGGGGACAATCTCGGCGTGGACGAGGAGAAGGTCATGCTGATGAAGAATCCCGAGGCGTACCGGTTGCCGCCGCAGACGTCGATCGAGAACTACGCGATCACCACCGAGGGCTACTATCTGGTGTACCCGACGAATTTCCACGAGTACGAGCGTCTGTACCGCGACAGCTTCCAGCACGGCGGCATCAGCCTCGAAGAGATGATCTGTCCGTTCCTCGTCATGACGCCGCGCTGAGCCGGAGGCGCCGATGAGCACGGGACACGAACTGCCGGCCGCCGCGGACTTCCCCGCCGGCATCATCACCGACGGCCCGGACGCCACCGCCGCGCTGGGCGGACGGGTGGCTGACCTGCTGCAGGGGGGCGAAATCCTGCTTCTGCACGGCGGCCTGGGCGCGGGCAAGACCTGCTTCGTGCAGGGTCTGTGCCGCGGGCTCGGGGTCACGGGTGAAGTCGTGTCGCCCACTTTCACGCTGGTCAACACCTACGAAGGCCGACTGCGCGTGCACCACCTGGATTTCTACCGGATCGAAGCGGCGGCCGACCTGTCGGACATCGGCGTGCACGATCTTCTGGACGAGATCGCCGACGGCGGCGCGGTGCTGGCGGCCGAATGGCCCGGGCCGCTGCTGCCCGCGCTGGGTTCGCTGCCCCGGTACGAACTTCTGGCGCTGACGCTGCCCTCGACCGGGGCGCGCGAATGGCGCCTGCGCGGGCGACCGGAACCGCCGGCGCCCTGGCGCCGGCTGTTCCACGGAGGGACGGAGTCATGCTGACCCTGGCTCTGGACACCGCCACGCGCTGGGGCCGCTTCGCGCTGGCCGATGCCGACGGCGTGCTGGCCTACCGCCCGCTGAACGTGGGCGGCACCTATGCCGACGCGCTGTTGCCGGTCATCGGCGACGTGCTGCGGGAGGCCGGCCGCGCGCGGGACGAGGTGGGGGCGATCGCGGTGACCGTCGGTCCCGGCAGTTTCACCGGCGTTCGCATCGGCGTGGCCACGGCCAAGGCGCTGGCCTGGGCCCAGGGGCGCCCGCTGTACCCGGTTTCGACGCTGGCGGCGATGGCGGCCGCCCTGCTGGCCGAGCACCCGTCCGCCGGGCTGGCCGTGCCGGCGCTGGACGCCCGGCGCGGGGAGATCTTCGCGGGGGTTTTTCGTCGTCAGGACCAATGGGTGCGGGCCGAAGCGCCGCCGGCGGCCGCGACGCCGGATCAATGGTGGGACCAGGTTCTGGCGACCGTCGGCGACCCGGATGCGCCTGTCTACGGTGGCGAAGGTGCGACCCTGCTGCTCGGGCAGGGCGAGAGCCTGCGGCCGGAACTGGCCGCCCGCGGCGCGCCCGTCCTGCGGCTGTGGTCGTCCGCGCATCCGGCGACCGCGCGGGCTCTGGCCCTGGCGGTGGCCCGCGGCCAGGTGGAGCCGGGCGATCCGTTCCTGGTCGTGCCGGAGTACCTGCGGGCCTCCGACGCCGAACTCAACCGCCACCTGGATTGCACACCGCGCATGTTCGATGCCGACCCGAGCGGGCACGAGTCGCGCCGCGAGCCGCCGTGTTGAACGGAACCCCGCCGGTGAGCGTGCGCATGGCCGTGCCGGAGGACCTGGCGCGGGTGATCACCATCGAATACCGCAGTTTCGGCGATCCCTGGTCGGCGGAGGCCCTGCTCGGCGAACTGACGGCCGACGGGATGCGGCTGCCCCTGGTGGCCGAACGGGACGGACAGGTCGTCGGCTTCCTGATGGGCTGGTTCGTGGCCGACCAGCTGCATGTGCTGAACATCGCGGCGGATCCCCGCTGCCGCCGGCAGGGCATCGGCACGGCGCTGCTGCGCGAAGCGGCGCGCCGCGGGCTGGCGCAGGGACTGGTCGAGGTCACCCTGGAGGTGCGGCGGACCAACACCGCCGGCCGGGCCTTCTACCACCGCCACGGATTCCGCGAAACCGGCGTCCGCAAGCGGTATTACGCCGACAATGGCGAGGACGCCATCATCCTGGACTGCGACCTGTCGCGGCTGGCCGAAGACTGAGCCGGCCGGCGGGCAGGCCGGACGTGGCGGCGGCCGCTGCCGGGACCGAAAGAGGGGTTGTCCGGTCCCCGCCCCGGGCGCTACCTTGTTTCGAATATGTTCGTCGGCGGCAGAACTGTCGTCGTCGGCGCCGCTGACCTGTCCCCGGGAGGAAACCGTGTCCTGGTTGAACGAGACGGCCAAGGGCATCAAGGTCCTGACCACCCAGAAAAAGGACATCCCCGACAACCTGTGGCGCAAGTGCCCGCAGTGCTCGGAGATCCTTTACCACCGGGAGCTGGACCGCAATCTGTGGGTGTGTGGAGCCTGCGGCCATCACCTGCCGTTCACCACCGAGCAGTACCTGGGCCTGCTCTTCGACGAGGGCAGCTGGACCGAGACCCACCGCGGCATCTTCAGCAAGGACGCCCTGGATTTCCGCGACGTCAAACGCTACCGCGACCGCATCCGCGCCACCCGCCTGAAGACGGGCAAGGAGGACGCGGTGATCACCGGCCGCGGCCAGATCGGACGGGTGCCCGTCTCGGCGTCGATCATGGATTTCTCGTTCATGGGCGGCAGCATGGGTTCGGTGGTGGGCGAGAAGATCGCGCGCGCCCTGCTCGATTCGCTGCGCTTCCGCGAGGCCGCCATCATCCTCAGCCAGAGCGGCGGCGCCCGCATGCAGGAGTCGCTGCTGTCGCTCATGCAGATGGCCAAGACCAGCGCCGTTCTGGCGCGGCTGCGCAAGGAAGGCATCCCGTTCATCTCGATCCTGACCAACCCGACCACCGGCGGCGTCACTGCGAGCTACGCCACGCTGGGCGATCTGAACATCGCCGAGCCGGGCGCCCTGATCGGGTTCGCCGGACCGCGGGTGATCAAGCAGACCATCGGCGGCGACCTTCCGCCCGGTTTCCAGTCCTCCGAGTTCCTGCTCGAACACGGCATGGTCGATCTGATCTGCGAGCGCAAGAACCTCAAGAACACCATCGAATCGGCACTGGTCTGGTTCACCGACGGGCGCGACGTCTCGGTGCGGCAGCCGCCGCGGGGGTAGGCGGCATGAGCCTCGACAGATCGCAGGGGCCCGCCGGCGCGGCCTACCCGGGCGAGCCGGCCATTGCCCCGGATCTGCCGCCGCCCTTCCAGCCGCCGGACGAGGCCACGAAGTGGCTGTTCGCCCTCAACCGGTTCGGGATCCGTCCGGGTCTGGACCGCATCGCGGCGGTGCTGGCCGATCTCGGACATCCCGAACAGGGGCTGCCGACACTGGTGGTGGCCGGAACGAACGGGAAGGGTTCCACGACGCGCGTGCTGGCCCGCCTGCTCCAGTCGTCCGGCCATCGCGTCGCCACCTACACGAGCCCGCACCTGTTGCAGGTGTACGAGCGCATCCTCATCGACGACCATCCGCTGCCCCCGCGCGTGTTCGCCGAGTACGTGGACCGCATGCGGCCGCTGGCCGACCGCCACGGAGCCAGCTGGTTCGAGGTGCTGACGGCCATGTCCGTGGCCATCGCGCGCGACGCCGGCGTCGATTTCCTGTGCTGCGAAGCCGGACTGGGCGGCCGACTGGACGCCAGCAACGCCCTGCCTGCCCGCGCCACGCTGCTGACGTCCGTGGGCCTGGACCACCAGGCCATCCTCGGCGGCACGAGGGAGGCCATCGCGGCCGAGAAGCTCGGGCTGCTCAAGCGCGGGACGCCCCTGTTCTGCGCCGTGGACGAGGACCTGCGCGCGCAGGTTTTCCGGGCGGCGGTCACCGCGGGCAGCCCCTGCCATTTCCTGGACGAACTCGCGCGGTGGGAGGACGAGGAAGCCGCGGGCGCCAGCGGGCCCGGCGCCCTGACCTGGCGTCTCACCCTGCGCGACCGCGTGATGGCCGGCCTGCCGGATCCGGGTGCGCCGGTGCTGCGGCGCAACATCGCTCTGGCGTTGCTCACCCTGGCGCAGATGGAAGGCCGCGCCGGCGAGCAACTGCTGCCGCCGGACCCGGCCGCCTCGCTGCGGGACCTTTTTCTGCCCGGGCGGTTTCAGCTCGTGCTGAGCGAACCCGACTGGATCTTCGACACCGCGCACAACCAGCAGGCGCTGGCCGAAGCGCTCGGCTCCTTCGCCGCGCGACCGTGCCGGGGCCGGCGCTTCGTCCTGTTCGGGGCGATGCACGACAAGGAGCTGCCGACCGAGGTCGGCCAGTCGCTGCGCGGCTGCGGCGGCGTGTTGGGCGCGCCGGTCGCGCTGCCGCGTTCGCGCAACCGCGACGAACTGGCGGCGATGTTCACCGGCTGGGGGCTGCAGGCAGCCGGGCCGGATTCCCTGGCGCCGCCGGCAGGCCATTTTGCCGTGGAAGACAGCCTGCCGGCCGCGCTGCGACGCCTGGCGCCGGTCCTGACGCCGGATGACGCCGTGCTGGTGACGGGAAGCTGCTTCCTGGTGGCCGAAGTGCTGCACCATCTGGGGTACGCAATCCTGGGCGAGACCCGGGCGACGAGGCCGGCCGGTCGGGCGTTGTCCGGCTGGCTGAAGGAGGATGCGTGACGAAGGATCTCTATCTGGGCATCGACACCGGCGGCACCGCGGTCAAGTACGAGATCGCCGATATCGACGGCCTCACGCTCGGCGGCGGCGAAGTGCCCACCGACCCGTCCAACGCCACCCGGACGTTGCAGGCGCTGGCCGCCGACGCGGCGCCGATTCTCGGCGGAGCCGGATGGCCCCGGCTGGCGGCCGTCGGACTGGCCTGCGCCGGCATCGTCAATCCGGTGACCGGCTGGCTGGGCCGCTCGCCCAACCTGCCCGGCTGGGAAAACCGGGACCTGGGCGGCGCCGTGACCGCGGCGTTCGGCAGCCTGCCTGTCGCTCTGGCCAACGACGTCAACGGCGCGCTCTACGGCGAATACCGGTACGGCGCCGGGCGCGGGTGCCGTAACGTGGTGATGATCGCCTTGGGCACGGGCGTGGGCGGCGCGGTGATCGTGCACGGTGAACTGCTGGTCGGGGTGCACTCGGGCGCCGGCGAGATCGGCCACATGGTCCTGCAGGACGACGGGCCGCTGTGCACCTGCGGCAGCCGTGGCTGTCTGGAGGCCTGGGCCGGCAGCACGGGCCTGCTGCGGGCGGTGCGACGGCTGCTGGCCGACGGCGTGGCTTCGCCGTCGCTGGCCGAACTGGCGCGGCGGCGGGGTGCGGCCCTGAACACGCGCGACCTGTCGGAACTTGCTGAAGCCGGCGACGCGGTGACGCGGGGCGTCTTCGCCGAAGCCGGTCGCCGGCTGGGGCAGGCCGTGGCCAACCTGGTGAATGTCCTGGATCCCGATCGCATCATCATCGGTGGTGGTGTGGCCCTGGCCGGGGATCTGATCCTCGGTCCGTGCCGCGAACGCGCCGTGCCCCTGATCCTGGCGACGGAAGCCCGCTCGCTGCCCATCGTGCCGGCCGAGCTGGGGCCCCGCGCCGCGGCGGTGGGCGCCGCCAGCCTGGCGCGCGAGAAGGCCCGGGGCGGCCGCTGATGTCATCGACGGGCCGGACCATGACTGCGGCCGGCCTGGGCGCCCTGCTCTGCGGGCTGCTGACGGCTGCGCTTCCGGCTGCCGCGCAGCGTCAGGAATCGCGGGTGCAGGCTGAACGGCTGGTCGATCGCGTCATCGACGGGCAGCCCGTCACCTGCATGTTCGGCAACGTCGTCATCGACCGCGACAGCGTGACCGCCTCGGCGGACACGGCCTATGCCCGGCGCGACCGCGACGAATACGAGCTGTTCGGCAACGTGCGTCTGACGCGCGGGACGGCCGTGCTCACCTGCCGGCGCGCGAACTACCGCAACGGCCTGGGGACCGGCGATTTCGCCGGCGATGTGCGCATCGTCGATGACGGTGTGACCGTCACCGGCGCCGCCGGCGACACCCGTGAAGCCGGCCGCTGGCTGAGCGTGTACGGCGACGCCCTGCTGGTCGCGCCCGAGTACACGGTGCGGGCGGACACCATCGTGCAGGACCGTTCCGCCGGCAGCGGCGAGGCGTTCGGGCGCGTGCGCATCGTCGAACCAGGGGCGGCCAACCTGGTGACCGGCGGCCACGCGATCTTCGACCGATCGTCCAACGCCGCGGTCGTGGACCGCGCGCCTTTGCTGACCAGCCGCGACGAGCGCGGCGGCCTGCTCGTGGCCGAGTCGCGGGTGATGCATCTGTACCGGGCCGAGGACCGCGTGGTCATGGTCGACTCCGTGCGGATCCGGCAGGCGATGGGCACCGCGACCGCGGACACGGCTGTCGCCTTCGGACGCGAACGCCTGGTGCTGACCGGTTCGCCGAAGGTGCGCTTGACCCGCGGCAGCGTGCTCAGCGGCCAGCGGATCGAGTTCGAGTACGTGGGGCAGCAACTGCGCCGCGTCCTGTTGACGGGAGACGCGAAGACGGTCGACGACGCGCCCGATTCCCTGGCCGCCCTTTATCCGGGTCTGCCCGCCGAGGATGTCCTGGAAGGCGCGGCCATCGTCATCGATTTCGAGGACGAGGAGATCCGGCGGACCCTGGTCACGGGCGGCGCGCACAGCATCTACACGCCCCTGGATGTCGACTCCGAGCTGGCCACGAACGACGTCACCGGTGACACCATCATCGTCCACTTCCGCGATCGGCAGGTCCGGCGCGTGCGCGTGATGGGCAAGGCGGCGGGGACCTACCGGTTCGCGCCCGTTTCGGCCTGGGCGGCGGGGGCCGACACGCAGGCCGTCGCGTTGCCCGACAGTTCGGCGATCTTGGCTGGGTCCGCGACCACCGAAGCGGTTGCGGATCCCGCCGTGGAAACCGCCGCGCCCGCGTCGGAGGACCCGGCGCCGGCAGCCGCCGACGGCGAGCCGGCCGTCGAACCGACGCCGACCGGGCGACGACCTTCGTTCGGCGACAAGGCGCAGGACGTGGTGTATTCGGGCGACCGGGTCACTTTCGAACTGCGCGAACGCACGATGGCCATCGACGGCCAGGGCCGGCTGGACTACGGGTCGACGAAGCTGCAGGCCCGGCAGGTGCGGCTGGCCATGACCACGCGCGAACTGTACGCGGCCGGCGAACCGGTGGCCAAGGACGGCGACACCGTCACCGGACAGCGGATGGGCTACAATTTCCGGCACCGGTCAGCGGTCGTGGATTCGGGCGTCACGGCGTTCGACGACTACTACTACGTGGGCGAGGGCATCCGCCGCTTCGGGGACCAGACGATGAAGATCGATGGGGGACGCATGACCTCGTGCGACCTGGAGCATCCCCACTACCACTTCTGGTCGCATCGCATGAAGATGCGCCCTGGCGACAAGGTGGTCGCCGCGCCGATCGTGCTGCGGATCGGGAACGTGCCCGTGTTCGCGCTGCCGTTCTACTTCAAGAACCTGAAGGACGGGCGGCGTTCGGGCATCCTGTTCCCGTCATTCGATTTCGGCTGGTCCAGCCGCGAGGGACGGTACATCCGCGATCTGGGCTACTACTGGGCCATCAACGACTACGCCGATTTCCTGGTGCAGGGGGATTACAACGAGAAGAGCGAAGTGGCTCTGCGGTCCTCCGCGCGCTATGTCAAACGCTACGGATTCAACGGCGGTCTCGACTGGTCGCGCCGCGACGGACTGGGCGACGACGAGTCCCAGCAGTGGCAGCTTCACTGGAACCACAACCAGCCGGCGCTGCGGGACGACTACCAGTTGAGGGCCGATGTCCGCCTGGCGTCGAACAAGCTCACCCGGAACGATCTGGCCAGCTCCAACTCGCGCGACGTCGTCAGCGGCCAGTTCAAGTCCAGCGCCTACCTGAGCCGCAACTGGACGCTGGTCAACGCCAGTCTCAACGCCAGCCGTGACGGACGCGTCAACGCCGAGGACGACCTCGTCACGACCGACAACCTTCTGTACAGCATGACGCTGCCCTCCCTGTCGCTGAACTTCCGCCAGCTGGCGCTGAAGCCGGCCTTGCGCGCGGGCAAGCGCGGCACCCTGTTGGGAGACGTATTGCGCGCCACCTATTTCCAGCAGGGCTACCTCGTCAAGCAGGACCGCCGCGGCTACGAGGAACGCGACATCCGCAACGACGGAGCCAGCGGCAACTGGTCTTTGCGCGTGCAGCCGCCGCGGCTGGGGATCTTCAATTTCGGCCTGAACGCCACGGCGCGGCAGTCGTGGGAGCGGGAGACCACGAGCGGCCGGCAGTGGGTAGCGGACGAGACCGGCGGCGGTACCTGGCAGACCCTGGCGGGTACCGTCGAATCGACCAGCCCCGCGGTGTCGTTCGGGGCTTCGCTGGGAACGACGCTGTACGGTCTGTTCCCCGTCGAACTGGGCAGCCTGCGCGCCATCCGTCACACAGTGCGCATGGGCTCGAGTTGGAACGTGTCGCCGGCGCTGGGCGACAAGCAGCCGTACAGCACCTCGTTGAGCCTGTCGCTGGACCAACGCTTCGACGTCAAGCTGCGGGCCGCCGGTACGGATACGACGGCGACCGACCGGAAGCTGGACGGCGTCCTGGACTGGTCGCTGAGCACGAGCTACAACCCGCGGCGACCCGAGGGCGAGCGCTGGAGCGACATCTCCAGCGGGCTGACCATCAAGCCCGGGCAAAGCCGCTACCTGCAGTTGAAGGTGAGCAACACGATCGACGCGCAGCGCCTGGCCCTGAAGGACACGCGCTTCAGCTACGGTGTGAACTTCAACGGTCGCGTGGATCTGGGAAAGGTCCAGGCCGAGACCGAACAGCGCCGCAATCCGGCGATCGAGCGCCTGGGACTGAAGACCGCGAACGCCGATTCGATCGCGGCGGCCCGCGCGGACAGCCTGAAGCTGGCGAACGAGGGCGGCATGCCGGACGGTGGATCCATGTTCGACGGGTCGGACGCCGACTTCGAGGCCCAGTCCCGCCCGGGGCTGACCGCAGGCCGCCCCGGAGGGGACGGCCGCGATCTGACCGAGGGCGGCCGCTACCTGCCCTTCCAGACCAGCGGTTCGCTGTCCTACAACTACACGAACGCCACGGGCGATCGGCGGGCCAGCGCCAATGTCTCGTTGCGGGCCAACCTGAGCCGCTACTGGGAGTTGAGCTACCAGACCTCGTTCGATCTGGTGACCGGCACGGCGCTGCGGCAGCAGTACACGCTGGGGCGCGATCTGCACTGCTGGCGTCTGGAGTTCAACCGCACGGTCAGTGCCGTGGACAGCCAGTTCGGTTTCCGCGTCTTCCTGAAGGCGATTCCCAGCCTCAAGTTCACCCGCGGCCGCGAGGACTACATGGGCTCGCTCACCGACGGGATCGGCGGCGGGCTTTACTGATCCCACCGGATCCCTGGTTTTGGAGACTAAAGAAACCCCTGACTTTTGATTGACAGCGCGGTCGGCAGGCGGTGTCATGGAGGTCAAGGAGGTGGGCGCATGAACAAGACGGAACTCATCGAAGAAGTGGCCCGGCGCACCGGGATGAGCAAGGCGGCGGCCCAGCGCACGATCGACGCGCTGTTTTCCACAGCCCCGCGCGAAGGGATCATCGCCAACGCGGTGGCCAAGGGGGACCGCGTCCAGATCACCGGCTTCGGGACCTTCGAAAGGCGCCGCCGCAAGAAACGGACGGGGAGAAACCCGCAGACCGGCGACGAGCTCCTGATTCCGGGCGGCAACTATCCGGCCTTCACGGCCGGCAAGAGCCTCAAGGAACGGGTCGGCAAGTAGAAACGGCCGGGAATCGGCGTGAACGGGGGAGGCGTCGGCCTCCCTCTTCTGTTGGTCTCCAGCGCGGTCTGTTGCCAGCGCCGGACCGATCGCTTACAATAAGGAACTTATATCCTCGCATCGGGTTGTCTCCTGTCTGAGGGTGCGCGCCGGTGGGCGCGCGGACCAGGAATTCCGAGAGGTTGGACGATGATCCTGAAGAAGCGTTGGCGCTCACTTCTGTGGGTCTGCCTGCTGTTGGTCACCGCGGGTACGCTGGCGGCCGGAACGCGGGCGGCGCCCGCTCCGGCCTCCGCCGAGCATCGTGACTGGAAGAACGTGACCTTGCTCTACCTCAGCGACATCAAAGGCAAGATCGAGCCCTGTGGCTGAAAGACTCACCAGCGTGGTGGGCTGGCCCGGCGGGCTGCCTTTATGGACAAGGTGTGGCAGGAGAACAAGCCGCTGCTGAACGTGGATGCGGGCGATGTCTTCGGACCGCGCAACCAGAACGAGCGCGAGCAGACGCGTTTCCTTTGCGAGATGCTCGGCACACTCGGTCTGGATGCGATCGGTCTGGGCGAGCAGGACCTGAACTACGGTCTCGAATTCCTGCGCGAAATGATGACGCAGCACGGTTTGCCGTTCATCAACGCCAACGTGCGCGACGCGAAGACCGGTGAATTGATCCTGCCGCCGTACAAGGTCGTCGAGCGCAACGGGGTGAAGTACGGCATCGTCAGCGTGCTGGATCCCCAGCAGCAGATCCTGACCCTGACCGGCGGCGAGGGCCAGTTCACCGTTGCCGATCCGTTGACGACGCTGCGCGAACTGGTGCCGAAGATCCGCCAGGAAGCGGAATCGGTCGTGCTGCTGGCGCACCTGGGCGAGCCGGGCACCGAGGCGCTGCTGAAGGAACTCCAGGGCATCGACATCTGCGTGGTCGGTCATTCGTACCGGAACATCGAGACCGAGCGCGTGATCAAGGACACCGCGGTGTTCGGATCCGCGTACGAAGGCCGTTTCCAGGGACGGGCGGACCTCTTCATCGAAGTAGGCAGCGGCCGGGTCATGGCCATCGATGTCGGCATGATCGACTTCGACGACAAGGCGCCCGAGGATGCCGACGTCAAGGCCCGCGTGGAGAAGTTCAAGACCGACCTGGTCACGTTCAAGGAAGCGAAGCGGTCGGCCTATCCGCGCATCCACGGTTCGGAAAAGGAGCAGTTCCTGGGCGACCGGTCCTGCTTCACCTGCCATGAGGCCGCCTGGCAGTCGTACGCGGCCTCGGCGCACCGGCGCGCCTACACGAGCCTGCGCAGCGACGGGCAGAGCAACGAACCCGACTGCCTTGTCTGCCACACCACGGGATACCAGTACAAGAACGGCTATTCCGACGAGCGGCCCTACAACAGCCTGGTGAACGTGCAGTGCGAAGCGTGCCACGGCTACGGATCGACCCACGCGCGCGACGGCAAGTGGCGCCTGCAGGCCCGCAACTCCTGCGTGACCTGCCATGACCAGGCCAACAGCCCCGAGTTCGACTATGCGACCTACTGGGAGAAGATCAAACACTAGGTGCGTCGCCGTCGCGGCGGCGCTCCTGTTCGTCCTGTCGGGGGTGCGGCCGGCCCGCGCCCTCGACGTTTTCACGTTGTGGAAACAGCCGCAGGTCCCGCTGCGGATGGTCGAAGGCGAATGGGCGGACTACCGGTTCGAGGTCATGTCCGGCGGCCGCCAGGAGCAGAGCCTCACGCGCGTGGCGTGTCTGGATCGGAGCGGCGGCACCGACGACCAGGCCTGGGCCGTCGAGATCCTCCCGCTGCGCGAAGAAACGGACGGTCGTCTGACGCCGGTTCCGGGCGAGGGACTGCGGTTGCGGCTGTCCCGGCGCCTGCTGTCGCGTACGGGCAGCCTGCTGGACCACGTTCTGGGCGCCCGTCAGTGGACCGCCGGACGCGTGGCCGACATGACGGCCGACCAGCTGCGCCAGGATCCACTGCTGGCCGATTCGTTCAACGAGGAGTTCACAGCCGCCACCGTGGCGCCGGGAACGTCCACCACCCGTGTGGTCGGCGGCGTCCAGTACCTGTGCGACCAGACCGTGATGGCGGCGGCGGACACCCAGATGGCCTCGCTCCCGGCCGGGCGTCTGCGGCAGGTGACCACGCGGGAACTGGCGGTCGCCACGCACGCGGATCTGCCTTTCCTGGGTCTGGCTTACGCGTCCGAGCGCGTCCGCTCCGATTCGACCCTGGATCCTCCCGGCGGACGAATGCGGCCGCCACCGGCGCGCGTACGGGTCGAAATCATGGAACTCGTCGCCCACGGGCGGGGCGCCCGCCCGGCGCTCGGCCGCGCCGATTGACCCGGACTCGACGGGTGTGATATGATGACTCCATGCACACCAATGACCTGAGCGCCTTCCGGGCGGAAGCACACGAATTCCTGCTCGGGCAGGCGAAGCCTTTGCCTACGCCCGCCATCGCCCGCCGCCTGTTCGGGGCGCGTCGTCATGAGATGCCGGAAACCCAGGTCGTGGTCAGGGCGCTGCTGGCCAGCGATCCCCGGTTCGTCGAAACCCATGACCACAGCTGGACCGTGTTCGCGTCGCCGCTGATGACGTTGCCGCTGGAAACCGCCGAGTTCGCCGTGGTCGACCTCGAGACGACCGGCAGCGTGATCGGCGTCGATGAGATCATCGAGATCGGCCTGTGCGTCATCCGCGGGGGCAAAGTTGTGGAGTCGTTTTCCACCCTCGTGTGGAGCGATCGCCCCATCCCGCCCTGGGTGGCGCGCCTGACCGGCATCCGCAACGACGACCTGGAGGGGGCGCCGACGTTCTCGGACATCGCCGAGCGCCTGGCTGGACTGTTGGACGGGCGAGTGTTCGTCGCGCACGACATCCGCTTCGACCTGCCGTTCCTGCGCTGGGAATTCGCGCGCCGCGGCATTGCCCACCCTGCGGTGACCGGCCTGTGCACCTTGCAGCTCTCGCGGCAACTGTGGCCCGATCTGGCCAGCCGCAGCCTTCCGGATCTGGCGCGCCGGTTCAACATCTCCCACGACAATCCCCATCGCGCCGCCGCCGATGCCGCCGCCACCGCCGGCGTGCTGGGCGAGGCCCTGGCGCGCGCGGGTGAACTGGGACTGGTCGATCTGGGCGACCTCTATCGATTGGACGGCATCATGGCCGCCCGTGTCGAAGCCGAATCCCCTCCGCTGTCGTCGCGCGCGGCCGAGTCCTGACCGCGCGTTCCGCGCCGATCGTTCCCCATGGTACAGCGACCGGTTGACCTGCGGCTGCGTGTGTCGTAGTATCGGCTCTATCGCGCCGCCGCATGCCGCGGCCTTCGGGCCCGGCTGACGAACGGCTGCGGACGCGGAACCGGGAGCCAAGGAGGAGCTTTATGGCCGGCGTCAAGGAAGATGACGTGCTTGTCCGCGACGAGAGTTTCGTGAAATACGAACGCCTGCTTTCGAAGGCCGAAAGCGAAGGCCGCATCGATGGTCCCAACAAGTGTCTGGTGTGTGGCATGCGCTATTTGAGCAAAGACGAAGCCGATCACTGCTGCCGGATCAACACGTAGCGCACCCAGACCCATGAAGTCCCGACGATTCTGCTCCGTCTGCAAGCAATGGCTGGACATGGAAATCGTCCCCACCGCCGATGGTGACGACGATGGCGTGGTCTGGTTCCGTTGCCCGCAGTGCCAGGGCTGCCTGCCCAAACTGAGTGCGGTGTCCGCCGAACCCGGCGGGACGGCTTCCGCCGGGTCGGGCGCCGCCGGTGCGGACGTGTCGGATTCTGCGCTCGGGAGCGCCGAGGCCCTGCTCGGCGATGACGAACTTCACCTTTCCGTGATCGCGGGCGCCATCGACACCGACGACCTCGGTGTGGACGATGACGCCGATGGTGACGCGGATGAAGACTCCGGGGAAGACGTCGATGACGATGCCGAGGTCGCGGCTCCGCGGCCGATCGGGGTCCGCGCCCCGGTCACGGAATCCGAGCCGATCATGGAATACGCCGCGATGCTCGCGGCGGTCGATCCGGAGACTTCCGTGCCCTACCGTCCCTGGGATTCGTACGAGGTCGGGCAGTGCGTGCTGCATCTGGCCTGGAACGATTGCGGGATCGTCGTCGCGAAGGAAGTCCTGCCGGGGGGACGCCGCGCGATCAAGTGCTTTTTCCAGGGTGCGGGCGTGGTGCGGCTCATCGAGAACGCGCCGCGATGATCGCGGCGGACGCATGTCGCCGCTTTCCTGACCGCGCGATTCGGCCCTGGCCTGCCGAGGCGATCGGGCATGGAGCCGGCATCGCACCGCTGGTCGCCCTGCTGCTGTTCGCGTCCATGCTGCTGGCCGCCTCGCCTTCGGGCGCGCAACTGCCCTACCTGGATCCCCTTCCTTCCTGGACCCCCTCCGATTCACTGGCCTGCCGGGCGTTCCAGGTCGGGATCACGCGGCACGGCGACGGCCGCACCGGTTGGACCTCGGACCGTCTGCTGATCGATGCGCGATTGCCACTGGGGCGGCGCGGCTGTTTCGTGCTGCGGCTGCCCTGGGTGCGCAGCGATACCGGCAGCCTGCCGGTGTCGTCCCGGTGGCCTGTCGTATCGGGTCCGGAGGCCGAAGCCGGGTGGCCGGGCGAGTCGGTCGTCGCCGGGGTCGGGCAGCTGGAACTGGGAGCGGCCGGACCACTCTCGCTGCCGTGGCTGGGCGCGTTCCACGGAGCGGTCAGTGTCGGCGTGCCGCTGGGACAGGGTCGGCTCTATCCCTGGTCCTCGGCCGGGGTTCCGGCCCGGATCGGGGTGACCCGCTGGATCAGCCCACGGGCCGGCTGGTGGCTCGGCGCGGGCGCCGTCCTGGTGGCGCATGGAGGCCAGAGCGGCGAGGTGCTGGACTCCGAGGCGTTTCCCAACGGCTGGCAGACCAACGTGTCGGTCGAACGTGGGGGAGCGGCCGGCGGGCTGCGGCTGGGCTGGGATCTCCAGAACCGTTCCGGGCGCCGTGAGCAGGTGGTTTCCGCTGAGGGCTGGCTGCCCTGGAGCGGCGCCAACCGGGTCGGGGTTCGGGCCACGCGCGAGATCAGCGGCTCGTTCGACCGCGCGGGTGCCTGGTCGGTGGGCCTGGTGTGGAAGTTGGCTCCACGCGCGCCGGCCACGACGACGACGCGGGGCATGCCCGGTGCCGCGCCCGCCCGCCGCTGATTCGCCGCCGGCGTCCCCGCCCGGTGCGTGCAGCCTGCGCGCATTGCAACTTGCCCGCGAAGTTCCTGCCGTCCGATGCGATTGACGCGCCTTCCCTGTGATGACCGCCGCTTCCCGTTGCCGGAGCCGCTGTTCCCGGCGATTCCCCATCGTTGCCGTCGAGGGCCGGCCGGGCCGCCGTGTCCGCCATTGATCCGCGGTGCGACGCCTCCGCCGGGGCGCCCGGGGCATGGCATGCCGATTGCCTTTGACCGTGGGAGTGGACGGACCAACCAGCAGCGGGGAAGCAACCATGGCCCACATCCTTCTATTCGGCGACGACGCGCAGTGCGCTCCGATCCGCGCTCAACTCGTCCAGTGGGGCCTGACCGTGGCCTCACCGGCGGGCGGCGGACCGGCGCCCGACGTCATCGGCGTCGATGAGTGCGATGTGGTGCTCGTGGTCGGTGACGCCGCTGCCGAGCGCCCGGGTCCGGACGCCGTGTCCGATGGTGGGCGGGGAGCGGTTCCGGCCGCTCCCCGTTTGTACCTTTCCGGCGACCTGTCGGCAGCCGAGCGGTCACGCGAAATGTGGATCAGTGTCCAGGAAGCCTGCCGCGTGGCGCGCGACCGACGGAATGTCTTCGGCCCGGCGATCTCGGCCGCGGGCGAAGATGTCCATCAGGTCGGACATGAGCTGCGCAGTCCGCTGACGGCGATCAAGACCGCGCTCGAAGTCATGCAGGAGGATCTGCGCACCTGGAATGACGAGCCTGCCGATATCGAAGCCCAGCTCAAGATGCTCCAGATCGCGCTGCGCAACGTCCGCCGCCTGCATCGGGCCGTCGAGTGGAGCCAGATGCTGCTGGCCGGTCCGCGCGCCGAAGGCGACCCCCTGACGGCCGAAAACGGCGCGGCGGCGACGGTGCCGGCGATGCGCGAAGGCGATGCCGGCCTGCAGGCGTGCGTCTCGACCGCCGGCTGAACCGGACTTCGTACGAGATCTTGTCCGCCCGCGCCGCACCCGTCGGCGCGGGCTTGTCATTCCGGCCGTTGCGCGGGCGCAGGGGACGTGTATCATGCGCGGGCATGCCGCCCCGAGGCCCGGAAGGATTCCCCGTGACCGAACCAGACGCCCGCACCCCCCGCTCCGGGCCCGATCCGCTCAGCAACTCAGCGCTGCGCGCGGCCGGCGTGGCGCATGACGTCAACCAGATGCTGGCCGTGATCATCGGTCGCGCCGAACTGCTGCGGCGGCGGTCGTCCGGTGAGCAACCCCACCTGGAGGCCATACTTCTGGCGGCCCGCGACGCGGGTCAGATGCTCGGGCGGCTCGGGGGCGGATTCGAGGGCGGCGAGACCACGGGGGTGACGGGGCTCCTGCGCGTCGTCGAAGAAGCCGCCCTGCTGGTGCTGCCGCCGGACGGGCAGTGGAGCGGGTCGAATCCGGCGGCCGGCCGCTGGACCTTGGACAACCGCGTCGATCCCGCCGCCGGCGTGGCGGTGCCCGCTCCGGTACTGCGCGAGGTCCTGACGAATCTCCTGCTCAACGCCCTGGGCGTGATGCCGGCCGGCGGGCACATCATTTTCGATACCGAGCGGCTCGCGGGCAACCTGTGCCTGCGCGTGTCCGACAGCGGTCCGGGACTGCCGGACGACGGGACGGCGCGCGTGTTCGAGGCAGGCTTCACGACCAGCGGCCGCGCGGGCCGCGGCATCGGCCTGGCCGCGTGCCGCCAGTTGCTGGAGTCGCACGGCGGCACGTTGACCGCCCGCCCGCACGGCGGGCCGGGCGCGATCTTCATCGTCACGGCGCCCGCGGCCGACATCTCGGCGACCGTGGATGTCTCCGTCGACGCCGCGCCGGATCGCGGTTCCGGAACGTGGACAGCGTCGGCTGGTCCGGCCGTGGTGGTCATCGACGATGAAGCGGCTGTCCGCGAGATGCTGGGCGATGTCCTGGGCGAACTCGGGTGCCGCGTCGTCTGCCATCGGGACGGCGCCGGAGCGCTGGCGGCGGGCGCACCCGGCGATGCCGAGGTCGCGCTGGTGGACCGGCGTCTGCCGGGCATGGACGGCGAGGAACTGGCCGCGCGCCTGCGCGAGCGCAGCGCCAGCCTGGCGGTGGTGCTGATGACGGGCTGGGATCGCGAGGAACCGTCGGCGGCGCCGGCCGTGGTCGACTTCACGGTGCGCAAACCTCTCGGGATGGATGCGCTTCAGGACCTGCTGGCGCGCGCGTCGGCTCTGTGCGAAGAACGTCGGCGGGACGAACGACCGATTCAGGAGGGCTCGTGATGCGTGGGTGGCTGGCGCTCCTGTTCCTGTGCGGCGCCCTGGCGGCGCAGGCGCAGGACGAAGATCCGGATACGGTGCTGGCGCTGTCGCGCCTGGATTCGCTGGCGATTGCCGCACCGGGCAGGGTCACGGGGATGGCCTGGATGGGGGCTGATACCCTGGCCCTGCTCATGGTCCAGGACGACAAGGTCACCGCGGCCGGTCGCGCCGAAACCCGGCTGGTGCTGCAGACCCGCGCCGGCGTCGTGCTCCGCAGCGAGGACATGACCGGGGTGCTGGACCGCGCCCTGGCCTGGGACGGTCGCGAGCTGTGGTCCTGCGGCGACATCGACGGCGGCGGCTCCCTGCTGTACCGCCTCGAACCGGGGCTGCTGACGGTGCGCGGTTCGTACGCGACGCCGGGTCATCGCCCTTCCGGGTTGTGCCACGACGGCCGGTTCCTGTGGCTGACCGACCGCGACTCGGGCCGGTTGGACCGTTTCGACCCGCAGGTCGACGAGATCACCCGTTCGGCGCCGACGCCTGGTTTTTCGCCCTGCGGGGTGACCTGGGACGGCCGTAACCTGTGGGTGACGGACGTCGGCACCGGCCGTTTGTACCGGTTGTCGGGCTCGCGGCGCGCCTGGAGCGGCACCGTCGAGGCGGCCGGGTTCCTGTGGCGCGGGCGCCCCGTGCACCTGGCCCACGACGGCCGGGATCTGTGGATGCTCCCGGACGGATCGCGCTCGCTGGTGAAGGTGCGGATTATGTAACGGGTGACCTTGACATGGGGACCGGCCCATCTTAGTCTGGATTACGAAAACTGTTTTCAATTTCGGCGGTTTTCCGTCCAGACAACGAGAGGTCCGGCATGGTGCCTGTTAAGAAACTTCGCGAGCCCGACGAAAACCTCGTCCGGCAGAAGGAAGCGGCGTTCGCTGACTTCATCCAGAGAAAAGGTCTGAAGACCACGCGCCAGCGGAACACGATCATCTCGACGTTCTTTCGCCTGCGCGGGCACATTTCGGTCGAGGAGCTTCTCAACCAGGTCAAGCAGGCGAACCCGCGCATCGGGTACGCGACGGTTTACCGTACGCTGCACCTCCTGGTCGAGAGCGGACTGGTCGAAGAGCGCCGCTTCGGCGATGGCCTCGCCCGTTACGAGGGCCATTCGGACGTCGAGCACCACGATCACATGATCTGCCTGGAGTGCGGCGAGATCTTCGAATTCTTCAATCCGCGGCTCGAGGCCCTGCAGGAGAGCCTGGCCGAGGAAAACAACTTCCAGATCTTCCGCCACCGGCTGGAGCTGTACGGTGCCTGCAAGGACAAGGAAGCCTGCCAGCGTCGCAAGTCCCGCAGCAGCGTCGCCGCCCAGGCCGAGTGAACATCCGAACGATCCAGTCGGCCCCTGGCTGACCATCGAAGTCGATCGCGGAGCGCTCGCGGATAATCTGCGCGCGTTCCGCCGTCTGACCGCCGCCTCGTCCGAGCTTCTGGCCGTCGTCAAGGCGGATGCCTACGGGCACGGGCTCGAGTTGGCGGCGTCCGCCTTTGTCGCCGGCGGCGCCGACCTGCTCGGCGTCCACACGCTGCGCGAGGCCTGCGCCCTGCGGAGCGCCGGTCTGGCCACGCCGATCATCGTGCTCGGGCCGTCGACGGCGGCCGAAGCGGCCGAGGCAGCCCGGCTCGATGTCCAGATCACCGTGGGCTCGATGCCGGCGGCACGCGCCGCGGCCGCCGGCGCTTCGGGCGACCACCCGCTGCAGGTTCACCTGAAGGTCGAGACCGGCGTCAATCGCCAGGGTCTGGTCGAGACCGAACTGGGCGACGCGCTGGACGTTTTGCGGGGCAATCCCGGCGTCAGGCTCAACGGCCTGTCGAGCCACTTCGCCGACATCGAAGACACCACCGACCACTCGTTCGCCGAAGAGCAGACGCGGCGCTTCGAAGCCTACCGGGCCGCGCTGGCGGCCTTCGGCGTGACCGGGTTGCGGGAACACATGAGCTGCAGCGCCGCGGCCCTGCTGTGGGAGCGCAGCCACCGCGCGATCGTGCGCGTCGGCATCGGGGCCTACGGCGTCTGGCCTTCGAAGGAAACCCGCGTGTCCGTGCGCCGGGAAGGCCGGCCCGAGATCGTCCTGCGGCCGGCGCTGACCTGGAAGGTCATGATCTCGCAGGTGCGCGAGGTCAAGGCCGGGCAGACCGTGGGCTACGGGCGCACCTGGAAGGCGATGACCGACAGCCGCATCGCGGTGCTGCCGGTCGGATACGCCGACGGCTGGCCGCGCGCACTGTCCGGCCGCGGGCACGTCCTGGTCGGCGGGCGGCGGGCGCCGCTGGTCGGCCGCATCTGCATGAATCTGTGCATGGTCGATGTGACGCAGGTCGCGGGCGCGGCCGCCGGCGACCACGCGGTGCTGCTCGGACGGCAGGGCGACGAAATCATCAGCGCCGAGATGCTCGCCGATCTGCTCGGTACCATTCCCTACGAAGTGTTGACGTTGCCCGGGCCCGGCTGGGAACGGGTGGGTGTCTGAGACCGCTGCCGGCGAGGCGGCGCCCGAAGGAGCTCCGTGTTCAATCAACTTCAGAAGATCTTCCAGGGGGCGCTCGGAACCGGCGCCAATCCGCAGGACGAGGCGACGCGGCTTCGGCTGGCCACGGCGGTCCTGTTGCTCGAAGCAGCGCAGGCCGACAGTGAATTCGCGGACGACGAACGCGTCGCGGTGACGAACGTGATCCGCAAGCGCTTCGCACTGGACGATGCGGAGGCGAAGGAACTCCTCGCGGCGGCGCAGCAGGCGCGCTGGGAGAGCGGCGACCTCTATCAGTTCGCCCGCCAGCTCAACGACAGTTTTCCCCTGCCGCGCAAGCTGGCGGTGGCCGAGTTGTTGTGGGAGATCGTGTACAGTGACGGCACACTGGAGGCCCACGAGGACGCGCTGATGCACAAGCTGGGCAATCTGCTGGGCATCCGGCACGAAGACTTGATGGCGCTCAAGCGCAAGGTGCTGGGCCGCTCGGCAACCTGACGGACGGACGGTCGTTGCGGCGCGCAAGCGACCGGAAAAGAAACCGCCGGCGAGTCCGGGGCCGCGAGCCCCGATTCGCCGGCGGTTTCGCTTTCCGCGCCTCGCGGCGCCGCGTCAGACGGACTTGAGTTCGATGTCCGAAGCCTTCAACAGCGGGAATCGGGCCAGATTCCGCTTGAGCTCGATCACGAGATCCACCGGTCCGGTGACCAGGCCCTTGCCGATCGACTCGTACTCGTGGACGGGAGCATAGGCTTCGATCCCCTTGGCCAACGGATCGACCCGCACATCCTGCTTGAATCCCGTCAGCTTCAGGCCGGCGGGCAGATCCCCGAGCGCCGTCCTGATCTCCTCCTCGTACCGTTGCGCGTAGACGTGGTAGCGCAGTTCCATCGACGCGCTCCGGATGCGCCGGTTCACGGTGATGGTCAGTCCGGTTTCGGCGTTGATGGCGCGACCCAGACTCTTCAGCCAGGTCGCGGTCTCGGCGTCGAGGATCACATGGCAGTCGCTGCCGCGCATGCCGACGATCTCGGCCAGCTTCTCGGCCTTGCCCTCGTGGTGGACACCATCCAGGAAACTGTAGAAAACGGTGGCCTGGCGGCCCGATCCCAGCAGCAGGCCGCTGAGGAAGGCGCGCACCACCTTGGGCTTGCCCTGGAAGACCACTTCGTTGAACGCGCGATCGCCTGATTTTTTGCTGGTGGCCATGTCCGTCCCCTCCCTACGCAAAGAACACGAGCGTGACGACGACGAAGACCGGCAGCAGGATGGGCGCCGACCATTTGAAGAGATAGCCGAAGAAGCTCGGCATCGCGATCCCCGCTTCCTCGGCGATCGACTTGACCATGAAGTTGGGCGCGTTGCCGATGTAGGTCATGGCGCCCATGAACACGGCGCCGGCCGAGATGGCCTGCAGATCGTGGACGAACTCCGGATTGATCTGGGCCAGCTGCGAGGCGTAGCCGAGCATGCCCGGGACCATCGCCTCGGTCGCGCCCAGGTCGCCAAGGGCGGCGTTGAAGAACGTCAGATAGGTCGGCGCGTTGTCGAGGAAGCTGGACAGGGCGCCGGTGGCCCAGAAGAAGCGCACCGGGCCGTGCACGGCGCCGACCAGACCGGCCAGGGCGCCTTCGCTGCCGGCCTTCAGGATGGCCAGCGCCGGGATGATCGTGATGAAGATGCCGGCGAACAAATAGGCCACTTCCAGAATGGGGGCCCAGGAGAAACCGTTCTTTTCGCGCAGCGTCCGGGCCGTCGTTCGGAGCGAGAGGATGCCCATCACGATGATGATAACATCCTTCAGCCAGTTCTGCAGCGGCACCGACACCGGGTGGCTGCCGGCGTTGTACACGGTGACCGACGGCAGTTTCAGCGAGCCGGAGAGCACCACCGCGACCATCACGCCCAGCAGGAACAGGATGTTGTGCAGCCCCTCGATCCGGACGCCGCCCTCGCCCGGCGTCGCCTGCGGCTTGTCGACCTCGCGGCGGTAGATCAGCGTGTCGACGACGAAGAAGATGGCCAGCACGAGGGCCGTGGCCGTCAGCATGTGCGGCAGCAGGCCTTTGGTCACCCAGAAAAACGGCACGCCGTGCAGGAAGCCCAGGAACAGCGGCGGATCACCCAGTGGCGTCAGCACACCGCCGATGTTGGCGATCAGGAAGATGAAGAAGATCACCACGTGGACCTGCGAGCGGCGCCAGGCGTTCGCACGCAGCAGGGGGCGGATCAGGACCATCGCCGCGCCCGTTGTGCCGATGAGCGACGCGAGGAAGGTGCCGATCAGCAGCAGGACGACGTTCACCACCGGTTTGCCGCGCAGGTTGCCGCCGATGTAGATGCCGCCGGCGATGGTGTACAGTCCCCAGAGCAGGATGATGAACGGCACGTAGTCGATCAGGAGGATGTGGATGATCTCCTGCATCGCCTCGGCCGGACTCCAGATGACGAAGGGGATCGCGAACAGCAGCGCCCAGAACGCGGACACCTTGGGGAAGTGGTGGTGCCAGAAGTGGGGCGCGAGCAGAGGGAACAGCGCGATCGACAGCAGAATGCACACGAACGGCAGGGCCGACCACAGGGGCAGCAGGCCGACCGGGCTGGCGTGGACGGCTCCGGCGGCGGCGTGGCCCTCGGCCTGAGTGCCGCTGGCAAAGGCCGGGACCGCTGCAGCCAGTATCAGCGCGGCGACGGCAAGCAGAAGCAACGGCGCCCGGCGCGGACGGACGTTGGACACGCGCGCACCCCCTTGAAATGGCGATGAAAGCAGCATGCGAGGCCTCCCGGCCGCTTGGACGAGTTAGCGATTCGCGGACGGTTAACCGTAGGGTATCATTCCGGGGCTGTCAAATTTTGTACAGCCTGCCGCCGGCTTCCGCCCACCGGCTTCCATTCAGGATTTTCCACCCAGGCGTGCCGGCCGGAAAGGGTGTCCGTGCGGATCGTTCAGCTGTCCACGATGCGGGACTACTACGGCGGCGAGGTCTGCCTGGTCAACCTCGCACGGGGGCTGGCCGCCCGCGGTCATGACGTGACGGGCATCGTGCGTCCGGACGGCCGGCTGGCGTCGGCGTTGTCGGGGCACGGTCTGGCCCGATGTGAGCTTCCGCTGGTGGACTGGTACGAGCCCGTTTCGATCGCCCGGCTGGGGGCCTGGCTGCGCCGCGAGCGGATCGATATCGTGCACACGCACACGCCGCGCGACTGGTTCATCGCCGCCGCGGCCACGCTGGGCGGGCCGGCGCGCAACGTCGCGACCCGGCATCTGCTGCTGCCGGTGGCGCATCCGTCGCTGAAGCGTTCGTTCCTGCGGCGGCTGAGCGCCATGATCGCCGTCAGCGCCGCCGTGCGGCGCGGCGTGGAGACATCGCGCCTCGTGGCGCCCGATCGTCTGGTCACGGTGCCCAACGGCGTGGCGCTTCCGGAACCTTCGGACCGTTTGGGGCCGCTGCGCGCCGCCCAGCGGCTGGGCCCGGACGATCTGGTCGTCGGCTGTGTCGCCCGCCTCAGCCCGGAAAAGGGTCTGGCCGACCTGCTGCGCGCGGCGGCGCTGCTGCTTCCGCGCTGGCCCCGCCTGGTCGTGCTGGTCGTGGGAGACGCGCCGATCGGTTCGGAGCATCCGGAGGAACTGCGCCGCCTGGCCACGGAACTGGGTCTGGCCTCGGCGGTCCGCTTCTGCGGCTATCTGCCCGATGCCGGTCGCCTGTGCGCCGAATTCGACATCCAGGTCGTCTGCTCGCGGGCCGAGCCCTGCGGACTGGCGACGCTCGAAGCCATGGCCCAGGGGCGGCCGATCGTGGCGACCGCGAGCGGCGGCAGTCCCGAGCTCATGGATGACGGCGTCGAGGGATTCCTGGTGCCGCCGCAGGACCCGGCCCGGCTGGCGGGCCGTCTGGAATGCCTCCTGGATTCTCCGGGGCTGCGGCGGGAAATGGGTCGACGCGGCCGCGACCGGGTGCGGCGCGATTTCGGCCTCGACCTGATGGTGGAACGCACCGAGGCGGTCTATCGGCTTGCCCTGGAGGGCGCCCGGGGCTGACCGTGTCGTGCCCACGCGCCTCCACGGACGATTTCGGCCCGGAAGGGTCCATTTGCTGGCGCAGGGCCATCCTCCGTTATAGATTTGACCGCACAATTCCGGTGCCGGGCCACCCCCGCATGAGCAGGCCCGAGGCCGGCTCGTGCCCGGCCTTCCGGCCGGACCCCTACCGGACCCGAGCGTCCCGTTCCTGCCCGCTGGCCGCGCAGGTCCCCGGGGCGAGGAGGCGACCCGACCTCATGTCTTCCGACACCAGCGAAATCACCCGTCAGGATGATGTCACCATCCGCTTTGCCGGCGACTCCGGCGACGGCATGCAGCTGACCGGCACGCAGTTCACCGACACCACCGCGCGCGTCGGCAACGATCTGGCCACGTTCCCCGACTTCCCGGCGGAGATCCGTGCCCCGGCCGGCACGCGCGCCGGCGTTTCGGGCTACCAGATCCACTTCAGCTCCGCGGACATCTACACGCCGGGTGACGCGCCCGATGTGCTGGTGGCGATGAATCCCGCCGCGCTGATCATCAACTACAAGGATCTGAAGCCGGGCGGTATCGTCCTGGTCAACACGGGGTCATTCACGGAGAAGGACCTCGAGCGCGCCGACTGCAAGACCAATCCGCTGACCGACGGCACGCTGTCGGCGTTCCGCGTCATCCAGGAGGACATCAACCAGCGCACGATCGAGGCGCTGGCCGGCACGTCCCTGGGCAAGAAGGACGTGCTGCGCTGCAAGAACTTCTTCACGCTCGGGATGATGTACTGGCTGTTCAGCCGTCCCATCGAGCCCACGCTGCAGTGGCTGACCGAGAAGTTCGGCAAGAAGCCCGACCTGCTCGACGCCAACACGCGTGCGCTGAAGGCCGGCTACAACCACGGCGAGCTGCTGCGACTGTTCCAGGGCCGTTACGACGTGCCGAAGGTCGACAACGTCGAGCCCGGCACCTACCGCAACATCATGGGCAACCAGGCGATCGCGATCGGCCTGGCCGTGGGCGCGGACCTGGCCGGGCTCAAGGCCTTCCTGGGCTCGTACCCGATCACGCCGGCCACCGACATCCTGCAGTACATGTCGCTGATGAAGAACCACGGAGTGATCACCTGCCAGATGGAGGATGAGATCGCCGGCATCTGCACGGCGATCGGGGCCTCGTTCGCCGGCCACCTGGGCATCACGACCACCTCGGGTCCCGGCCTGGCGCTGAAGACGGAGGCCATGGGTCTGGCCGTCATCACCGAACTGCCGCTGGTCATCGTCAACGTGCAGCGCGGCGGTCCTTCGACCGGTCTGCCGACCAAGGTGGAACAGGCGGATCTGCTGCAGTCGATCTTCGGCCGCAACGGCGAGGCGCCCATCCCGGTGGTCGCCTGTTCCTGCCCGGCCGACGCGTTCGAGTGCGCGGTGGAAGCCTGCCGGATCGCGGTGGAGTACATGACGCCGGTGATCCTGCTGAGCGACAACTACATCGCCAACGGCGCCGAGCCCTGGAAGCTCCCGACCATGGAGAGCCTGCCTCATTTCGAGGTCAAGTTCGTCACCGATCCCGAAGGCTACACGCCTTACGTGCGCGACGGCAAGCTGGCGCGCGCCTGGGCCAAGCCCGGCACGCCGGAGCTCATGCATCGCATCGGCGGCCTCGAGAAGGACGCGCACACGGGCAACGTCTCGTACGATCCGGACAACCACCAGATCATGTGCGAAACCCGTCTGGCCAAGGTCATGGGCATCCGCGACACGATCCCGACGCCCACCTACTTCGGCCCGGACGCGCCGGACCTGCTGGTGATCGGCTGGGGCTCGACTTACGGCGCCATCCGCAGTTCGGTCGAAGCCCTGCAGCGCGAGGGCAAGCGGATCGGCCGCCTGCACATGCGTCACATGTATCCGCTGCCGCACGGGCTGCCGGAGATCTTCGCCAGCGCGCGCCGGATCGTCGTGCCCGAGATGAATTTCGGCCAGGCGGCCCGTCTGCTGACGAGCGAGTTCCCGCAGTTCAAGTTCGAGACGATCCACAAGGTTCAGGGCAAGCCTTTCTTCGCGCCGGAGCTGAAGGCGCACTTCCGCAAGATCCTGGAGGAAACGGCATGAGCGAGGTCCAGCAGCTGAAAGCCAAGGATTTCAAGTCGAATCAGGAGATTCGCTGGTGTCCGGGTTGCGGCGACTATTCGATCATCGCCAGCGTCCAGGCGGTGCTGGCGGACATCGGCGTGGCTCGTGAGAACGTGGTGATGGTCTCGGGCATCGGCTGTTCGAGCCGCTTCCCGTACTACATGGAGACCTACGGTTTCCACAGCATCCACGGCCGTGCCAACGCGATCGCCACCGGCGTCAAGGTCGCCAATCCGGATCTTCAGGTCTGGGTCATCACCGGCGACGGCGACGGTCTGTCGATCGGCGGCAACCACATGATCCACTCGCTGCGGCGCAACGTGGACATGAAGATCATCCTCTTCAACAACGAGATCTACGGCCTGACGAAGGGGCAGTACTCGCCGACGTCGCCCCAGGGTCTCCAGACGAAGACGTCGCCGTTCGGTTCGGTCGACGCGCCGTTCAACCCGTTGCAGCTGGCCCTGGGCGCCGGCTCCACCTTCGTGGCCCGCACGCTGGACACCCAGCCCAAGCACATGAAGGAAGTCCTGGCGGCCGCGGCGGCGCACAAGGGCTCGGCGTTCGTCGAAGTGTGGCAGAACTGCGTGATCTTCAACGACGGCGCCTTCAAGGACTGGACCGACAAGACCGTGCGCGACGAACAGATGATCTACCTGAATGCCGGGCAGCCGATGGTTTTCGGCAAGGACAACGACAAGGGTCTGAAGATCGACGGCTTCGCGCTGAAGGTGGTTCCGGCCGCCGAGGCGTCGAACTGGGATCCGACGGTGGATTCCGCCGGCCCGGCTTTCGTGATGACGCAGCTGGACACGGACCCGTCGATGCCGCGGCCGTTCGGAGTCTTCCGTTCGGTGGTGCGGCCGACGCTGGACGACCTGGTGCACGAGCAGATCAACTCGGTGACGCAGAAGCGTGGTCCGGGCAAGGTCAAGGATCTGCTGTACACGCCGGATTGCTGGACGGTCGACTGAGGCCGGACGGCTTTCCCGATCACGGCGGCGCCGCCCCCTCATGGGCGGCGCTTCCATTGGTGACGGCCACCGGGACCCGGTCGCGCCGGCGAGCCTTCCGTTGCCGCCGCCGCCGGGCAGGGTTATGCTTGCGCGACGGCGAAGGCCGCCCGCCGGGGCGGCGCCAACGATCGATGCGGAGGGTTATGAAACTGGGCGACTGGAAATTCCGGGCCTTTCATGACGGGCGCTTCAAGCTGGACGGCGGCGCCATGTTCGGCGTCGTGCCCAAGGTGTTCTGGGAAAAGGAGCATCCCGCCGACGCCAGCAACCGTATCGACCTGGATCTGCGTTGCCTGCTGGCCGACTGCGGCGATCGCCGGGTGCTGGTCGACACCGGGATGGGCGACCGCTGGACCGAGAAGCAGGTCGGCATCTACCTGTTGGAGCGGCGGCCCCGCCAGTTGATGGCCGAACTGGCCGAAGCCGGCGTCACCCGCGAATCGGTGACCGACGTGGTGCTGACCCACCTGCACTTCGATCATGCCGGCGGCGTGATGCGCCAGGGCGATGAAGGCCTGGAGCCGGTCTTTCCCAATGCCCGGCACTGGGTGCAGAAGCGGCACTGGGAGTGGGCCGATCATCCGAGCGAGCGCGACCGCGCCAGTTTCCGCCGCGAGGACTTCGCGCTCCTGGAGTCGCGCGGCCAGCTGCAGTTGGTCGAAGGCGCGGCCGAGATCATGCCCGGCATCCGCGTGACCCCGGTCAACGGTCACACGCCCTGGCAGCAGGTGGTGGAGTTCCACACCGGGCACGGCGTGCTGGCCTTCGTCGGCGACCTGATCCCGTTCATGAGCCAGCTGCATGTGCCCTGGATCATGGGCTTCGACCTGAATCCGCTGCTGACCGTGACCGAGAAGAAGCAGTTCCTGACGCGCGCGGTGGAAGACGACTACATCCTGGTTTTCGAACACGACACGCGTTTCGAGGCGGCAACCGTCCGCTTCAGCGACGGCCGATTCCAGCCGGCCGAAGTGTTCACGCTGGAGGCGGGCCGGCCGGCGCCCGGTCTGTCGCTGTGAACGCCGGACGCAAGCCCGAATGGTTGCGGATGCAGCGCCAGGGCGGCGCCGACTACAACGACATGAAGCGCCTGCTGCGCACCTCGAAGCTGAACACCGTCTGCGAGAGCGCCAATTCCAACCGCGGCGAGTGCTTCAACAGCCGCACCGCGACCTTCATGCTTCTGGGCGAGATCTGCACGCGTCATTGCACGTTCTGCAATATCCCGGGTGGTCGCGTGGCCGCCGTCGATGCCGACGAGCCGCGCCGCGTGGCCGAGGCCGTCCGGGAGCTGTCTCTCCGCTTCGCGGTGGTCACCTCGGTCAACCGTGACGACCTGCCCGACGGCGGGGCGGCGCATTTCGCCTCGACCATCCGGCAGATCCGGCGGCTGAATCCCGAGTGTGGCGTCGAGGTGCTGATCCCGGATTTCCTGGGCGATCCGCTCGCGCTCGAGACGGTGCTCGAAGCGAGGCCCGAAGTGCTCAACCACAATCTGGAGACCGTGCCGCGCCTCTACCCGGGGATGCGGCCCCAGGCGGACTACCGCCGGTCGCTGCAGGTGCTCAGCCGCGCGCGCCAGTGGGCGGACGGTTTCGAGGCGCCGGTGCGCGTCAAGACCGGGATCATGGTCGGCGTCGGCGAGACGTTCGACGAAGTCGTGGCCCTGATGCGGGACGCGGCCGCCCACGGCGTGCAGACGCTCACCATCGGCCAGTATCTGCAGCCCACCGCGCAGCACCACCCGGTGACGCGCTGGGTCGAGCCCGACGAGTTCGCGCAACTGGCCGCGGCCGGCCGCGAACTTGGCATCGGCTGGGTCGAAGCCGGGCCCCTGGTCCGCTCCAGCTACCACGCCCGTGAGCAGTCGGACGCCGGTGCCGCCGGGCAGGATTTCCCGGGCGCCGCCGGCGCCGTCGCCGGATGAGCGCCGGCCGCCGCTGGCTTCCGTGGGCGGCCGCTTCCTACGCCCTGATCCTGCTGGCGGTCTTTCTGGGCCTGCGGCATCTGTACGACGGTTCCCGTCAGAAGCTGGACGACGCGATGGGGCAGCGGCTGTTGGGCGTCGCCCGCAGCGTGGCGGCGCTGTGCGACGGCGAACGGGTCATGCTGGCCACGCTGGCCGACAGTTCGGGACTGGCCTACCTGGATGAATTCGCCGCGGTCTGCGCTGGTCTGCAGCAGGCCGAGTCGCTGGCCGAGATCACCCTCAGCGATCCGGTCGACGGGCGGGTGCTGATGAGCACTTCCGCCGCCTTGTCGCCCGGCGAGACGAATGCGTTCCTGGCGCTCGACCCCGGCGCCGTGGCCGCCGCGCGCGGCGGCGTGGCCGCCGCGGGGCCGCTGTACCGCGCGCCGCATTCGCCGGGCTCCTTCCAGAAATCGGCCCACGCGCCCGTCTTCCACTATTCGGCCGAAGGTGTCTACCCCGTGGGTCTGCTGACGGTCAGCGGCAGTCCCGACTTCTTCGCGGCCCTGGAGCGTCTGCGCCGCGCCGCCTGGCTGACGGCGGCCGTGGTGCTGGCGGTGCTGGCCGCGCTGGGCGTCGTGCTGCAGCGGATCCTGACGGCGCTCGAGCGCACGCGCGAATCGGCACGCCGGCAGGAGAATCTGGCGGCCATGGGGCGCATGACCGCCGGCATCGCCCACGAGATCCGCAATCCGCTGGGCATCATCCGCGGCGCGGGTCAGCACCTGGAACGCGTGCTGGCCGACGCGGGGATCAAGGACGAGGTGTCCGCGTTCATTCCCGAAGAGGTCGACCGTCTGGACCGCATTCTCAGCGGCTACCTGGCCTTCGGCGCGGACCAGCCGGCGCCGGCCGAGGACTTCGGGCTCGCGCCCTGCCTGCGGCGCGGCGTGCGACTCATGGCCGACGAGCTGCGCGCATCGGGCGTGGTCGTGGAGGGACCGGACGGCAGCGACCAGTGGCTGGTCCGGGGCGATCCGCGGCGGCTGCAGCAGGTCTGCCTGAACCTCCTGCTGAACGCGCGCGACGCGATGCCCGGGGGGGGCCGTGTGCAGATGGCGGTGGCTCTGTCCCCGGACGGATCGCGGGTGATCGCGACGGTGACCGACGAGGGCCCCGGACTGGGCGGCGTGGACCGCCAACGGCTGTTCGAACCGTTCTGGACGACGCGGGAAAAGGGCAGCGGACTGGGGCTGGCCATCTCGAGGCGCATCGTGGAGGATATGGGCGGCACGCTGGAACTGCGCGATCGCGGCGACCGGAGCGGCGCCGAAGCGCGCATCAGCCTGCCGCGTCGGGCGGAATCGGAAGGATGACACCTTGGCCAGGGTCCTGATCGTCGACGATGAACCGAAGCTGGTGACGCTGCTCAAATCCGCGCTGGCCCACCGCGGCCACGACGTGTCCGGCGCGGGCGGCGGCGCCGAGGCCCTGGCCCTGCTGCCGGGCGGCCGCTTCGATGTGGTGCTGACCGATCTGCGCATGGAGCCGGTCGACGGCATGGCTGTGCTGGCCGGCGCGCGCGTGCACAGCCCCGATACGGCGGTCGTGATCCTGACGGCCTACCCGGAGGTGAAGGGCGCCGTCGACGCCCTGCAGCAGGGCGCTTTCCACTACCTGACCAAGCCCTTCAACTTCCAGGAGGTGGCGCACGTCGTCGAGAGCGCCGCCGCCGCCGTGGCTCTGGCGCGGGAGAACCGGGCCCTGCATCGGGCCGTGGTCCAGCTCGGCGGCGGGCCGGAGATCATCGGGACGTGTCCCGCGACCGCCGCGTTGCGGCAGCTGATCGCCCAGGTTGCGCCTTCGGACGCAACGGTGCTGATCCGCGGCGAGAGCGGCACCGGCAAGGAGGTGGCCGCCCGCGCCCTGCACGCTGCCAGCGGCCGCGCGGCCGGACCTTTCATCGCGGTCAATTGCGCGGCCATCGCCGAGACGCTGCTCGAGAGCGAGCTGTTCGGCTACCGCCAGGGAGCTTTCACGGGGGCCGATCGTGACCGGGAAGGACTGTTCGAGGCCGCGCGGGGCGGCACGCTGCTGCTCGACGAGATCGGCGAAGCCGGCGCGGCGGTGCAGGCCAAGCTGCTGCGCGTGCTCGAGGAACGGAAGATCAACCGCGTCGGCGACCCGATCGAACGCCAGGTCGACGTGCGCGTGCTCGCGGCCACCAACCGGCCGCTGGAAACCCTGATCGGCGCCGGGACCTTCCGCGAGGATCTCTACTACCGGCTCCTGGTGTTCCCGCTGGACGTGCCGCCTCTGCGCGAGCGGCTGGACGACATCCCGCTGCTGACGGCGCATTTCCTGGCGCGCCTGGGGCGCCGTGAAGCCGGCCTGCCGGCGGCCGCGCTGCCGCGGCTGCGCGCGCACGCCTGGCCGGGGAACATCCGCGAATTGCGCAATCTCGTCGAACGCGCGCACATCCTGGCCGGTGCGGGTCCCCTGACGGTGGACCATGTGCAGCTGGATGTCGGCGGGCGCGGGCGCTTGGCTCCCGGTCCATCGACGCTCGAGGATCTGGACCTGGACCGCAATGCGCGGACCCTGATCACCGAAGCCCTGCGCCGGGCCGACGGGAACAAGACGGCGGCGGCGGCGATGCTGGGCATCACGCGGCGCGCCATGTATTCGCGGATGAAGATGCTGGGCATGGAGGCGGGGTCCGCCGAATGATCATCGGCGTTCGCAGCGGCGCGGAGGCGTACTGCGGCGAACGGCCCGCGAAGCAGTGTTCGGCAGTCTCGGCCTGGCTCTCTTGTATCTTGTTGTTGCGTAACAATTTGACATCTGTCTGGTGGCGGCTTTCGTGGCACGGACCCTGCAGGAGTTACCCGGCGGCGGAGCATGTGGTTCCGGCGGACACCTCGAGGTGGGACATGAACGGTCGGTTCGGCTTTTCCGGTTGCTGGGACGGGCGCTCCGTCGCGGGGGTCTGCGGGATCCTTCTGCTGACGGCGGGTCTTCTGTTGACGACCGCAGGTCCTGCAGCCGCGCAGACCGGCGGCGAAGGCCTGGAATCCTACCTCGACCGCACCGACGAGTTGCTGACCTGGGCCACCGATCTCGTGGCCGGGACGGCCAGTGACCAGGCGCGCCGTATCCTGGAGCAATCGCGGCAACTTCAGCAGCGCAGTCGTGATCTGGCGGCCCGGGGGCGGCGGCTCGAGGCGTTCTCGCTCGGTCGGCGCGCGCGGGACGCGATGTGGCATGCCGTTCGTCTGGGACGCGAAGCGGCCGGCCTTGACGAGCGCATCCGCCTGCGGGCGGAACGCTTCGCCGACCAGCATGCGCAGTTGACGGAGCGGGCCCGTGAGAGCGGTCTGCCGCGCGCCATCGAACTGCTCGACCAGGCGCGTGAGCAGGCCCGGCGCGCGAACGAGCGAACGGTGCAGGGCGATCTGCAACTGGCCTGGAAGCTTCTTGAGAAAGCCGACGATCTCGTGCGACTGGCGGCCCGCCTCCTGGCCGACGGCGCCGGACCCGAGCGGCTGCGGCAGGATCTCGAACGGACCGGAGCGCTGCTGGATGAAGCCGGCGCCCGCCTGTCGGGTCCTGACGTGTCGGCCGGGACGCTGGCGCTTCTGGCCGAGGCGCGCGAAGCGCTCACGCGGGCCGGGAGTGCCGCCGCGGCGGGTGATCCGGGACTCGCGTTGCAGATGTCGGCCCTGGCCCGGCGGCAGACGCTGCGGGCCCTGGCGCAGGAGGCCGAAGATCCGGATGCCGCCGCGGTTCAGCGCCTGCTGGACCGGTTCGACGACCGCGCGGCGGAATGGACAGAACGCATGCGTGCCACCGCCGGCGAGCCGGAGCGGCGCGCCTTCGATCGCGCTCGGCAGGAACGCGATGCCGCCGCACGTGCGCTGCGTGAAGGCAAGGTGAACGGCGCGCTGCGCCATGTGCGCTCGGCCCACGACCTTCTGGACCAGGCCGGACGGGGGCTGCGCTGACACCATGAGTCGCAGCCTGACCGCAGCAGCCGTGATCATTCTCGGCGGGCTGGCCGCGTGCCTGCCCGCCGGCGCGCGTTCGGAATCCGCCCTGGCGGGCCCGCTCTGGTCCTGGGACGCGGCGGCCGGTTACGACCGTTTCACGCACACCTACGCCCTGGCGACTTCGGACACGAGCGAGACCGTGGGCGAATCCCTCTTGCGGTTCGGGCTGGAAGGGCACTCGGCGCCGGGCGCGCGCGATCGTTGGCGGCTGCGGGTGGAAGCGTCGGCCGGCAGCGACCTGTGGCGCGAACGCCTGGATGCCGACTGGCGGCGCCTGGATGCCGGTGGTGTCGCCCGGGTGCGCGCCAGTGCCCGGATCAGCGGGCACCAGTACCGCACCGGCACCGATTACGGTCGGTCCAGCGACGTCGTCGACGCGCGTCTGGACGTGCAGGCCGTGCCCGCGGCGGGACTTCGGCGGGAACTGTTCCTGACGGGCTGGGGCGGCACCACCGCCTTCGAACGGGCCTCGCCGCTGGAACAGGACGCGCGGGAGATGGGGCTCGGCGCCGGGGTCCGCACCCGCGGCTGGGAGGGCGGGGTGTGGTCGCTTGCGCTGCGCCACGCGGTCCGCGCCTATCCCGATTCCGCCTCGATCGACCGGCGCACCTGGAGCGCGGAAGCGGACTGGACGCATTCCCTGGGCGACGAGGGTTCGGCGCGGATCTACCACCGCAGCGAACATCGACTTGCGGTCGACCCGCAGGTCCGGCCGGACGCCTGGCTCCATTGGCTGGACGCCGCGGTGCAGGCGCCGGTGCCGGCGGGCCTGGCCGTGCTCGAGCTGCAGGCGGAGCGCTGGGATTACGCGGTGGCGACCGACACCTGGCGCGACAGTTGGCGACTGGCCGGCCTGGTCGGTCTGCGCCGCGGCGACGTTCTGCGGGCCCAGTGGCTGCTGGGACTGGCGGCGGAACGGTACGACGCCGGAGCGTCCCCCGAGACGTACGATCAGGTGGGATTGCGTGTGGGCGCGGAGTCGTACGGCTCACGGCTGACCGGGACCGGCACCGTCGAGTACGGACGGCGTCACTACACGGACCAGACCGGTGGCGCGCTGGATCTGACCTATACCGATTTCAACTATTGGCGTCTGTGGCTGCTGGCGGAATGCCGCCTGACCGGTCATCTGGCGATCTCGGCGCTGGGCAGCTGGGAGCCCGAGAGCCATGCCGAGCCCCGGGACGACGTTTCGCTGGGCTTCGCCAGCCTGCGGCTGGTCTGGCGGCCCTGACCGGCGGGGCCGGATCGGGACAGCCCAAAGCGTGTGCTTTCGCCCCGGGTCCGGTGTTGCTATCATGCCGGCTCCCTGAATCGGCCGCTCTCGCCGTCATCGGAGTTGTCATAACGTGCCCGCACTGCGCTTCGTCCGTGACACCCTGCTCTCCCCGCGCTCGGCCGCCTGCTGGTGGCGCCACCCGCTGATGGCCGTGCGCGTCGTGGTCGGGGCCCTGGAGAACGCCCTGCTGCCGACCATGGATCGGCTGGCCCGGCCCGCTGCCCGCGAGTGTCCGGTCTGCGGCTGGCAGGGTCGCCAGTTCCGCAATTTCCTGTCCGGCGATGAAATCATCCGCCACTGCATCTGTCCCGGCTGCGGGGCCTTCGACCGGCAGCGGTTGCTGGTGCTGGGCGTGCGCGCCGAGCTGCGCACCCGGGGGCGCGCCCCGGAACTGATGGTCGGCTTCTCCCTGTCGCCGGCCCTGCGTTTCCTGCTCGAGCACGAGGGGCTGGCCCGCTGTTTCCGTTGCGACATCGATGCGGGCGACCCTCGTTTCGCGCCGGATTTCGCCGCGGATCTGCGCCGCGCCCCGCTGGCCGACGGTTCCGTCGACTGGGTGTTCTGCAGCCATGTGCTGGAACACATCGCTGAACTCGAGATGTGCGTCGACGAACTGTACCGCGTGCTGCGGGCCGGCGGCACGGCCTGGCTGCAGGTGCCGCTCGAGCCCGGACTGGCCCACAGCCGCCGCATTCCCATCGACCGGCACCGAGCGCACGCCCATGCGTGGCAGTTCGCGCCCGACTTCGGCAACCTGCTGGAGCGGTCGGGCTGGCAGATCACCGAGGTCATTGCCCGCGACGCGGTTTCGGCGGCGGAACGGAACCGTTTCGGGATCGATCCCGACGAGCGCTATTGGGTCGCCCGCAAGCTCTAGCCGATTCCGTCAAGATTTCCCGCTGCCAGCCGATCCCTGTGTCAGACGATGCGCACGCCGGAAACGGGCCGCCGGGCCCGCTCCGGCGGTCAGCCATGCGGTCCCGGTCCCGGACGGTCACGATGAACTCCTCGGCGGTCTTCGATCAGATCGAGAAGATGGGCGATCTGCCCAGCCTCCCGCAGACGCTGCTGTGCATCCAGAAGGTCGCGACCGACGGCAGGTCCTGCGCCGACGATCTGGCCGACGGGATCCTGAAGGACCAGGCGCTGACCATGCGGGTGCTCAAGGTGGTCAACAGCGCGCTTTACCAGCGGCGCAACCAGGAGCAGATCCGGACGGTCCGGCGCGCCGTGATCTACATGGGCTTCGAGGCGGTGCGGAAGCTCGCCCTGGGCCTGTCGGTCTTCGACATGATGAGCAAGCTGTCGCGGTCGCCCTATCTGACGAACATCACCCGGCATTCGCTGGTGTGCGCCGGCTTCGCCCAGGTGCTGGCCGAGGCCAGCCGGCGGGTGTCGCCCGAAGAGGCGTTCGTGACCGCCCTCGTGCACGACATCGGCAAGGTCGTGCTGCTGGAATGCTCGCCGGCGCACATGGACCTGGTGCTCAATGACCTCAGCGGGGGCCTCCCCGCGCTGGAGGCCGAACGCCGCCATTTCGGCATCACGCACGACCGGGCCGGGCGACGGCTCGCCACGCGCTGGAAGCTGCCGCTCGAGATGCAGAACGTGATCGGCGACCACCATGACATCGATCCGCTGAACCCGCCGCGGGATCTGGACCCGCTGCTGGGCGTGATCGTCTACGCCGACGCGATCAGCCGTTTTTCAGCCGCTCCGGAACAGCATGCCGCCCAGCAGGCGATCAGCCGCGTCGCCGCCCGCGCCCTGGGGATTCCCTTCGCCCGCATGGAGGAGATCTATGCGCGCGCGGTCGCCGAGATCTCGGATCTGGCCGCCTGCATCGGACACGGGGTGGGCGACCTGATGGACTACGGCCAGCTGGTCAACCGCGAGGGCAGCTCCATCGTGGCGCCGTCCGCGATCCCCTCGGGCGAACTGGCGCGGCGCACGGCCGCGCAGCTGGATCTGTACCGCAAGGTCGGCGAAGGCATCGCCGCCGGACACGAGTCGAACGAGATCCTGGGCCTGATCCTCGATGGCGCGGTGCAGATCCTGGGCTTCCGGCGCGTGGTGCTTCTGGAAGTCGACCAGTCGACGCGCTGTCTGGTGCCGGTCCTGTGTTCGGGCGACGGCGCCCAGGAGCTGGCGGAGCATCTCGACCTGCCGCTGACGCGCGGTACGGGCGCGCTGGCGCTGGCCGTGCTCGAGCACCGGTCCTATCACGTCCCCATGGCCGCCAGTCCGGCCTACCAGGGGTTGTCGGGCTGCGACCTGCTGGCGGCGGCGCGCTGCGCGGGCTATGCCGTGGCGCCGCTGCAGACGCCCAGCGGCGTGCTGGCGGTCATGTACGGCGACGCCGGGCCCGACGGCGAGGACATCGTGGCCGAACAGGCCAGCGAACTGTCCGGACTGGCGACGCAGGCGGCTCTGGTGCTGGGCGCGCGCCAGTCGACGCCGACGCGCTGAGACCCCATCCGCCCGGCGGCTCCGGCCCGTCCGCCGGATCCCACCGCATTCGAGCGGGAGGCTTGGCCCGCCGCCGCGTCCATGCTATCTTTCCCCGTTCACCGGGTGCCGCGTCCGCGGCGCCGCCATTTCGCGTTTCAGGGAAAGGGATCGGCATGGCCGACATCGCCAAGCGTTCGGTAGACTACAACCGCTGGTACCAGGACGTCATCCAGGCCGCCGAACTGGCCGACAACAGCCCCGTGCGCGGTTGCATGGTGATCCGCCCCAACGGCTATGCCATCTGGGAGAACATCCAGCGCATCCTGGACGCGAAGTTCAAGGAACTGGGCCACGTCAACGCGTATTTCCCGTTGCTGATCCCCAAGAGCTTCCTGGCGCGCGAGGCCCAGCATGTCGAGGGCTTTGCCAAGGAGTGCGCGATCGTCACGCACCATCGCCTGAAGCAGGTCACGGAGAACGGCAAGACGACGGTCATCCCCGATCCCGAGAGCAAGCTGGAGGAGGAGTACGTCATCCGTCCCACCAGCGAGACCGTGATCTGGGACATGTACCGCAAGTGGATCCAGAGCTACCGCGATCTGCCCATCCTGATCAACCAGTGGGCCAACGTCATGCGCTGGGAAATGCGCACGCGCATGTTCCTGCGCACGACGGAATTCCTGTGGCAGGAAGGCCACACCGCGCACGCGACGGCCGCCGAGGCGCGGGCCGAGACGCTGCAGATGCTCGAGGTCTACCGCTGGTTCGCCGAGGAGATCCTGGCCATGCCGGTGATCACCGGCGTGAAGACCGCGAACGAGCGCTTCGCCGGCGCCGTGGAAACGTTCTCCATCGAAGCGATGATGCAGGACGGCAAAGCGCTTCAGGCCGGCACCAGCCATGATCTGGGCCAGAATTTCGCGAAGGCCTTCGACGTGAAATTCCAGGATGCCGCGGGCAAGGTCGAGCATGTCTGGGCCACGAGCTGGGGCATGAGCACGCGCATCATCGGCGCCCTGATCATGACCCACAGCGACGACGAAGGCCTGGTGCTGCCGCCGCGCATCGCCGCGACGAAGGCCGTCATCGTGCCGATCTGGAAGAACGAGGAGGAGATGGCGCAGGTCTGCGCCGCGGCCGACGGGCTGGCCGCGCAGCTGCGCGTCGCGGTGGGCCCGGTGCACGTGGACCGCCGCGACAACATGCGGCCGGGCTGGAAGTACGCCGAGTGGGAGCGCAAGGGTGTGCCTCTGCGCATCGAACTGGGGCCCCGCGACCTGGCCGGCCAGCAGGTGATGATGGTGGCGCGCCACGACCGGAAGAAAGAGGCGGTCGGTTTCCAGCAACTGGCCGAGGCGGTCACGAGCGAACTGGCGCGCATCCAGCAGGACCTGTTCGATCGCGCGGTCACCAGGCGCCGCGAGAACACGCACGTGATCGATTCGTGGGAGGCCTTCACCGGCCTGTTCGACGGTCCCGGCGGGTTCGCCGAATGCCACTGGTGCGGGGACGGCGACTGCGAAAAGGCGGTCCAGGAGAAGACCAAGGTGACCATCCGCAACCTGCCGCTGGTCCGCGACGAAACGCCGGGCGCCTGCGTGCACTGCGGCAAGCCGTCGATCGGACGGGTGGTGTTCGCGCAGTCGTACTGACATTTGGGAAAGTGAAAATCAAAATCATCAGAGAAGTGCGTCAGCTGCCGCTCTTGATGCTGCCCACCTCTTGGGTACGGCCGAAGGCGTTGATCAGGTAGCCGACCGGCACGCCGCCCTGGACGATGACCACGATGCCGACCTGGCCCATGGTGGTGGCCGCGGCGCCGAATTGCGGTTCGCTGATGGCGCCGGTGTAGGGGTTGTCGAGCAGGTTCCCGCCCGGCAGCAGGGGTTGCAGATCGGCCGCGAGGTCCGAATAGATGCCGTTGTTGCGCACGGCGTAGTCCTCGGAAGCCAGTTGCAGGGTGTGGGCGTGCGTCCGGACCTTGGCTTCGCGGGCGCGGTCCTGCATGCTGATGTAATTGGGAATCGCGATCGAAGCCAGGATCCCGATGATCACGACCACGATCATGAGTTCGATCAGGGTGAAGCCTTCGCGCTGGCGCATGGGCGGGCCTTTCTGCCGGGTCGGAGCGGAATCCGGTCCCTTGGTGTTCGGCAGGTTGGCAAAAAACTGTAGGGTGGGCCTTTGCCGGTGCCGCGGCCCTTTCCAGCGGCCTTGGCAATGATTAACTTGGGACCGCCAGCCGGGCGCTCCCTGGGCGCCGCGAAGCCGTTCCGTGCACGCCTGTTCGAGGAGGATGGATTCGATGGAGACGTTCTGGACCGACCCCCGCATCGCCGAGGATTTCCGCCACAAAGTGGGCCTGGCCGAGATGCTCAAGGGCGGGGTCATCATGGACGTGACCAACGTCGAGCAGGCGAAGATCGCCCAGGAGGCCGGCGCGGTCGCCGTCATGGCGCTCGAGCGCATCCCTTCGGACATCCGCAAGGCCGGCGGGATCTCCCGCATGTCGCAGCCGGCGATGATCCGCGCCATCCAGGATGCGGTGTCGATCCCGGTCATGGCCAAGGTCCGCATCGGCCACTTCGCCGAAGCGCAGATCCTGCAGGCCCTGGGCGTCGACTTCATCGACGAGTCCGAGGTCCTGACGCCCGCCGACAACGCGAACCACATCTACAAGCACGATTTCAAGGTGCCGTTCGTGTGCGGCTGCCGGAATCTGGGCGAGGCCCTGCGCCGGATCGGCGAGGGCGCGGCGATGATCCGCACCAAGGGCGAAGCCGGCAGCGGCGACGTGGTCGAAGCGGTCACGCACATGCGCGAGGTGAACGACGGGATCCGTCGGCTGCAGCTGATGCGCACCGACGAACTGATGGCCGAAGCCAAACGCCTGGGTGCCCCTTACCATATCCTGGTCGCGACGAAGGAGCTGGGCAAGCTGCCGGTGCCGAATTTCGCGGCCGGCGGCATCGCCACGCCGGCTGATGCGGCCCTGATGCGCCAGCTCGGCGCCGAGACGGTGTTCGTCGGCAGCGGCATCTTCGCCAGCGACGATCCCGGTCCGCGCGCCCGGGCGATCGTGCAGGCCTCGACTCATTTCGACGATCCGCAGACGCTGCTCCAAGTCTCGATGGAACTGGGCGAACCGATGCGTGGTCGCGCGGTGAACGAGATGGACGAGAGTGAAAAGATGGCGGGCCGCGGCTGGTGATGGCGAAGCCCGCAAACGATCTCCCGGTCGGACTGCTGACGCTGCAGGGCGACTACGCGAAACACGAGGCGGCTTTCCGGGCCCTCGGCTGCGCGACGGCCGGCGTTCGGCGACCGGCCGATCTGGACAGGGTCCGGTGTCTGGTCATTCCCGGCGGCGAATCGACGACGCTGAGCCGGCTGATCGACAGCGCCGGATTGCGCGAGCCCCTGTGCGCGTTCGCGCTTCAACGGCCGGTCATGGGCACCTGCGCGGGGCTGATCATGCTGGCGGGCGAACTGGCGGGCGAAGTCCCGGACGCTCACGGCGTGCGCACGCTCGGCCTTTTGGACTGCACCGTCCGGCGCAACGCCTACGGTCGTCAGGTGGACTCGTTCACGGCGCCGATCCGGTTCGACAGCTTCGTCACCGGGGATGACCCGTTCCCGGCGGTGTTCATCCGCGCGCCGCGGATCGAGCGCGTGGGGCCCGATGTGGAAGTCGTGGCGACACACGGCGGCGCGCCGGTCGCCGTTCGCCAGGGGCGTCTCCTGGGACTGTCCTTCCACCCGGAACTGACGGACGATCTTCGCCTGCATCAGGCGTTTCTGGACCTGGTCTGAACGCGGCGCCGGGTGTTCCCGGGAACCCGCCCGCCCGGTATATTCATGTTCTAGGGGCATCGAACATTGGACGTCGGCCATTGCAAGTCGACCACCGCAAGTCGACCGCCGCAAGTCGGCCACCGGGCCTCGACTACCCGGCAGCGGCCACCGTTCAACACCCCGGAAGGTGACGACATGTACGTGTTTCGCGGGAGCAGAGTGGTTCTGGGTGGATGTCTGGCGTTCAGCCTCCTGCTGGCCGCAGGCCTGGGCGTCGGCGGTTGCGGCGGCAGCGACGACGGGGGCGGCGGCGGCACGGAACCTCTGCCCTGCGCCATCACCAACGTGAGCATCGGCACCCAGACGTCCTGGTTGATCGGCGTGGACGGCGACATGAATGTCCGGTGGGATCACCAGGGTTCGGCAACGGCGGTCCGGATCGATCTCCTCAAGGCCGGGGCCGCGGTTGCCGTCGTGGCGGCGTCGACGGCCAACGACGGTTTCCATACCTGGGTGAATCCTTCGACCGCCAGCCAGCCGGACGGCGACGACTTCGGGCTGCGCGTCACCGCGCTGGGCGAAGCCGGCTGTGCCGGAGAGAAGACCGGTCTGACGCTGACCGACGTCTCGGACTGCGCCCTGACCTGGGCGATGGCCGACCTGGACTCGGTCATCGCCGGCGGCTCCCTGTCCCTGGATTGGAGCAGCCAGATGACCGGCGGCCTGCTGGATATCGAGCTTTGGCAGGACGATCTGGGCGGCGAGCCGCGGCTCGTCGGCCTCGTGGCGGCCGATACGCCCGACGACGGCCAGTTCACCTGGGACCCGGTCGACAGCTTCCACTTCGGCACCAACGAGTGGTTCTTTCTGCGGTTGTCCGCCACGATCGTGCCCGGCTGCGACGCCACTTACGGCCCGTTCAAGATGGTCGATGATGTCCTTTGCGCCTGCCGCGTCAGCGGTTTCCGGGCCGGGAGCGCTTTTTCCGAACTTGAGGTCGTCGGGCTGGACCTTGAACAGGATTTCGGCAGCGGACGCGTCGATCTGCGCCTGTTGGCCGGCGCTGAACTCGTGCCTGGCGGCATCATCGCCGACAATGTGCCGGTGAACGAGGCCTACGAGTGGACCGTCAGCGACTACGGCTACACCGGCGCGGAACGCACGCGCTTCCGGATCAGGGCCGTCGATGCCGAAGATGGCTACTGCGTGGGCCAGAGCGACGTCTTCACCATCCGATGAAAAACGCCGCCCTTCGCCGCATGGCCGAACGAATCGGGACGCCGCTGCTGATGGCGACCCTGCTCAGCCTGTCGGCGCCGGTGGTCCGCGCTGCAGGCTGGAACGAGTTCGGAACGACCGCGGCGCCTGTGGCCGCGGTGGCCGACACGATCGTCGAGCCGTTCTTCGCCTTCGTTCTGGACCGGGCCGAGAGCGATTCGCTGGGAATCTGGCGCGGCGCGGACATCGCGGAACTGGGCCGGACCCGGGGGCGTCCTTCGCGTCTCCCGGTTGATCGACTCCTGACCCTCGAACGGCGGCGGCCGCTGGCGGGTTCCGAAGGCCGGCACGCGGGGGCCCGCGTGCGCGCGGAGTGGGTGATCACCTTCGACGGGCCACTCGGTTTTCCGCTGCCCTACAGCATTCTGGGTTATCATCCGGGCAGTCTGCGGGTGGCGCCGTCGCTGGTGCTGGCGGAATTGGCCCCGCTCGATCTGACGTTGTCATGGCGCGAGCGGCGCCAGGATGTCCGCCAGGCCGTGGGCGCGGTGCGGGTGTTCGTCTTCGAGCGCGGCCATGTGCTGCTGGACGCCGACGGCGTCGTCGACCGCCTGCTGGGGGGGCTGCTGGACGATTCCTGGACCGTAGGCTTCGTCACGGCCCGGGACGGGGAACGTCGCCTGGGAGTGGGCGTCATGCTCGGCCGCGACGGGCGCCCGATCTACGGTGAGTTCGATTTCGCCCGCGACCGCATCGAAGCCCACGGCCGGCCCCTGGCCGGCGCTCTGGCCGGTGCGGCGCGGCGATGGCTGGACCCGGACCACGGCCCCCTGCCGCGGCCCTGGGTCGAGAACTGAAACGACGCCGTCGCGCGGCGCAGGGGGAACGTGGAGCGTCTGGAACTCCGCATCACCGGTCGGGTGCAGGGCGTCGGCTTCCGCTGGCACGCCCGCCAGGAGGCCCAGCGTCTGGGTCTGAGCGGCTGGGTGCGCAACCGGTCGGACGGTTCGGTGCAACTGGTGGCCGAGGGCGAACGCGCGCTGCTGGCGGCGCTCTCCGATTGGGCGGCGCGCGGACCGACGGGGTCCCGGGTCGATGCCTGCGAAGCGGTGTGGTCGGAGGCGGCCGGCGCACCGGACGGTTCGGGCGGAACGGCCCACTTCAGGATCGTGGGGTAACGGATTTGCGCGACGAACCAGCGGACGCTCGGGCAGTCGACGGACGGCTCCTGGTGGCGGTCGATGTCGACGGCACTCTGCTGAACACCGAATTCGACGAGATGCTGCGCCCGCGCGAGATCGCGGCCATGGAGGCGGTGCGCCGCGCGGGACACGTCGTGGCGCTCTGCACGGGCCGCAATTTCAATTCGACCAGCAGCCTGCTCGAACGGTCCGGCTGGACGCCCGCTGATCTCCCGCTGGTGCTCCTGAACGGCGCCGTCGTCTGGGCCGATCAGCCGCGCCGTCGCATCGCCTGCCATGAACTCGGCGGCGAAGAAGTCCGTGCCCTGATCCGGCTGTTCCGCGAGTACGGTGTCGTGCCCATGGTGTACGGCACGGATGACGACGGCGGGCTGCTGCGTTTCGAGGAGTGTCCGGTCAACCACGTGCTCGAGCGCTATCTGGCGGGGCGTCGTCTCAACACGGGTGGCACCGAGACCGTGCCGGATCTTCTGGACTGCGACTGGCGCCAGGCCCTGGAAGTGGGTACGATCGACGAGAAGCCGCGCATCGACGCGCTCAGCCGCGCCATCCGGGAGCAACTGGGCGGCCGGGTCAAGGTCATCAACACGCGATCCCTGATGGGCGGCGGCGTCTACTACTGGGCCGAGGCCTTCCACGCCGCCAGTGACAAGGGCGCCGGGCTGCGCACGCTGGGGCTGCATTGCGGCATCGCGCGTGAGCACACCGTGGCCATCGGGGACAACTACAACGACCTCGACATGTTCGCCTACGCCGGCGTCAGCGTGGCGATGGCGGGCAGTCCCGATGACGTCGCCTCCGAGGCCGACTATGTCACCGGGGCGGTTGCCGACGGCGGCGCCGCCGACATTCTCGAGCGCATCGCCGCGGGCTCGTTCCCGCACGGCGCACCAGGCTCGACCGGAAAGGGGCGGACATGAGCGGCCGCGTCGAAGACAACCCGCGGCCGCCGCGTTCCTACGCCGGAGGCACTCCCGAGGACCTGGCCGCAGACAAGCGCGACCGCCCGTCCGCCGAGAGCCAGGCCGACGACGTGGGGCTGCGCGAGATGGGCTACGCCATGGTCGACCTGGTCGTCGAGTACCTGCAGGGACTCGAGGGCCGCCGCGTCTACGGGCCGCTGACGCCCGCCGGTCTGGACGACACGTTCGCCGAGCCGCTGCCGGAAGAGGGCACGCCGTTCAACGAACTGGTGCAGGACTGCCGCAACCGGGTGTTCCCGAACACGATGGCCATCGGCAGCCGCCGCTATTTCGGGATGATGAATCCGGCGCCGTTGCCGGTGGCGATCTTCAGCGAGGCGCTGGTCGCCGCCATGAACCAGAACACGGCCTCGTGGCGCCACGCGCCGTCGGGCACGGCCATCGAGAAGCGCGTCATCCGCTGGCTGTGCGACCTCTTCGGCCTGCCGGACCGCAGCTTCGGCACGATGACCGACGGCGGCTCGCTGGCGAACATCACCGGGCTCAAGCTGGCGATCAACCGCATCCTGGGCCGCGACCTGTCCCGCATGGATGAAAAGTCGGCTCCCGGCGCCGAACTGGCGCGCCTGACCATCTACGTGTCGGCGCAGGCGCATTACAGCTTCGAGAAGGCGGTCGACCTGCTGGGGCTGGGGCGGGGCCAGTTGCGTCGCATCCCCGTGGACGAATTGTACCGGATCGATCTGGCCGCCCTGGAGGCGGCGATCACCGCCGACCGGCAGGCCGGCCTGAAGCCCGCCTGCATCATCGGCATCGCGGGAACGACCAATACCGGGAGCATCGACAAGCTGGACCGGCTGGCGGCGCTGGCCGCCCAGTACGGTTGCTGGTTCCACGTCGACGCGGCGTACGGCGGGGCGGTCATGCTCAGCGAGATGTACCGGTCCATGCTGCGGGGCATCGACCGCGCGGATTCGATCACGGTCGATCCGCACAAGTGGCTCTACATGCCGTTCTCCGCCGGCGGCATTCTGGTTCGCGACGGCGATTTCCTGCGGCGCAGTTTCCTGGTGCATCCGGAGTACTACATGGAGAAGATCCAGCGGGACGGCGAGGCGGCCGGGGACCAGTCGCCGCCGCGCCTGCCGCCGGATCGGCGCGGCTTCCACCACGGCGACAAGGTGAACTTCTTCCAGTACGGGGTGCAGGGCAGCCGGCGGCTGAACGCCCTCAAGCTCTGGCTGGCGCTGCGCTCGGTGGGGCGCCGCCAGTACGCGGCCTGGGTCGAGAACGACATCGAACTGGCGCGCGTCATGGCCGCCCGCATGCGCCGTCAGCCGGATTTTCGCATCATGGGACCCAATACCCTGGGAATCTGCAATTTCCGCTGGGAACCGCGGCGCCCGGACGGGAGTATGCGCTTCTCCGAGGCGCAGACCGACCGCCTCAACCGCCAGCTGCAGGACCTGGTCGAGCGCGAAGGTGACGCCTGGTTCAGTTTCACCATGCTGGACGGCCAGGTGGCTTTGCGCGTCAATGTCGAGAACCGGAACATGGAGCAGTCGGACATCGAGCGGCTGGTCGGAGTGATCAGACGCGCGGCGGATCGCCTGCTCGAACAGAACCACCTGTCCGAAACGTGAAGGAGCGTCCGTTGAACATGCGCCATTCCCTGAGAAACTTCGGCCTGGCCGTTCTGGGCCTCTCGCTGCTGGCGACGGCGCCGGCGTCGGCCGCGCTCAAGGGCTCGGGCGACGTCGTCAAGGCTTCGCTCCGCCAGAAGACGCTGACCGCGGCGCCGGGCCAGCGGATCACCTTCCAGGTGGCCGTCGACATCGCCCCGCGCTGGCACCTGTATGCGCACGGAGACACGAACTTCATCGGCCTGGACCTGATCCCGGACGAGTCGTTCCCGCTCGAGGAGTACGACGCCGTCTATCCCGCGGGCCACGAGGGCGAGTTCTTCGGCGAGAAGGTGAAGATGATCGACGGGAGCCAGGTCATCAACGGTGAAGCGGTCGTGCCCGAGACGCTGGCCCGCGGAGTGCACAAGGTGAAGCTCGGTCTCACGGTCCAGGCCTGCGACGACAAGACCTGTCTGGCGCCGGCCAGTCTGCCGGTCGAACTGGAGCTCACCGTCAAGTGAGTGAGCCCGTTCGTCTCTACCTGGGCAATCTGCCGGCCGTCATGACGGTCGCCGATGTGCGGGATCTCTTCGCCGGATACGGTGAAGTGACCGCCGTCGACCTGATCATCGACCAGGAGACCGGCGCCCCGCGCGGCTTCGGCTTCGTGACCATGGACAAGGAGGCGGCCGCCAGGGCGGTCGCCGAGCTGGACGGGCTGGACTGGCATGGCAACGTCCTGCGCGTGAACGAATCGCACGACCGCGGCGCACGGCCGCCGCGGCGATCCTGGTAAGGGTGAGCCGGCGACACGCAAAGGCCGCCGTCGGCGGCCGGAGCGACTGGACCCGGCGCATCCTGAACCCTGAACGTCCCGAACCATAGCTTCCCGGAGGCCCCGCATGCCGCTCTTTCCCCGCCCCGCCGTCGGCGACTACCATCCGTACTATCAGAAGTACCTGGACCTGGTCCCGCAGGATACGCCGGACGTGCTGGTGTTTCTTCGCAAACAGGGCCTGGCCGTGACGGACGGGTTCAGGAAGCTGGACGATGCGGCGGGAGATCACCGCTACGCGCCGGAAAAATGGTCGGTCAAGGATGTTCTCGGGCACATCGTCGACACCGAGCGGGTGTTCGTCTTTCGCGCGCTGTGGATCGCCCGGGGCGAGCCGAACGCGCAGCCGGGCATGGACGAGAACGTGTGGGCCGCGCACTCCAACGCCGGCCGGCGGCCCCTGGATCAGCTCTGGCGGGAGCACCATGTCGCCCGCTCCGACCACCTTCGCCTACTGCGGAGCTTCGATGCGGCCGCGGGCGCCCGCCGCGGGCTCGCCAACGGATACGAGCTGGCCATGGCGGCCATTCCCTGGCTGATCGCCGGCCACGAGCGGCACCATCTGAACGTCCTGCGCGACCGCTACGGTCTGGACCTGTAGGCCGGCTTCCAGCCGGATCTCCGGTCGGGGCGCGACGGCGCGCGGGTGTTCCCGCTTGGCTTTCCAGGCACCTCTGCGATACGATGCGTCCGGCACCGATTGCCCGGAGCACCGGGCCGCTCACCGACGGCGGACGCGGAGGTTCGGCATCATGTCGTGGAATTCTCGCACCTTGTCCGGAACGCGCCTTTTCCTGGCCTCCCTCGCGGTCCTGTCCCTGTCGGCCGCGGCGCCGGCGTGGGCCGCGTGGTCGCACGACGCCGTGGTCAACGACGCGGTCTGCACGCAGGCGGCCGACCAGCATTCCACGAAGGTCGCGCCTGACGGCGCCGGCGGCTGGATCGTGGCCTGGGTCGACGAGCGCCCCGGCGCCAATCCCGCCATCTACGCGCAGCGGGTAAATCCCTCCGGATCGCGGGCCTGGGCCACCGACGGCGTGCTCGCCTTCCAGACGTTCGGCTTCTATTCCAACTTCGAACTGGTGGGCGACGGCCAGGGCGGCGCCTTCCTGGCCGTCGTTGACAGCCACGACGCCCTCTTCTACCGCGTCTACCTGCAGAGGCTGACCTCGACGGGCACACGGGTGGCCGGTACCGGCGGGGTGGCGACCGTTACGGGCGTGAGCGGGCAACAGATCAATCCCGTGCTCGTCAACACCGAACCCGGCGTCGCGGTCGTGGCTTTCCAGGACAACCGGTCCGGCAGCGGCGACGTCTACGCCCAGCGGATGACGTCGAGCGGAACCCTGTCCTGGTCCGCGACCGGCGCCGCGGTGTGCACGATGGCGGGCAACCAGCACGATCCCCGCGCGGTCGCCGACGGCAGCGGCGGAGTCCTGGTGTTCTGGGTGGACGATCGCGATGCCGCGACGAACAGCTCGGACCTCTACGGCCAGCGCCTGTCGTCGTCGGGGACGCAGCAGTGGACGGCCGCCGGCGCCGTCGTGAGCGCGACCGCCGGCGAACAGTCCCATATCGTGGCAGTGTCCGATGGTTCGGGGGGCGCGATCCTGGCTTGGGAGGACGACCGCGATGCCGGCGCGACCGGCACGGACATCTACGCCATGAGGATCAACGGATCCGGCACCCAGCGCTGGTTCAACAACGGCAAGGCCGTCTGTGTCGAGGCCGGAGCGCAGCACCACCCCGCGGTCGCGGCCGATCCGTACGGCGGGGCCTGGATCGCCTGGGCCGATTCCCGGGTCGACGGCTGGGTGTCCGACCAGATCTACGTGCAGGCCCTGGCCGGCGACGGTCTGCCGCGCCTGACGCTGAACGGGACGCCGGCCGGACCGGCCGAAGGCCTGCAGTCGACCGTGTCCGTGGCGGCGACCGACGCGGGTTCGGTGTCGCTGGTCTGGACCGACCAGCGGACCGGGATGGCGGATATCCGCGGGCAGCGCTTCGACTACGCGGGCGCCCCCGGGTGGGATGCCGCCGGGTTGCTCGTGAGCGGGGCGGCCTTCGGGCAGGTCGGCGCCCTGGTCGCCGCGGGAGCCGGGGGCGAGATCCTGGCGGCGTGGGACGACGAAAGGCTGGCCCAGGACATCTTCGTGCAGCGGGTGGATCGCACCGGGTGGCTGGGCGACCCCGCGCCGGCGCTGACCTCGGTGGCCGATCGGCCCGGGGACCAGGGCGGCGAAGTGCGGCTCAGCTGGAGCCCGAGCTGGCTGGATGCCTGGGGGCAGCCCGGGATCACGGCCTACCACGTGCTGAACCGGCGGCCGGGCGTCAAGAGCACCGCGCCCGGGGAGGGTCCCGACATCCTCCGCGTCTGGCTGCAGGACGGCTGGACCGAAGTGGCGCAGGTGCCGCCGCTGCAGCTGGCCTCCTACGGCTGCAATGCGCCCACCTACGGCGACTGGACGCCGAGCGAGCAGCCGATGACCGAATTCATGGTCGTGGCCGAGGCCGGCGTCTTCCTGCTGCCGTCGGGCGTGATCAGCGGCTATTCGGTGGACAACCTGTCGCCGGGCGCGCCGGTGCAGCTGCAGATCGAGTCCGACCACTTCGACGTGCTGCTGGCGTGGGCGCCGTCGGGCATCGACGACGAGGATCTGCACCACTACAACGTCTACCGCAGTCCCGACCCCGATTTCGGGCCGGGAACCGCCACGCTGCTGAGCGACGACGCGCTGAACTCCTATTTCGAGGTGCGCGTGCCCCGGGGCACCTGGTATTTCCGGGTGACGGCGGTCGACATCCACGGCAACGAGAGCGCGCCGAGCAACGTGGCCGGCATGCTCAGCCTGGTCGCGGTGGACGACGCGGCCCTGCCGGCGGCGCTGGCGGTCCGCTCGGCGACGCCCAATCCGTTCAACCCCGTCACCGAGATCCGCTGCGAGCTGCCGTCGGACGGGCGCGTTTCGCTGACCGTGTACGATCTGGGCGGACGCGCGGTGCGGCGGCTGCTGGACGAAGCGCGCGCGGCCGGGACGTTCGCGGTCCTGTGGGACGGGCGCGACGACAGCGGCCGGCAGGCGTCCAGCGGCGTGTACTTCGCGCGCCTGTCCGCGAACGGCGTCGAGGCGGCGCTCAAGCTGGTGCTGGCCAAGTAGGTGTCCATTGCGGCGCCTTGCGGCGAGGTGAAGGAAGGGACGGGCATGGAACCGGGGCTCGATGATATCCGCGCCGCCGCCGAGCGCATCCGGGGCCACGTGCACCGGACCCCGGTGCTCACCTGCGCCACGCTGGATGAGGTGAGCGGCGCGCGGCTGTACTTCAAATGCGAGAACCTGCAGAGGGTCGGCGCCTTCAAGATGCGCGGCGCCACCAACGCGGTGCTGTCGCTGGGCATTGAAGAGGCCGCGCGCGGGGTCGCCACGCACTCGTCGGGCAACCACGCCCAGGCCCTGGCCAGGGCGGCCCGGGCCCGCGGCATCCCCGCCTTCATCGTCATGCCCACCTCCGCGCCCGCGGTCAAACGAAGGGCGGTGGCCGGTTACGGGGCCGAGATCATCCCCTGCGAGCCGACGCTGGCCGCGCGCGAAGCGGCGCTGCGCGAGGTCGTCGCGCGCACGGGGGCGGTGTTTGTCCCGCCGTATGATGACGAGCGCATCATCGCGGGGCAGGGCACCGCGGCGCTCGAACTGATCGAGGATGTGCCGGATCTCGCCTGGATCCTGTGTCCGGTCGGCGGTGGCGGTCTGCTGGCCGGGACCGCGCTGGCGGCGGCCGGACTGGCGCCGGGCCTGCGCGTCGTGGGCGCCGAACCGTGCGGCGCCGACGACGCGGCGCGCTCGCTGGCGGCTGGAAGGCGCCTGCCGGCGGAGAATCCCCGGTCGATCTGCGACGGGCTGCTGACCTCGCTTGGCGAGCGCAACTTCCCGATCATCCGGCGGCTGGTGCACGCCATCTGGACCGTGTCCGACGCCGAGGTGGTCTCGGCGATGCGAATGGTCTTCGAGCGGATGAAGCTGGTGGTGGAGCCGTCGGCTGTCGCGGGGCTGGCGGCGGCGCTCGGGCATGCCGAGGAACTCGCGGACAGCCGCGTCGGGATCATCCTTTCGGGCGGTAATGTGGATCTGGACCGGCTGCCCTGGCTGAAGAGCGCCGCGGGGCAGCTCTGACCGACGGGGCCGCGGCCCGCAGGCCAATCTTTGCTTTACGGCTCCGCGTCCGGGCGCGATCATTCGCGGCCACGGAACGGGCCGTTGCCTTTCAGGCCGGTCGCCGGGGCCCAGCCATGGAGGGGCGATGCCGCACGAAATGACCCTGCGCGTACGCGGTTACCACTGCGACTTCTACGGGCACGTCAACAACGCCCGCTACCTTGAGTTCTTCGAAGAGGCCCGCTGGAACTGGGTCGAATCCCTGATCGACCTGCCGGCCTGGCAGGCCGCGGGCTTCGGCTTCGTGGTGGCGGGGATCGAGATCCGCTACCGCCGCCCGGCACCCGAGGGCATGCTGGTGCGGGTCGTGAGCGACATCAAGCGTCTGGATGCGAAATTCGGCGTGTTCCGGCAGGAAATCCACGACGCCGTCGACGGCCGGGTGCTGGTCGAAGCGGACCTCACGTTCGCAGTCGTCGATACGAAGACAGGGCGCGCGCTGCCGCTCGAGGGCGAGGCGGACGCGCCGTTCGCCGCCTGGCGGCGCGAGCACCCCCAGGAACCATCCGCCTGACAACCTACGGAGCGCGACATGCTGCCGATGCCACTGGAAGTTCCCGAGATCATCTGGCGACTGGGCCTGGCTTCCGTTCTGGGCGGTCTTGTCGGGCTCGAACGCGACATCCATGGCCGAGCCGCCGGGTTGCGCACACACCTGCTGGTGAGTCTCGGTTCGGCCGTGTTCATGCTGCTGTCCGCCTTCGTGGCCAGTACGGGGCGGACCGGGAATTTTGCCAGCGATCCCGGGCGCATCGCCGCACAGGTCATCGCCGGCATCGGCTTTCTCGGCGCGGGCGTGATCATCAAGGAACGCGCCACCGTGCGCGGTCTGACCACTTCTGCCTGTCTGTGGGCGGTTGCCGGCGTCGGCATGGCGGCCGGGGCCGGGTATCCGATCGTGGCGGTGATCACCACGGCGTTCGCGCTGGTGGGCCTCATCGTGCTGAAGGCCTTCGAAAAGCTCTATCCCAAGGATTTCTACCGGACGATCGAGATCACGACCAACATCTCGGTCACCGCGGCCGAAGTGATCGCGCTGGTGAAGTCGCAGAAGCTGACGATCCTGTCGTGCGGCATCACCCGCGACTATGTCGCCGGCACGGCGCGGATCACCCTCGGCCTGCGCTTCTTCCACAAGGGCGTGACGGACAAGAGGTCACACGCGATCTTCCAGATGCTCGAGGAATCCGGGCTGGAGATCAGGCGCATCGAGTGGCGGCGGACATGAGCGAGACCTGGCGCGAATCCATGCGCGCGGTCGGCCCCGGCATCCTGTTCGCGGGAGCCGCGATCGGCGTGTCGCACCTGGTGCAGTCCACGCGAGCCGGGGCCGAATACGGGTTCGAGCTGCTGTGGGCCGTCGCCCTGGCGCTGCTCGCGAAGTATCCGTTCTTCGAGTTCGCGCACCGCTACACGGTGGCTGCGCGCGAGAGTCTGCTGGAGGGCTACGCCAGGCTGGGACGCTGGGCGCTGGTCCTGTTCATGCTGGTGGTGCTGGGCAGCGCGTTCATCACCATGGCTGCCGTCACCGTGGTCACCGCCGGACTGGCCGGGGCGTTGCTGGGCGTCAGCGCCTCGCCGTTCGTGCTCAGTCTCGGATTGCTGGTGATCTGCCTGGCGATCCTCCTGCTGGGCCAGTTCAAGCTTCTCGACAACGGCATGAAGGTGATGGTGATCGTGCTGGCGTCGCTGACGATCGGCGGCGTGATCGTGGCCGGAGTGCACGGAGCGGTCGGCGCTCCGGGCCACCAGGCCCCGGATGTCTGGAGCGTCGGCGGCCTGACCTTCCTGCTGGCCCTGATGGGCTGGATGCCCGCGCCGCTGGATGTGGGGGCGTGGTCGTCCCTCTGGGTGCTCGAGAAGCAGAAGGACGCCCGGGTGCCTGCGACGCTGAAGGCCGCGCGTCTGGACTTCAACCTGGGCTATGCCGCGACCACGATCACGGCGTTCACGTTCGTCGCCTTCGGCGCCCTGGTCATGTACGGGACCGGCACGAAGTTCGCCGATTCCGGCGTCGCCTTTTCACGCCAGTTGATCGACATGTACGCCGGCACGCTGGGAGAGTGGAGCCGCTGGGCCATTTCGCTGGTCGCGTTCATCACCATGTTCTCGACGACGATCACGGTGCTGGACGGGTACGCCCGCACGATGGCGGGCGGGCTGGGGCTGCTGTCGCCGGCGCGGCGGCCGTGGGGGCGGAAACCGGTGGCCTGGTTGATGCTGCTGCTGGCGGGTTTCGCGCTGGTGATCATCGCACGTCTGATGAGCACGATGAAGGCGCTGGTCGATTTCGCCACCGTCCTGGCGTTCCTGACGGCGCCGCTGGTGGCGGTGCTGAATTTCCGCGTCGTGCGCCTGCCCCATGTGCCGCCGCAGATGCGGCCGGGGCGCGTCCTGACCGCTCTGGCGATCGCCGGTTTCCTGTTCCTGGTCGGCTTCGGGCTGGTCTGGATCCGGGTGCGCTGGCTGATCTGAGGTCAGCGCACCCGGGCCCGATCGATCAGTCGCCCCGCCCGCGCGC
>JAIFKS010000173.1 GCA_020049465.1 bacterium | reverse complement strand
CGGCGTACTCGACCCGCGGATCGGCCATGAGGGCGGCCACCGTGGCGGCGACCGACTTGTCGCCCTCGAGCTTCCAGTGTTCCGCGCCGATGAGCCGGAAACTCCTGACCTGCCGGCCGCGCACGAGCGCGGACTTCTGCGCCGCCGGAACGCCGGACCTGAACTTGACGATCAACTCGCCCGGAACCCAGGCTGGCGATGCCCCGGCGGCGCCGCAGGCTCCCGTGGCGAGCAGCAACGCGGCGACGACGACCAAAAGGGTGATAACAAGTCGTTTCACGTTGGCGTTCCCGGCCCGGGGACGGGCTTGGCGACGATCCAGGCGAATGCTGCGATCAAACCCGGCACTGACAACGCCGGTGGCACCCAGGCGTCCAGGACCCGTTGGGTCCCTTGAGTTTAGCATGCGACGGGAATCCTGTGACCGAAATTCGGGAGGCCGAAGGCACGCCCTTCGGCAGGAAACAACCCGTTGTCGCAGATCGATCTCGCCCCGCCCCCCGGGCTCGGCTACATTCCCGCAGACAATCTTCCGCAACCAGAGAACGCGCGAGGAGTCCGGTGGCAAAGCAGCGTTTCTACGCGACACTCGGCGTGGGCGTCGAACAGATCGTCAGCGCCGAATTGAACGCCCTGGGCATCCAGGTGGCCCGCATCGAGCCCGGTCGGGCGCGCTTCGAGGGCAAGCTGGACGACATGTACGCGGCACTGATCCACCTGCGCTGCGCGTCCCGCGTCGTTCGCGAGCTCATCTTCTGCGAGGTCGAGCGCGAAGAGGACATCTACGACGTCGTCCGCTCGGTCGACTGGTCGGAGTGGCTGACCCCCGACATGACCTTCCGCGTGACCTTCAACGTCCACTCCTCTCTGCTGCGCAGCCCGCGCTTCGGCATGTACCGGATCAAGGACGCCATCTGCGACGAGATGGTCGAGCGCGTCGGCAGCCGCCCCTCGGTCGACACGGACAACGCCGACTTCTGCGTCACCTGCTATCTCGAGAACCGGCGCTTCTCCATCGGCCTGGACGGCGCCGGGGCGCCCCTGCACATGCGCGGCTACCGCGTCGCCCAGCACGAGAGCAGCCTGAGGGAGCACCTCGCCGCGGCCATGCTCCTGCAATCGCAATGGGACCCGACCCAACCCCTGCACGATCCGTTCTGCGGATCAGGGACGATCCTCACCGAAGCGGCCCTGATCGCGACCCGCACCCCGCCGTCGCACTGGCGCCAGCGTTTCGCCTGCATGTCCTGGCCCGACTTCGACGCGGACAGGTTCGCCGCGCTGCGGGCCGAGGCCGAGGCGGCCATCCTGCCGGCCGATGGCCTGCGCCTCAGCGGTGCGGACCGTTCCGACCAGTGGATCGCCGCCGCCCGCGCCAACGCCGCCTCCGCGGGCTTCGGCGAACAGATCCGGCTGGAGGTGCGCGACGTGGCCGAAATGAGGCTCGAGCCGGGTTCGTGGGTGGTGACCAATCCGCCGTACGGCATCCGCGTCGGCGACGAGGAACTCTACGCGCCGGCCTGGCAGGCCTTCCGCGAGCGCCTCTGCGAACACCCGGGAACCCGCGCCGCCGTGCTGGGCGCCGCCGAGATCGTCGAACGGGGCATCCGGCTGCGGCCCTTCAAGCGCAACCGCATGAACAACGGGTCGATCCCGTGCGTGCTGGCGCAGTACCGGATCGGCGAACGGTAGCGGCTTGTCCCGGCCCCGGGCGGCGTGTATCGTCCCCCGATCGCGCCCTGAATCCGGCGCGCCCGAACCCACCGCCATGCCTGCTCGAGGAAGCGCCCATGGGGTCCCGGACCGAACAGCCCGCCCACTCCGTCGACCAGGACGGCCCGCACCGCCGCCGCGACGCAGGCTACGCGCTGCTGGCGCTGGCCTGGGCCCTGGCTGACCTGCGCATCATCACCCTCATGATGCCCAAGGTCCTGGTGCGGTCGGCGGAAGTGCTCGAAGGGGTGGTGAATCGGGAGCCGCTGTGGCGGGTCTACCAGAACCGCCTGCTGGGGCCGCACCTGGTCCAGGCCTTCGGCAGCTTCACGGTCGGCGGCCCCGCCGTCGCCTACGCCCTGGTCATGCTGCTGGTGCTGTTCCTCGCGGGCTTCAGCGTGCTGATGTTCACCCGGCGGCTGCGCGATCCCGACCGCACCCCGCTGGCCTCGCTGCTGCTGTACCAGCTGGGCGTGATCCTGCTGCTGCCGTGCTACTGGCTCTACGCCTGGGATATCCTCTCGCTCCTGGTGTTCACGGTCTTCGTCGGCATGGTGCTGCTCGGCTCCGGGCGCCTCTGGTTCGTGCTTCTCTACGCGATCGCCGTCCTCAACCACGAGATGGCGTTCTTCATCGCGGCCTGGCTGATCCTCGACCCCGTCGTGCGCCACTTCGCGGCCCGGCGGGCGCAGGGTCCGCGCCCCGCGTTCGACCGGGTGACGCTGCTGATCGGATCGGCACTGCTGGTTGCGGGGATCGCCCTGGTCGAAGGCCTGCGCAGGGCCCTGATGATCCGCGAGATGCAGCCCGGCCTCGAGGTCCCGCCCCAGGTCGTGTACGGGAAGAGCTTCCATTTCACCCTGCTCAACAACCTGACGGCGATCGGGAACTGTTTCGAACAGGTGATGCAGAACGGATTCCCCGTCGTGATCCCCCTGTTCCTGGCCTTCACCGTGTTCGTCGCGGTCCGGCTCGCGCGGATCGACCTGGCCCGGTTCGGCGCCCTGTCGCTGGTGCTGCTCGGCATGGTCGGCTCGTTGATGCTGTTCGGGCTGGTCTACGAAACGCGGGTGCTGCTGCCCCTGGTGCCGTTCGTGGCGCTGAACGGGTGGGCGGCCATCCGCGGCCGGGCGCCCGGTGAGACGACGGGTCGCTGAAACCGCGCGACGCGCCAGGTCAGCCCCGGCTTGCCCGATCATTTGCCGCGGATTAGATTCCAGATCGCATCGGAATTGCAGATTTCCCTTCGCATCCGGGCCTTCGGGCGCTGCGCGGCATCCCGCGCATCTTCGCGCCACTCCGCCCTGAACTTCCCCGCGGTCGCCGCCCCTGGGCCTGGTCGTTCGCAGGTTCTTGCGTCGTCTGCATTTACCCGGCCCGACCGGCAGTCCTGGGGTTTCGCCTTGGCTTGCGGGAGTACACCGTCATGACCCCGACACCGCCTCAGGGCTCGCCCGCCCTCCGCCACGAGATCGCCCGACGGCGCACGTTCGCCATCGTCTCGCACCCGGACGCCGGCAAGACGACGCTGACCGAGAAGCTCCTGCTCTACGGCGGCGCCGTGCACCTGGCGGGATCGGTAACCGCCCGCCGCACCCAGCGCTCGACCACGTCCGACTGGATGGAACTGGAGAAGAAGCGCGGTATCTCGATCAGTTCGACCGTGCTCCAGTTCGACTACGACGGCTACCGCATCAACCTGCTGGACACGCCCGGGCACAACGACTTCTCCGAGGACACGTTCCGGGTCCTGACGGCGGTCGACGCGGCGATCATGGTCATCGACGCGGCCAAGGGCATCGAGAGCCAGACGCGGAAGCTGTTCGAGGTCTGCCGCCGCCGCGGTGTGCCGATCTTCACCTTCATCAACAAGCTGGACCGTCCGGCGCGCGATCCGCTGGCTCTCCTCGATGAACTGGAGGACGTGCTGGGCATCGCGGCCTATCCGATGAACTGGCCGCTCGGCACGGGGCAGGATTTCAAGGGGATCTGGGACCGCCGCGAACGGATGGCGCATCTCTACGAGCTGACCCCGGGCGGCGTCTATCGGGCCCCGGTCACCAACGTGGAACTGTCCGATCCGCTCATCCGCGACCGCATGAGCGGGCCATCCTACCACGCGCTGCTCGGCGAAGTGGAACTGCTGGACGGCGCCGGCACCGACTTCGAACCCGAAGCGATCGCCTCGGGCCGCCTGACGCCGGTCTATTTCGGCAGCGCGCTGAACAATTTCGGCGTGCAGCTCCTGCTGGACGGTTTCCTGAAGCACTCGTCGCCTCCCGGGCCGCGCGCCAGCCGCGCGGAGACGATCGACCCGCACCAGGAGGCGTTCAGCGGATTCGTCTTCAAGATCCAGGCGAACATGAACCCGCGCCACCGCGACCGGATCGCCTTCGTGCGCGTCGTTTCGGGGAAGTTCACGCGGGACATGAGCGTGACCGTAGCCCGGACGGGCGCCAGGACCCGTCTCTCGAATTCGGCCACGCTCTTCGGCCGCGATCGCGAGACCGTGGATGTGGCCTACCCGGGCGACGTGGTGGGCATCGTCGGCAACTCGAACTTCGTCATCGGCGACACGCTGACCGAGGACCCGTCGATCGTCTACGACGAGATCCCCCGCTTCGCTCCCGAGTGCTTCAGCTACCTGGAGAACGCGGACACGTCGACGTTCAAGCGCTTCCGTGACGGCCTCGATCAGCTTCTCGAGGAAGGCGTGATCCAGCGCTTCGAGCGCGACGACTCGATCCGGCAGCGCCAGCTGCTGGGCGCCGTCGGCCCCCTGCAGTTCGAGATCGTCCAGTACCGCCTGGAGAACGAGTACGGCGCCACGTCGCGGTTCTCGCCGGCTCCCTGGACAGTGGCCAAGTGGATCGACCCCGCGCACGACGGCGCGGACCTGCGCCTGCCGATGGACGCGACCCTCGTGCGCGACGGCCACGGACGGCGCGTCGCGCTGTTCGCGAGCGAATGGAGCCTGGGCTTCTATCGCGAGCGGAATCCCGACCTGAAGCTGGGCGATCCGCCGTTCCGCCAGGCCTAGGCTTCGCTGCCCGGGACAAACGGCAAAGCCGTCACCACACCGGCCCGTCACCGCGGCGGTCCCGGTCTTCGAACAGGCAGGGCCCCTTCTCGACATGCCCCCGGTAGCGCTCGTCGCGGGTGACGGCGTAGTGCTGCTCGAGGGCATGGCACAATTCGGGTCGTTTCAGCCAGCGACCGTCCGCGTCCAGCAGCACGGAAGTGTCCAGTTCGGTTTCCCTGCCCCGATAGTCGCTGAACAGCGTCACACAGCCGGGGTCGACGTTTTCTTCGTCGAGGCACTCGACGAGACCGCACAGGGTGTCGGAGAAGTAGTGGTCGTAGACGGGGTCGCGGCCCTTGCCCTCCAGGATGTCCACCCATCCCTCGTAGGTATAGGGCAGGGTCCGGTCGCACTTGGACGGCGGTCTCTTCAGGGGAGCGGGGGGCGCCATGGCCTTCCTCCTCTCGGCCGGAATTTTTCGAGACACTGATTTCAATCTATCCGGGGAGCTCCGGATGCGCCATTGACACGCGGCAATAGATGAGTGGCTCTATCCTGTTGATCTTCCCCGCCCTGATCCCCTCGACGAACAGCACCGTGGCCGGACTCCACGTGCTGCCTTCGGGCTGGTACTCCCTGGCGTACGACCTGCCGTCGGGCGGCTCGAACATCGTCCTGCGGAACAACACGATCGAGGCCGGCTCGCGCGGCGGCCTGTACGTCCAGGTCGCCGGCGTATTCCGACGGCGCATCCACCTACGACATGTATCTCTACGAAGGCTCCACCATCGACACGACCGGATACGCCCAGGCGCCGAACTGACGCGGCGGGGCGGGGCGCGGTCGGAAGAGTACGTTCACCGTTGCGCTTGGGGACCAGCGGCCTCGGCATCCCACTGGAACACATCGGTCAGCGGTACCTGGAACACATCGGCCATGCGGAACGCCGCTTCCAGCGAGGGCGAGTACTTGCCGGCTTCGATGGCGGCAATCGTCTGCCGGGTAAGGCCGATTCGGCGGCCCAGCTCGGCCTGCGACATCTCACCGTTCATGAAGCGCAGGGTGCGCAGTGTGTTGCGGATGGCTCCGTTCATCACAACTGCCTGCGATAGTGGTAGACCACGCTGGCGTCGTTCACGACTTCGGCCAGCACGATCATGAACACCGCGGCATGGACGATCTTCCAGCCGGCGGCCGAGAACGGCATGACGCAGCCGACCAGGATCATCCCGGTCAGCAAGACGTAATAGGCGAGTGTGCGCGAACGGTGCAGGATGGCGCGGTCGCGTTCGTCGAGCGGCAGTCGCGCTTCCTCGGGCGCCTGGCGGCGCAGAATCAAATGGCCGACGCCGAGGATCAGCGCCCACCCCGACGAGACGACCGCATACAGGGCCATCTGACGCAGGTCGGGCAGGGCTGCCGTCGGGGGATGCAGCTTGACCCAGACGAAGTAGGGCAGAAACACCACCACCATGGAAACCAGGGACAGCCAGGCGACTTTTTCACGGTACGGCACGGTCGGGCTCCTTTGTTGATTCGGGCGAACTCGATGTTTGTTTTACAATACACCATGTTAATATTTTTTGTCAATAGGTAAATATATATTAACCGTCGAGGTGGCCAGATCGCTCAGAAACCGACAGCGAGATACGAAAAAGCCGATTTGAATACCGATCCGTAGGCGCCGGTACCGATTTGGACCGGCGAAGACTTGGACCGGCGAAGACTTGCGCGGGCGAAGACTTGCGCCGGCGCAAGCCGCCAACGCTGCACCTCTCCCCGGCTTCGACTTTCTGCAGCACGCCGGGACCCGGAACGGGGTCATTTGCGCCTAGTGTCCTGTCCCGGCAATAGCTATACATAACCGTTCGATCTTGGCCAGGATCGAATCGGCGGTTGCGGTCCATGCAAATGGTCTGGTCTCGCGATTGTACGTCGCGACGTAGCTCTCGATCTTTGCCACGAGGTCCGGGACGCTGCGAAATGTGCCGCGCCGAATGGCTCGCTGCGTGATGATGTTGAACCAGATTTCTACCTGATTGAGCCACGATGCATAGGTCGGCGTGTAGTGGATGTGGAAGCGCGGGCGCGCGGCCAGCCAACTGCGGACCTTCTGGTGTTTGTGTGTCGCGTAGTTATCGACGACCAAGTGGATGTCCAGGTCCTCGGGGACTGCAGCTTCGATTTGCCTCAGAACTTTAGAAATTCCTGGTGTCGATGACGTGCCACGCACTTCGTCAGGACGTGACCAGAGGCGACATCAAGTGCGGCAAATAGTGTGGTGGTGCCATGGCGTTCATAGTCATGGGTCACGCCCTCGACGTAGCCCAACCCAAGTGGCAGCAGAGGCTGTGTGCGATCCAGAGCCTGGATCTGGGTCTTTTCGTCTACGCAGAGGACCAGCGCCTTATCGGGTGGGTTAAGGTAGAGCCCGACGATATCGCGAACCTTCTCGACGAAAAACGGATCGGTCGACAGTTTGAAATGCTTTTGGCGATGAGGCTGCAATCCGAAAGCGCGCCACACGCGATTCACGGTCGACTTCGAGATCTTGGATTCCTTCGCGATCGTGCGACATGTCCAGTGCGTGCCGTCGCGCGGCGTGGTGTCGAGTGTCTTGCGAATCAGAGTTGCCACCTGTTCGTCCTCGATAGTGCGCGGGCCGCCGGGCCGCGGTTCGTCGTAGAGACCTTGAATACCCTGCTCCAGGTATCGCCGACGACGAGTGGCGACGGTCAATCGCGTCAGTCCGAGCCGCTCGGCAATGGCGACGTTGGAGAGTTCATCGGCGGCCATGAGGATCAGCCGCGCCCGATCGACAATCGAGTGAGGCAGCGAGCGCGAATGCGCCAAGGCAAGCAGCGCTTCACGCTCGTCGGCCGACAGAACGATGGGTGTTACGGATCGACCGCGCGGCATAATCGCACCTCCTGTGGAAGACCTCGGGAGAGGTCTACCACAGGGGCGCTATATAGTATAGTTATTCTTGGGACAAGACACTAGCGATCCGTACGCACCAGCTCCACGCGCCGATTGGCGGCGCGACCGGCCTCGGTCGTGTTGTCCGCCACCGGCAGATCCTCGCCGTAGCCGACCGCGGTCAGACGCGCACCGTCGATGCCCGTGCTGATCAGGTACTGACGCACCGACTCGGCACGGCGCGACGAGAGATCACGATTGGGCTCGGTTGCGCCCACATTGTCGGTGTGGCCCTGGATCTCCACGCGCACACCCGGCCAGGCCTTCAGCGAAGCGGCCACTTCGTCGAGCACGGTGGTCGACGACGGGTCCAGTTCGGCCGAACCGGTCTTGAAGCGCACGCCCTTGAGCACCATGGAGGCCTTCATCTCGGCCGCGGTCGGACAACCATCGGCGCCCACCGTGACGCCGGCCGGCGTCTCGGGACAGGCGTCGTTCGCGTCGATCACGCCGTCGCCGTCATTGTCCGGTTCGGGACAACCGTCCGCGTCCTGGAAGCCGTCGGGGTCCTCCGCCTCGTTCGGGCACTTGTCGTTGGCGTCGATCACGCCGTCGTTGTCGTTGTCCGGGTCGGGGCAGCCGTCTTCGTCCTTGAAGCCGTCGCGGTCTTCGGCGTCGTTCGGACAGGCGTCGGTGGCGTCGGCGATGCCGTCACTGTCGTTGTCCAGCTCGGGGCAGCCGTCCTTGTCCTGCCAGCCGTCGGCATCTTCGGCCACTTCGGGGCAGATGTCGTCGTCGTTGAGGATGCCGTCGCCGTCCTTGTCCTTGTTGCCGCCGAAGTACATCCCGAAGCCGACGTAGGCTTCCAGGATGCCGTCGTTGGCGTCGACTTCGCCCGGACCCCACAGATTGCCGCTGCCGATGTTGTCCAGGTCGTTGTCGATGATGCGCGAGTAGCGCGCACCGAAGTCCAGGCTCGAGTTCTCGCCCACGAACCACTCCACGCCCAATCCGAGCGTGCCGGTGAAGTTCTGGCCGTTCAAGGGATGGCTGCGGCCGCTGGTGTCGTAGCCGGTGATGACCGGACCGTCGGGCATCAGCCCCACGCCCTCGACACCGTTCTCGTCGCGGACACGCCAGTCGATGTAGCCGGCATACACGCCCAGGTACGGGGCGAAGGTGGCCTCGGGCCGGAAATGGTGACGGGCGCCGATCATGCCCTGCAGCGTCGTCGTGTAGAACGCATGCACGCTGTCGAAGGTGAGGCCGGCATCTTCACCGCGCAGCGAACCCGGGCGCACGAAGCCGTAGCGGAGGCCCGCTTCGAGCGACCATTTCGGGCTCAGGCCGTTGCGGATCCAGAGCGCGGCGGACTGGTCGACGTTGGAATAGTCGCGTTCGCCGCCGATCAGCTTCTGGACGCCCAACTGGGCGCCCACGCCCCAGCGATCGGTAAGGTCTCCGGCCAGAACCGGGCCGGCCAGCAGCAGCAGCACCAGGGGTGCGCAGGCGCAGATCCTCTTCATCTGATTCCCTCCTGCACGGCGGGCGCCGCGCGGTCCTCCATATGGCGATTGAGTGCGTGGATGTGCCCATATCCCTAATCCACAGGGCGCCATTGATCCAGTCAAATCTGCAGATGGGCGCGGGCGACGGGCGGGCGTTGCCGACCGGGCGGGCGCAGGCTAAGGTGGTCCCCACCCCATCGATCCGACCGGAGGTCCCATGAGCCCGACGTCTTCCGACCGCCCCTGGGCCGGCCATCCGCTGGCCCGCGAACTGGACACCGCCCTGGCCGCCGTCCGCGAAGCCGGCTCTCTCTGCCGCGAAGTCGGCCAGGCCGTGGATCGCGGCGCCCTGGCCAAGCCGGACCGCAGCCCGGTGACGGTGGCCGATTTCGGCGCGCAGGCCCTGATCTGCCGCGCGTTGGGCGAGGCGTTTCCCGCCGACCCGGTGATGGGTGAGGAAGACTCGGCCGCGCTGCGCCAGCCCGACGGCGCGCACCTGCTGCGCCGGGTGACCGGTCTCGTGGCGGCGCGCCGCACCGGCGCCACCGCCGAGGACGTCTGTGCGTGGATCGACCGCGGCTGCCTGGCCGACCCCGCGCCGCGTTTCTGGACCCTGGATCCGGTCGACGGCACCAAGGGCTTCCTGCGCGGCGGCCAGTACGCGATCGCGCTGGCTCTGCTGATCGACGGCGAACTGGCGGCCGCGGCCATGGGCTGCCCCAGTCTGGGACCCCTGGCCGACGGCGACAGCGCCGAAGGCACCCTGTTCGCGGCGGTGGCCGGCGGCGGAGCCTGGCAGATGCCGCTGCTGGACACCGGGGCGCCTGTAGCTGTGCGCACCAGCGGCGTCAGCGATCCGGCGCAGCTGCGCTTCTGCGAATCGGTCGAAGCCGCGCATTCGTCGCACGACAACGCGGCGCGGGTGACCGCCCTTCTGGGCGTCAAGGCACAGCCGGTGCGTCTGGATAGCCAGGCGAAGTACGGCGTGGTCGCGCGCGGCCAGGCCGAGGCCTACCTGCGCATGCCCAACCGCGCGGACTATTCCGAGAACATCTGGGATCATGCCGCCGGCGCGCTGGTGGTGATCGAGGCCGGCGGCATGGTGACGGACATCGCCGGTCGCCGGCTGGATTTCTCGCTGGGCGCCAAACTGGCGCACAACCGCGGCGTCGTGGCCACCTGCGGACCGGTGCACGCCGCGGTCATCGGAGCCATCGGGGCCCTGGGGCTGGCGGACTGACGCCGCCCGTCGTCCGTCGTCCGTTCAGCGGAACGCCGGCGCCGCGTCCGGTGTCTCCCTGTACTCCGTGGTGCGCTTCGCCTGCCATTGCCCGCCCGACATCATCCGGCTGGTGACCGAATGGCCGTCGGCGGTGCGCCGCCAGACACCCTCCACTTCGGAGATATCCCCCGCATTGCCCACCACCAGCTCATGCGTGACCAGCGAATCACCGCCGGCGGACATCGTCCCGTGGGTGTAGAAGTCGGCCGTGGTCACATACCAGTAGGCGATGGTTTCGCGCGCCACATCCCAGAAGAGGAGCGACTCGCCGCCGTATTCGCCCCCGTTGATCGAGTGGGTGATGCGCACGGCCTTGCCGCCAAGGATCTCTTCCCACTGCTGCACGTCGACGGTCGCGGGCTCGGCTCCGGGCGGGCTCATCCTCGCGCTGAAGGTCCGGCCCACATAGGGCCCCAGCGGCGCCAGGCGCGGATCCAGTTCGGCGAGCGCCGGCGCGGCGGCCGTGAAGGCAAGCACGAGCGACAAAATGGTGAGGACGGGCCTCGCTGTGCGACCGGTCAGACGATTCATGGGGATCCTTTCGCGGAAATCGCCGCTGGTTTGGCGGCGGCGGTTGCTGCATCCTTGCCATGGTAGTGTCGTCGGCCGCCGTTCGCCCATCCCCACCGGGAGCCCATCATGATCGTGGTCATCGGAGCCGGCCCGGCGGGCCTCTTCGCCGCCATCACGGCGCGCGAGCAGGCGCCCGACCAGCCGGTGGTCGTGCTGGAGAAGTCGGGGCGGGCGCTGACGAAGGTGCTGGTATCCGGCGGCGGGAGATGCAACCTGACGCACGCCTGCTTCGAGCCGAAGGATCTGATCACGCGCTATCCCCGCGGCGGCCGCGAATTGCGGGGACCGCTGACGCGCTTCGGGCCGGCCGAGACCGTGAGCTGGTTCACCGAACACGGCGTCGAGGTCAAGACCGAGCCCGACGGCCGCATGTTCCCGGTCACCGACGATGCGCGCACGGTGGCGGGCGCGATGCTGGACGCGGCCCGCGACCTCGGCGTGGAACTGCGCCTGCGCCTGGGCGCGCGCGCCGTGCGCGCCGTCGAAGGCGGCTTCGACGTGGAACTGGATGACGGCGAAACCCTGCGCGCCGATCGCGTGCTGCTGGCGACGGGCGGACGCAGCGCGCGCGGCGGCGACGCGGTCGAAGCGGCGGAAGACGGGGAGAAACGCGTCGACGGCTACACGCTGGCCGCGGCGCTCGGTCACACGATCGTGCCGCCGGTCCCGTCGCTGTTCAGCCTGGACTGCGCCGAGCCGTGGCTGACGTCCCTGTCCGGTGTCGCCGTGCCGGACGCGGTGGTCAGCGTCGGCGAAGGCCGCGCCGCCGTCAGCCGCCGGGGGCCTGTGCTGATCACGCACCGCGGCGTAAGCGGTCCGGCGGTGCTCACGCTGTCGGCCTGGGCCGCGCGCGAGCTGCACAACGCCGGCTACCGCGCCGAACTGCGCGTGGACTGGCTGCCCGGCACGGCGGCCAGCGGCGTCGACGCGCTTCTTCAGGAGTTCTCCAGATCCCACGGCCGCCAGGAAGTGGTGACCCTGGGACCGGGCGGTCTGCCGAAGCGCCTGTGGACCGCGCTGACCTCGCACACGGGGCTGAACCACGAACAGCGCTGGGGCGACCTGGGCCGGCCGGCGCGGGAAAAGCTGGGCGCCGCGCTGCGCGACACGCGTCTGAAGACGACCGGACAGAGCACGCACAAGGAGGAATTCGTCACCTGCGGAGGCATCGACCTGCGCGAGGTGAACTTCCGCACGATGGAGAGCCGGTGCTGCCCCGGGCTGTTCCTGGCCGGCGAAGTGCTGGACATCGACGGGGTCACCGGCGGCTTCAACTTCCAGAGCTGCTGGACCACCGGCCGGCTCGCGGGACTGGCCATGACGGCGTCCCCGTCGGCGGACGCGGGCTAACCCTCCGCCTGCGCCGCCAGCAGCGATGGCGCCGGCGGGAGGGCGCGCAGCGCTTCGTCCAGCCGGCGCAGCACCTCGGCGGCCGCGAGCAGCCGCGCGGGATCATCGAGCCCCGACAGCGAACGCAGCAGCTCCCCTTCACGCGCCATGACGCGGCGCGCGGTCGCCGTGCCTTCGGGCGTCAGCTCGGCCAGCTTCGATCGCCGGTGGCGCGGGTTGTCGCGCCAGGCGATCAGCCCCCGCACGCCCAGGGGTGCCAGCGTCTGCTGGATGTATTGTCGCGAGGCCTCGCGGCGCGCGGCCAGCTGCGGGATGGTCTGGGCCCCGCTCTGGCGCAGCAGCAGCAGAAGGCCGCGCTCGGCCACGGTCAACTGGTCGCCGGCATGCAGGTGCCGGGCGGTGGCGTCCAGTTCCTCGGCCAGACGCCGCGCCACGACGATCAGGCTGCTGACCGCGAACATGGCCTGCGGATCGGACGGCGCAGTGGGGATCGGCATCGTACCCTCCCTGGTGACGGTCGTCGGGGCAGCGTCGACCGCGCCGGGCCTCATGTCAATCGTATTGTCAATCCTCAGGCCGACCCTGAATCCCGTGATGCGCCGCAGCGCCACATCGTCAACATTATTGACATGATTGCGGCCACCCAGCCGCAGGTCACCGCGCGAGCCTGCAGACATCGTCAACACTATTGACCAGAAGCCCATATCGATCCCGCATTGCCGCCCGGACGCCCTTTCCTTATGATCAGATCCGCCGCGACACCCGGCCTTCTGCCGGGCGACCCCGCCCCGCCAGCCCGGAGCCGATGCCGTGACCCCGCCGACGAACCGCCTCCTGCGCTCTCTCGGCTGTCTGCCGATCCTGGCGGCCGGCCTGCTGCTGTCCGGCTGCCGCGACGACCCCCCGTCCATGCCCGCACCGACCGACACCTGGCAGGAAGCCGCACTGCCGGGGTTGTCGCTGGGTTCGGGCCTGACGTCGATCGCTTTCGCCGGCGACCACGGCTATGCGCTGGGTACCTCGGTGGCCAAGGCCGGCACCGACTACCTGCTACTGTCGCGGGACAGCGCCGGCGCCTGGGTCTCCACACAACTGGCCGCGCCGCCGGGCAGCGCCGTGCTGCTGGACCTGGCCGCGGGCCTGACGGGTCTGGCGGTCAGCGGTTACCTGCTGCAGAGCATCGACCCCAGCCTGATCTACGACGAACGCGGCGAAGCGCCGACGTCGTTCACGCATGACGGCTTCGGCATCGCCGCCATCGACGGCGACGACACGCTGATGCTGGCCGGCGGCACTGCGCTGGGCGGTTCCCTGTGGGTCAGCAGCACGCCCGGCCGGTGGACGGCCGCCTCGACGCACCTGTCCCCGACGAACGAATGCGGCTTCACCGACGTGTTCGTGGGCAACGGCCAGGCGCTGGCCTGCGGCTTCGACGACGCAGCCGACACGCCGCCGCTGGTTCTGCGACTCGACCAGACCGCAGGCACCTGGAGTACCGTGCCCCTGGGCGAAAGCGTCTTCAATCTGACACTGCAGTGCGTTGCCGCTTCGACCGACGGCACCTTGATGCTGGGCGGAATTGCCGGAGCCGGCGGCGCAGCTCCTCGCGCCTTCCTCCGCCAGCGCGGCGCCGACGGCGTCTGGATCGCGCTGACCCTGCCCGACGTGAGTCTGCTCGGCGGCATCAATGACATCCTGCCCGCGGGCGGCGGCGTCTGGTACGTGGTCTGCGGCGGCGAGGGCGGCGGCGGACTGGCGACGATCCTGCGCGTGGACGGGGGCGGCATCACCCGCGAATTGACCCCGTTTTTCGGTAGTTTGCTGCAACTGGCAGTCGACGCCACCGGCGATGTGCACGCTGTCGGCTACCGCCTGACGCCCGGCGCCGGCCTGCGGCAGGCGCTGCTGCTGAAGCGATCCTGACCGTATCCATCCTTCCTGGTCCTCCGGGTTCCCCTTCGTTCCCCCGGCGCGGCCACCGTCGAGACGGTGGCCCGCCATATGCTTCCTTCTGCGCTCAACAGGCCCTTCGGCCGCGACAGTCGGCCGGGAAGCACAGGAGAAGGCACCATGAGAAACAAGCAACTGCTAATGGCCCTGGTCGTCGTGCTGGTGTTGCCGGCGCTCTCGGGCGCAGCGACGCTGGACCAGCTCACCGCCACTGCGGATTGCAATGCGTGGAGTTCCGAGGCGACGATCGTCTTCCGTCCGGGCGCCACGATGGTGCTGCTTGTGTTCGGCATGCAGCTGGCCGACAGCAGCGGCGTGGAGCTCGAACGTTACGAATTCGAGGAATGGCTGACCATTCCCGCCACCGAAACGGCCGTGTACCCGTTCGGCGCCGCCTGGGCGGCCCCGCTGCAGAGTTCGGCGGTCATGACGGTGAACGCGGAAGTCTACGACGCGCGTGGCGACAGCTTCGGCCTCACCGGCGACCAGCTGTTCGTACCGCTGACCTGCGTCGCCACGGGCACCGGCAGCGGCGACGAGACACCGGCCGACGTCTGCCGTCACGCCTCCCGCTGGTGGCGGCGTCATGCTTCGGAGTGGCCCGTCGCGTCGCTGACCCTCGGCGGTGTGACCTATGACGCCGGTCAGATCGAGCGCATGCTCCGCTCCTCGCACTGCGGCCTGGTCGGCAAGCGTCTGGCGCACCAGCTGGCCGTCGCGAAACTGAATCTGGCCAATGGCGTGACCAACGACATCGCCGCCGAAGTGGCCGCCGCCGACGCCTGGCTGGCCGCCCATCCGCTGGACATTCGCGGCCGTCGCCATGAGCCGCGCCGCGAAGCGCGCCGCGAGGCTCTGGACCTGATCAAGGCTCTGTGCCGGTGGAACCATGGCGGTTGCCCGGAAAGCTCCGATTTGACGGACAAGAGCGGACTGGCGATCGATTTCGACGCCACCGGAATGGAATTCACGGGTGACCTGGCCGATTACGACAGCACCGAAAAAGCGGCCGAGGAAACCACGAGCCTCGGCTCCCTGAAGGCGATGTTCAGGTAGGCACGGCAGGCGGAGCGTGGACTTCCGCCCTGGGCCCGGAACCGGTGGTGCGGTTCCGGGCCCTCATCTTTCCCTGCCCCGCGGATCGTCAGCGACGAGCGTCGACGGCGGCGGCCGCACCCGGGAACAGGAACCGCGCCGCGCCCGGGAACCGCCGCGCCCAGAACGACTCGTGATGCCGGGCGGCCTCATCCTCGACCACGAGCAGGTCGGCCCCTTCGGTGAACCCGCGGCGCAGCAGCGCATCCTTCAGCGCGCGCAGATCATCGATGGCGTCGTCCACCTGGTTCCGGTCATCGTCCTGCAGGTTCCCCTCTTCACGCGTGCCCATGTCGACGTACAGACGCACCGGCGGGCGCGGCTGCGCCTTCACCATCGCCAGCGGCGCGCGGCCGGACCAGCCCAGACTGGGCGACAGCGCGGCCGCGCAACCGAACACGTCGGGTCGCGACCAGGCCGCGTGCAACGCCATCAGCCCTCCGAACGAGGACCCGGCCAGGCCCGTGTGCTCCGGACCGGTCTGCGTGCGGAAGGCGCGGTCGACGGCCGGCTTCAGGATGTCGATGATCGCGGCCAGGTGCCCGGCGGCGCCGCCGGTCGGCTCGCGCCACGACGGCTCGGGCCACGGCGTGTATTCCAGCGCACGCAGCTGCTGTCCGTTGGCCACCGCGACGACAATCACCGGCTCGACCTCGCCCCGGGCGATCAGTCCGGCGAGCGATTCGTCCACTTCCCACTCGCCGGCGAAACTGGTCGCGGCGTTGAAGACGTTCTGGCCGTCCAGCATGTACAGGACCGGATACCGGCGCGAGGCATCGTCGTCGTAGCCGGCCGGCAACCAGACCCAGACGCGGCGGCCAGCCAGGAATTCCGGCACGGCGAACGGCCGCACGTCGCCGGTGGCCGTCTCGACGGGAGGCGCGCCGTCCGCCCAGTTCGCGACGGTCAGCCGCAGGGTGGTGTCCCCGGCCGCGACATGCAGCCGGTTCGACAGCTCCTCGCCGGCCATGCCTTTTTCGACACGATCCCAGCCGCCGAGCGTGAACTTGAACTGCAGGGGCTGACCGTCGGCGAACCGCGCCTCGTACCGCCACAGACCGTCCGCTCCGCGGGCCATGGCCCAGGCAGCGTCGCCGGGGCTCCAGCCCTGGAAATCGCCGGCCAGATAGACGGTGGCGTCGGGCCGGGTCGAGGCCGGCACGGTCACCTCGAAGGCGACCACCGCGGCCTCGGCGGCGCCGGCGGCAAGCGCCAGACAGAGCACGAACACGGGCGACAATGTGCGGCGGCACATGGAGAATCCTCTTTCCCGCGCCGACGGCGCGGCTTTTTTGCACTGACAGGGCCGGGCTGCTCGGTCAGAATGACCCAGGGCGCTGCTGCTGCCGCCCTGACCCTGAGGCCCCGAGACGCCGAGAGGATACCATGAACCGCCTGGCCTGGCTCGACTGGCTCGTCATCGCCGTGTATTTCGTCCTGGTCTTCGGCGTCGCCTGGCTGTACACGCGGCGTGAGCGCGTGCGCGAAAGTTCGGGACAGTACTTCCTGGCCGGCCGCAACGTCGGCTGGTTCGTGGTGGGCGCCTCGCTGTTCGCTTCGAACATCGGCTCCGAACACCTGGTCGGCCTGGCCGGAACCGGCGCCGCCCGCGGCGTGGCGGTTGGCCAGTTCGAGGTACTGGCTTCGCTCATCCTGCTGCTGCTGGGCTGGGTGTTCGTGCCGTTCTACCTGCGCAGCGGCGTGACCACGATGCCGGAGTTCCTGGAACGCCGCTACTCGTCCGCCGCGCGCTGGTATCTGGCCGTGATCTCGGTGGTCGGCTATGTGCTGACGAAGATCTCGGTGACCATCGCCGCCGGCGGCATCGTGTTCAGCGCCCTGATGGGCCTGGACTTCTGGGTGGGCGCCCTGATCGTGGTCGTGGCCACGGGCATCTACACGGTGGCCGGCGGCCTGCGCGCGGTGCTCATCACCGATACGCTGCAGTTGTTCGTGCTGCTGATCGGCTCCCTGGTGGTCACTTTCGTGGGCGTGCAGGCCCTGGGCGGCTGGGGCCAGCTCCGCGCCACCGCGGGACCCGGCTTCTTCGACATGTGGCTGCCGGCGACCGATCCCGACTTCCCCTGGACCGGCATCCTGCTGGGCGCGCCCATCCTGGGCGTGTGGTACTGGTGCACCGACCAGTTCATCGTCCAGCGCGTGCTGGCGGCGCGCAACCTGGACCAGGCCCGCGGCGGCACCATCTTCGCCGGCTTCCTGAAGCTGTTGCCGGTCGTGCTGTTCGTGCTGCCGGGCGTGATCGCGCACGGGCTGGTGCAGCAGGGCAAACTGACGCTGGAGTCGCCCGACCAGGCGCTGCCCGCGCTGGTGACGGCGCTGCTGCCGGCCGGCCTGCGCGGCGTCGTCGTGGCCGGCCTGCTGGCCGCGCTGATGAGCTCCCTGTCGTCGGTGTTCAACTCGTGCTCGACGCTGGTCACCTTCGACATCTACCGCAAGCTGCGGCCCGCCACCTCGGACCGGAAGCTGGTCGTGGTCGGCCAGGTGGCCACCGGCGTCCTGGTGGTGCTGGCGCTGCTGTGGATCCCGCTGATGAGCCGCATCTCGGGCCAGCTTTACCAGTACCTGCAGAGCGTGCAGGCGTACATCTCGCCGCCCATCGCCGCGGTGTTCCTGCTGGGCCTGTTCTGGACGCGGGTCAACGCGCGCGGGGCCATGGCTTCGCTGGGCACCGGCTTCGTGCTGGGTGCGCTGCGGCTGGTGCTGGAATTGAACGGCGGCGCCATGACCGGCGTGGTCCACTCCTTCGCCACCATGAACTTCCTGCACTTCGCGGCAATGCTGTTCGCCATCTGCGTGGCGGTGCTGGTCCTGGTCAGCCTGACGGCGCCCGCGCCGTCGCGTGAACAGCTGGCCGGCCTGACCTATGCGACGGCCGGCCCTGGCGTGGTCTCGCGCCACCGCCCTCTGCTGGTCGGACTGAGCTGGCTGGTGGTGCTGGGAGTCGCGGTGACCTGGTGGATCTTCCGCGGCTGAGCGCCGCGCTTTCGCTGAAAGGCCGGACATGGAAGCTGAAGGAACCTCGCGCCTGCTG
>JAIFKS010000029.1 GCA_020049465.1 bacterium | reverse complement strand
GGGCGGCAGTCTCGGTTTCATGATGTTCGGCCCCCTGGGCGCCATCCTGGGCGGAGCCATCGGCTCCAACATCGGCGAACCGACCAGCCGCAGCGCAACTCAAACCCGGCCAAGGACTTATTCTGGGCCGTACGGCGGCCCGGCACAGGACACGCGCCAGGCCCAGCAGGCGTTCCTGGTGGCGATGATCAGCCTGGCCGCCAAGGTGGCGAAGGCCGACGGTCGGGTCACTTCCTGCGCGACCGGCTGGGCATGTCGGCCGAGGACCGCCGGCTGGCCGCGCGCCTGTTCAACGAAGCCCGCGATTCACAGGTGCCGGCCGAGGAGTTCGCCCGCCAGGTGCGCACGCTGATCGGCCACCAGCCGGCCCGCCTGCGCGACCTGATGTCGCTGCTGATGAGCGTGGCGTCGGCCGATGCCCACATCGACCAGGCCGAAGACCGCCTGCTGCGCAGCATCGCCCGCGAGATGGGCCTGACCGCGCGCGACTACGAGGAATCGGCCGCGATGTTCGACCCGCGGCGCAGCACCGACGCGTCGTACGCGGTGCTGGGCCTGACGCGCGACGCGACGGACGAGGAAGTGAAGAAGGCCTACCGCAGCCTGGCGCGCGAATACCATCCCGATGTCGTGGTCAACAAGGGCATGGGCGAAGACTTCCGGAAGTTCGCCGACGAGAAGATGCGCGCCATCAACGCCGCCTACGACGCCGTCAAGGAATCACGGGGTCTCTGATGCCCGAACTGCCAGAAGTCGAAAGCGTCGGCCGCGCGCTGGCGGCGGACCTGACCGGCCGCCGGCTGACCGGGCTGCGCGTGCGCTGGGGCGGCGTGTTCGAGCCGTCGCCGGGCGCGGTCCGCGCGGCGCTGCTGGGCCGCACCCTGACCGGGCTGCACCGGCACGGCAAGTACCTGATCCTGCGGTTCGAAGGTGAAGGCAACGGCGACGCCGCATTCCTGATGGTCCATCTGCGCATGACCGGCCAGTTCCTGGCGCAGGAGGACTACCGGCCCGACAGCCACGTCCACGTGACCTTCGACTTCGACGGCCGCGCCGTGCACTACCGCGATGTGCGCAAATTCGGCCGCCTGTCGCTGGTCGAGCACGGCACGCACCCGCAGGCCCTGGCCCACGTGGGCCCGGACATGCTGACCGTGCGCACGGCCGACTGGCTGGGGCGCGTGCGGCGGCGCGGGGCGCCGTTCAAGAGCGTACTGCTGGATCAGGGCGTGGCCGCGGGGCTGGGCAACATCTACGCCGACGAGTCGCTGTTCCTGGCCCGCGTGCACCCTCTGGCCCGTCCGCGCGACCTGGACGAGACCGAACTGCGCGAGGTGCTGCGCCGCGCGAAGCAGGTGCTGCGCCTGGCCATCAACCACGGCGGCACCACCTTCCTGGACTTCCGCAACTTCCACGGTCAGCCGGGCAATTTCCGGCGCAAGCTGCGCGTGTACGGGCGGGGCGGCGAGCCGTGCCGGGATTGCGGCGCGGCCATCGAGCGGATGGTCATCGGCGGCCGGTCGAGCTGCTGGTGCCCTCGCTGCCAGCCGGCGCCGCGCTAGTATCCTCAGACGCAGGAATCGGGGCGGGGCAGTCCGGCCACACGGCAGGCATCCTGCGCCGGCCCCTTCGGGAACAGCTCGTAGAGCCGCTTCAGCGTGAAGCCGGTCCGCCGGCACAGTTCGCGGATCATCGGGGCGGCGCCGCGCTCCTCATAGTGGGCGCGCAGCACGTCGATGACCGCCCAGTGGTCGGTGGTCAGCGAGCGCAGGCCGTCGCGCGCGGCCAGCAGCGGCGCCAGTTCACGCGACCAGTCGGCGGCGTTCTTCAGGTAGCCCTTGTCGTCCAGTTCGACCGGACCGGCGGGGCCTTCGATGATCGGCATCGCACCTAGCCTGTTGTTGACCGTCACGTTCGTCAGATTCCACAGCCGGCGTCCACGCTGCTGCCGGTATCGACGCTGTACGCCGCGCCCCCCAGATTGTACGCCAGCAGTCAGCGGCGCAACTCGATCGACATGTCGCCCGCCACCCGCCGTGGCTCGTCATGACCGCGAAACCTTTGTTCGGGGGCCTTGGGTCCCTTTTCGATGATAATGCTCTCAATTTCGGCCGGGCGCCCCGCTGCGTCAATAGTCGGGGTCCTGGCCACAAACAGGACTCAACTTGTATTGGATACCTGCCGATAACCGGGGGAGGCCGTCGGCACGTCCGCACGCCGGCCCGACCTCGGAGGATGCATGTCGAGCCTCGCCATCGCCCGGCGCCGGGAAGAACGGTCCCAGGCCGTTGCGCGCCTGGCCGTTACGCTGGTCGTCACGGTCGTGCTGCTGGTGCTCCAGATTCTGCGGCGGGGCGCCGATTCCCCCGGCCTGGCCGCCGCGCTGGTGCTCGTCACCTCGTATGCCGCCCTGGCCACCGTCTGGGTGGCCGTGGTCTCGCGTTGGCCGGACGCCTTTCCGGCTCGCAGCTTCCTGACCCTGGCCGCCGACCTGACGATGACCACGGCCGTCCTCTGGCTCTCGGGGGCGAGCGCTCCGTTCTTCTTCCCGGTCTACCTGTGGATCATCGTCGGCAACGGCCTGCGCTTCGGCGAACGCCACCTGCTGGCGGGCCTGATGCTGGGCCTGTCCGGGTTCGGGCTTCTGCTCGCCAGGAGCCCCTACTGGCAGGAACACCAGGGCGTGGGCGCGGGCCTGCTGTTCAGCATCCTGGTCCTGCCGCTGTTCTTCCTCTCGGTGCTGCGCCGCCTGCACGACCTGAACGCGAAGCTGAACGTGGAGCTGGAGCACTCGCGCGCCGCCGAGAAATCCAAGGGCGAGTTCCTGGCCAACATGTCGCACGAGATCCGCACGCCCATGAACGGCGTGCTGGGCATGGCCGAGATGCTGGCCGACGGCCACCCGCGCGAGGATCAGCGCGAGGGCCTGCACGTCATCATCCGTTCGGCCGAGTCGCTGCTGAACATCATCAACGACATCCTCGACTACTCGAAGATCGGTTCCGGCCGCATGACGCTGGAGCACACGCCGTTCGATCTGGAGCAGGTGCTGCTGGATGTGCACCTGCTGCTCAAGGCCACGGCGGAAGAGAAGGGTCTGACGCTCACGCTCACGTATCCGCCGGGCGACCGGCGCGCGTTCACGGGCGACCCGACGCGCGTGCGGCAGATCGTCTTCAATCTGGTGGGCAACGCGATCAAGTTCACCGAGCAGGGCGGCGTCGAGGTGAAGTGCCGCGTGCGCGGACCGGCCGCGTCGCCGCTGATCGTGCTCGAAGTGACCGACACCGGCATCGGCATCCCGGCCGACCGTCTGGAAGCGGTGTTCGAGCAGTTCGAGCAGGCCGAGGCCTCGACCGGCCGGCGCTTCGGCGGCACCGGGCTGGGGCTGGCCATCTGCCGCCAGCTGGCCGCCATGATGGGCGGCAGTCTGGCCGTCGTATCGTCCTACGGGCACGGCTCGACGTTCACGGCGCAGCTCGCCCTGCCGCCGGCCGATCCGTCAGCCGTGCCCGCTACCGTTCGCCAGGATTCGCTGCCGCATTTCGGCCTGCGGGCGCTGGTGGTCGACGACAATCCCTTCAACCGGCTGGTCGTGCAGAAGATGCTGGCCCGCGTGGGCATCACGGCCGACTCGGCCGTCAACGGCCGTGAAGCCGTCGAACTGTTGTCGCCCGATCACGATCTGGTCCTGATGGATGTGCGCATGCCGGTCATGAGCGGGTTCGAGGCCACGGCGGCCATCCGCGCGCGCGCCGACGACCTGGCGCAGGTGCCGATCGTCGCACTGACCGCCGACGCCGGCACCGAGGACGCCGAACGCTGCACCGATGCCGGCATGGACGCCCATCTGGGCAAGCCGCTCCGGCTGAACGAGCTGGTCGATGTCGTGTCGGCGTTGAAGCTGCGGACGCGGGTCGGCGTCTGAGCGCCGGCCTCGCGCCCGCTTCTGCCTCAGGCCGCCGGCCACAGCCAGCCGAAGATGCCGCCGGTGATCAGGCCGTAGATCAGCGCGTCGAACAGACCCTTGAACGTGGCCTTCCAGTTCTTCTCGTACCAGATAGACTGGGGAACCGCGCCCAGACCGTAGGCCATGAACGCGGCCGTTCCAGCCACGCGGTGCACGAGCAGGTACTCGGCGCCGGCCGGCAGCGACAACCGCGTCACGTAGGCGATGAACACGCCGACGATGAGCACGAACCCGAACCACTTCGTCAACGCGCCGGTCACCACCATCGGCCCCGGCTTCATCACGGTCATGATGACGACCGGACCTTCCTTCCGCTTCGCGCCGTATTCGTCGGTCCCCGCTTCCTTCATCGTGCTGCAGTACGGCATCGCGTAGTCGCCGGGCGCCACCTTCAGCGCCGACAGCGCGCGGCGGGCGGCCTCTTCATCGGGCAGCCGGCGGAAGTCTGTGTTGTGGTACTGCAGGACCATGTGGATGAGCGAGCTGGCGATGAACACCGCGACGGCCGACAGCAGGATGGGCAGCCAGAGAGCGGGCAAGGTCACCATGGGCGGCTCCTCGGTTTTGCGACTGGGCTGGTGAAAACGGATCCAATATCCTCCGCCTCGAGCATAGCAGACGGGCCGGGTCCGGAAAACACCCCTCTGGTGTCTGTTTTTGCCCCTGAGGCGCCCCCAATCGACTATATTTGGGGGCGCGGAGCGATTACCCGGGAGAGCGCTGGCGAACACAATTTATAGCTTTGTGTTTTTATTTGTGTTATGCTGCTTAGGTGCGGCCAACTCCGACGCCATCACCATCCGGGAATCACGAACCGACGGCATCGCCCAATTCGCCGTCAACTGCTTCATTTCATGAGAGGTTGATCGATGCGAACCGCAATGCGGAACTGGCTGCCGACCTTGATTTTGGTCGCGGCGCTGGCGAGTGGCGCCACGGCGCAGACGGTGTTCATCAACGAATTCATGAGTTCCAACACGGCCACCCTGGCCGATGTCGACGGTGCCTTTTCGGACTGGATCGAGATCCACAATCCGGGCCCGGCCACGGTCGATCTGACCGGCGCCTGGCTGAGCGACGACCCCCTGCTGCCGTTGAAGTGGCAGTTCCCTCAGGGCAGCGTGCCGGCCGGCGGCTTCCTGCTGGTCTGGGCCTCGGACAAGAACGCGGTGCTGGCCGGCGACCAGCTGCACACGAACTTCAAGATCGGCGCCACCGGTGAAACGCTGCTGCTGACGGCAGCCGACGGGTTGACGTTGCTGGACCAGGCGCCGGCCATGGCGCTGCTCGCCGACCAGTCGTACGGACGCCAGCCGGACGGCTCGGCCACCTGGGCGGTGTATCCGGCGGCGACGCCCGGCGCGACCAACGGTGTGCCGACGATCGTCGCGCCCACGCCCCTTTTCTCGGTCGCGGCCGGCTTCCATGCCGCGGCGTTCAACCTCGAGTTGGCGACGACCGATCCCCTCGCCACCATCACCTACACGCTGGACGGCAGCGAACCGACCGAGTCATCGGCGCCGTACACCGGGCTGATCCCGATCGACGACCGCGCCGGCGATCCGGCCGTGCACGCCCTGATCCCGACGAACTTCATGCCGACCAGCCACTACACCTGGCGGCCGCCGGTGGGCGAGATCGACAAGATCACCGTGGTGCGCGCCCGCGCCTTCCGCGCCGGGCAGACGCCGAGCGCCATCGCCACGCGGTCGTACATCGTGGGCGCCGATGTGGCCTCGCGCTGCTTCTTCCCGGTCATCTCGCTGGTCACCGACCCGGACAACCTGTTCGACGACGCCATCGGCATCTACGTGCC
>JAIFKS010000077.1 GCA_020049465.1 bacterium | reverse complement strand
CATCCCAATCCTGTTGACCCTGTCGCGAACGCGCGCGCCAATGGTCCCGGCAGGCGTTCGCGGAGCTTCTGCGGCATGGCGCCGTTCAGCGCCGGCAGGGCCTTCAACCGCAGCGAGAGTTCAACGACTCCCTGCAGGAAGGCGACGCAGGCCGGACAACAGGCGGCATGCGAGCGGGCCTCGGGGTCCCAGTTCGCGCCGTGGGGATCGGCATGGATCACGTCGCAATACCGATGATCAGGATTCACGTCGCATCTTTCCCGGGTTCGGTTTGATCAGTCCGCGATTGCCTGGCGCCTGCCGAATCCTTGAGTTTGCCGTAGAGCACCCGGCGCGCCCGATGCAGCCCCGAGCGCAACGTCCCCGGCGCGATCTCCAGGCTGTCCGCCGCTTCCTCGTAGCTCCAGCCTTCGACATCGACCAGCAGGACAGAGGCCCGCCAGCGCGGCGGCAGCGCCTTCAGCGCTTCGTGGATCTCGTCTTCGAAGGCGTCGCGGATGATCCCGGGCTGCCAGTCGGCATCCACGCCCTGCGCCTCCACTTCGGCCTGCAGATCGTCATCCCAATCCTGTTGACCCTGTCGCGAACGCGCGCGCCAATGGTCCCGGCAGGCGTTCTGGACGATGCGCGCCAGCCAACCGCGGGCGTTGGTGCCCGGCTTCAATCCCCCGAAGCCCTTCAACGCCTTCAGAAAGGAATCCTGCGCAATGTCATCGGCCACGTCGGCATCACCGCAGACCGTGCGCGCCATGCGGTGCAGCACGTCGAGGTGGGGCACGATCTCCGCTTCGAAGCGGCGCTTCTCCATGACCGACAGGCGAGGCAGCAAGGGGTCTGGTCCTTCTTCTGATGTCCGGCATCTCCCGGCGCCATCCTAGACCAAACACGCCGCTTTGTCCCCGGCTCAATTGATCGGACCATTTCGGAAAGCGCGGCCGGGATCCGTTGTGCATCCGCGTGGATCTTCCGTCTGCCTGGGCAGGGGATCCCGGCCGTTACCCGCGTTCCGCTCGACGTGCCACCTACCGGTAGCCCGCCTTCAGCTCCGACCAGCTCCGCTGCTCCGTGGAAACCACTTCCTCCTGCGGCTCGACCTTGCCGTCCCAGCGCTCGCTGTAGCCGGGCTGCACCTGCGACGCCGCGCGCGACACCGCGGTCAGGAACGGCCAGCCGGCCTGGTCGGCCGGAGCCAGCAGGTTCAGCATGGTGCCGCCCGTCCAGTCGACCGTGCCGGCGCCGCTGCCGAGCGTCGTGGTGAGCATCGTGCGCTGGAACGCCGACAGCGTGCCGGTGAGGACGGCCGTGCCGTCGCTGAACGACGACGGCGTAGCCCAATCGGCCGCGGTGGCCGCGTCCTGGAAGATCGACACCGTGCCGCCGGAGAACAGGCTGGTCACGCCGTCGATGTCCTGGATCAGACCCGTGACGACGATGGTGTATTCGAACTGGGCGAAGTCCAGCGGCAGCGGCGTCGCCACGGCCGAGCCGTTGACGATCCTGCCGTAGACGACGGCGGCCGAACCCGTCCCGGCGGGCATGACCGCCTGGGCGTCGAAGTCGAACAGCTGGACGGCGGACGCGCCGGCCGCGAAGGCGAGCTGCCCGAGCAGCATGAGCGTGAGCGTTGTCTTCTTCATCGTGTTTGTCCTCCACAAAAAACTTGTTCGTCAAAATTCCTGGTTCTGTCGGATCCCGGTGCCGGAAGCGCGGTGAGCGCGGTTACCGGCCGGGATTGAAGAGCTGCTTGAGCGAGCCCCAGTTCATCGTCTCGACGCCGACGGCCGACTCGACCGAGAGCACACCGTCGACCTGCAGGTCGTAGCCCTCGGGAATCTGCGCGCCGGTCGGCGTCGCGAACGTGCCCGCGAACGTGTAGGCGCAACTGGCGCAGGGGCCGGCCAGAGCCGAGCCGCCCGTGCCGTCGATGCTGCCTTCGAACACTCCCAGACCCGAGGCCAGCAGATTGATCGCGAAGCCGGTGAAGGCGCCCGAGAAGATCAGATCGCCGTCGGTGAACGTGGCCGGCACGGTCCCGTTGGCGGGGTTCACGCCCCAGTCGTGGTTGCGCGCGGCGCCGGCATAGATGGCGATGGTGCCGCCGGCATAGGTGGTCGTCGTGGCCCCGGTCGACGGGTTCACGGTCGAGCCCTGGCTGGTCAGGCCCTCGATGTAGAGCGTCGCCTCGACGCCGTTCAGGTCGACCTGGAACAGCGGGTCGATCTGCGTGACCACCGTGGCGATGGACAACTGGTCGCCGGGCAGGCTGGCGGCGATGCCGCCGGTTTCCCAGGCGTAGCCGACGTAGTCGACTTCGGCGGCGCGCGCCCCGGCCGCGCCCATGGACATCACGCCCGCGAGCAGGACGACGACGGAGAGCGCGGTGTACTTTCGAAATGTCATGCGAAGGAACCCCCTGAAAGGCGTCGGAGCCGGTCACCGCGACCATCGCGGCGGTGGCCGGTGGTTGGTGTGCTTGCGGGGGGACAACGGACGGGAGGGGCGGCAAAGTTCCCGACGTTGGGATTTCCCGGGCTTTTTTATCTTCAATTATGTCAACGCATTATTCCGCAACGAGTTAAACAAACTACAGCCTCACTCTGGTCGCCTCGGGATCGGTCCGTGAAGTGCCCTCGGACCCTGCACGAAAATGCCACTATATAGCTAGGGATTCTGTTGTGCTGAAATCGGAATACTTTTATCATGTTTGCGCGGTGTGGGGGTGACGGCGGGTGGATCATCCGACCCTGAAGCGTCCCGGCTCCGTGACATTCTTCCATCCGTATCCCTGCTTCCGGAGGACGCCATGGCTATGCCTGCCGGTACCCGCCTCGGCCCCTACGAGATCATCTCCATGCTCGGCGCCGGCGGCATGGGCGAAGTCTACCGCGCCAGGGACACGCGGCTGGGCCGTGATGTCGCCGTCAAGGTGCTGCCCCCGCACCTGGCCGAGACCGAGGACGCCCGCGCGCGGCTCGACCGCGAAGCGAAGGCCATTTCCGCGCTGAACCATCCGCACATCTGCACGCTGTTCGACATCGGGCACGACGGCGGCCACGACTACCTGGTGATGGAGCTGATCGAGGGCGAAACGCTGACCGCGCGCCTGGCGAAGGGACCGCTGCCGGCCGACGAGATGCTGCGGTTGTCGATCCAGGTCGCCGAGGCGCTGGACGTGGCGCACCGGCGCGGCATCATCCACCGCGACCTGAAGCCCGGCAACATCATGCTCACGCGCAGCGGAGCGAAGCTGATGGACTTCGGCCTGGCTCGCGCCACGGTGCCCGGCGGCGCCCCCGGCGACATGACCAGCGCGATGACGATGTCCCGCAGCCTGACCGCACAGGGTGTGCTGGTGGGCACCTTCCTCTACATGTCGCCCGAGCAACTCGAAGGCAAGGAGGCCGACGCGCGCAGCGACGTCTGGGCCCTCGGCTGCGTGATGTACGAGATGGCCACCGGCAAGCGGGCCTTCGACGGTCAGAGCCAGGCCAGCCTGATCGGCGCGATCATGCACGCCCAGCCGATGTCGATCACCAGCGCGATGCCGCTGGCGTCGCCCGGGCTCGACCGCGTGGTCAAGTCGTGCCTGGCCAAGGATCCCGAGGAGCGCATCCAGACCGCGCACGACGTGAAGCTGCAGCTGCAGTGGGTGGCCGAAGGCGGTTCGCAGGCCGGCGTGCCCGCGCCGGTGGCGGTGCGGCGGCGTCACCGCGAGCGCCTGTCGTGGATCCTGGTGGCGGTGTTCGCGCTGGCGGCGATCGGCAGCACGGCGATGGGCCTGACGCGGCGCGCGCCGGCGCCCGAGGTGACGCGGTTCTCCCTGGATCCCCCGGACGGCGTCCGCACGATGAACTGGCCGCGCATCTCGCCCGACGGTCGGCAGCTGGCCTACCTCGCGGCCGACACGCTGGGCCGCTCGATGATCTGGCTGCGGCCGATGGGCGCCCTGCAGGCCAACCCCCTGCCGGGCACCGAGGACGCCGGCCGGCCGTTCTGGTCGCCGGACAGCCGGTACCTGGCCTACTTCGACGGCAACCAGCTGAAGAAGATCGCGGTCGCGGGCGGGCCGCCGCAGCTGATCTGCGAGACGAAAAGCGCCGCCGACGGCGCCTGGAGCACCCGCGACATCATCATGTTCGACGGCGCCGCCGGCGATTCGCTGCGGCAGGTTTCGGCCAACGGCGGCGTCGCCAGCCCTTCCACGGTCCTGGACCGCAAGGCCGGCGAGAGCCAGCACGCCTGGCCGTGGTTCCTGCCCGACGGCAAACACTACCTGTACCTGGCGTTCGGCAGCGCCGCCGACGGCAACTGGACGTTGAAGGTCGGCGAGATCGGCGCCACCGACGCGGTCACGCTCGGTACGGTGGGCAGCCGCGTCGAGTTCGCGCCGCCCGACCTGGTGCTCTACACGATCGACGGCACCCTCATGGCGCGGCGCCTGGACACCGGCGGCTGGAAATGGAAGGGCGAGCCGTTCCCCATCGCCGAGAGGGTCCTGGTGCGCAATAACTCGCAGGCCAATTTCTCGGTGTCGGACAACGGCGTCCTGGTGACGATGCGCGGCGGCTCGACCGAGCGCAGCGAACTGGTCTGGATCGACCGCACCGGCAAGCGGCTCGGTCGCGAAGGCGCCACCGGCGCCTACCGCGACCTGGACCTCTCGCCCGACGGCGCGCGCCTGGCCTACGGACTCGTCGACGGCAAGTCCGGCACGCAGGACCTGTGGGTGCGGGACCTGAAGCGGGGCGTGTCGTCACGCCTCACCTTCGGCGACGGCAACGAGATCTGGCCGACCTGGTCGCCGGATGGCACGTCCATCGCCTTCGCGTCGGACGCCTCCGGCGCATACTCGGTCCGGCGGCAGCCCGCCGACGGCACGGGCGTCGAGAGCCCCGTCTACGGCACGAACCAGAACACCGGCCCGGCGGACTGGTCGGGCGATGCCCGGACCCTGGTGCTCACGGCCTATCCCCAGGGCAACGCCGACATCTGGACCTGCAACGCCGACGGCGGTGGCGATGCCCGAGAGGTCCTCGGAACACCGTTCAACGAGAGCCAGGGGCAGCTCTCGCCCGACGGCCGCTGGCTGGCCTACACCTCGATGGAATCCGGGGTACCCGAGATCTACGTGCGCGCCTTCCCCGGTCCCGGCGGCAAGTGGCAGATCTCCAACGGCGGCGGCGGCAGCCCGCAGTGGCGCGGCGACGGCCGCGAACTCTTCTTCCGCGCCAACCGCGGCACGACGCTGATGACCGTCACGATCGACGCCGGCGCGGCGTTCCAGGCGGGGACTCCCGTGCGCCTGTTCGACGTGACCCTGACCGGCGGCGACCCGAACCGCAACCGCTACGTGGTCGACAACGACGGCGAGCGCTTCCTGGTCAACGTGCCCCAGGACGCGGCGGGACTCGACATCTTCAACGTGGTCCTGAACTGGACGGCGGAGGTCGCGCGGAAATGACGATGAGCGCCGGCACCCGCCTGGGCCCCTACGAAATCGTCGCACCCCTGGGCGCCGGCGGCATGGGCGAGGTCTACCGCGCGAAGGACACGCGCCTCGGCCGCGAGGTCGCGGTCAAGGTGCTGCCG
>JAIFKS010000045.1 GCA_020049465.1 bacterium | reverse complement strand
GCTCATGGCGCGCATCGCCCACCAGATCCACACGGCGGCCGACGGAAGCAGCTTCGGGAAGACGAACCTGCAGGACTTCCTGGACTAGACGGCGGAGCGGGTGTGGTCAGCGGGAAGGGGCCACGGTCGCTCTGGCGCCGGCAGGGGCCGGGCGCGGCCAAGGCGCTGGATGAAAATCACTAAGCACCCGCTGGGGTGCGGGATACCGGCCCCGTCAGCAACGTCAGGCTCCGCCTCCGCCAATAAGGAAATCCACAACAAGGGCTTGTGGGTGCGGGAGCGAGGCTGATTTTGCCCTGCGCGCTTTCACCGATCTGCTAGATTGTCGACAACCATCCCGACCTGAACAGGCCCTGACCGGCGTGTGACGGGACGGCCCGCCGCGCGCATCATGCCATGGACAACAAGCCACACATGCCTGAACCGGGCGATGAGGAGCTGCTCGAGGCGGCGCTTCGGGCCCGTGGCGTCGGCGAACGCGAACTGGCCGTGACGCAACTTCTTACGCGGCACCAGCGACGCGTGTATGCCTGGTGCTATCGGATCCTGCGGGATCGCGAGTGCGCGCTCGAAGCGACGCAGGATGTGCTGGTGAGCGCCTGGCGTCATCTCGACACGTTCGACCGCCGTTCCCGTTTCAGCTCGTGGCTGTTCGCCCTGGCGCGCAACCGCTGCCTGAGTGAACTGCGCCACACATCGCCCGCCTTCGCGAGCGGATTCGAGCTCGAACGGGTACGCGACGGACACGGCGATCCCGAGCAGCGACTCCTTGAGCGGATCGGCGAGGAAGAGGTCCTCGGTCTCATCCGCGATCGGCTCGACGCGCTGGAGCAGGAAGCGCTCTGGCTGCGATGCGTCGAGAGGCTGTCGGTCGAAGCGATCACGCTGTTGCTGGATGTGCGGGAAACTTCGGGCGCCCGCGCCGTGCTGCAGCGCGCGCGACGGAAGCTGCGCGTAGCCCTCGACCGTCGGGACTGGCCGGAAGCGGCGGCCCGCACCTGACACGGAATCGTGACTGGTTCGTGATTATTTCCCCATCCCTGCGTCTCATCCGATAAGCGTTCGTTCCCGGCCGCGCGCCTTTCCGGCGCCCGCGGTCATTGCGTCCGTTCGGGAGAAATCGCCGTTCAGGGGGAAACCGCCATGCGTACCGCGATCCTGATCGCCGGAGCGCTGGCGTTTGTTGCCGGAAGCGCGACCGCCGCCATCTACTTCGTTTCGTCCGACGGCGCCGGCGACTACGCCAACATCCAGGCCGCCATCGATGCCGTTCCCGCCAATTCGATCATTGAACTCGCCGACGGCTACTACTTCGGCCCCGGCAACCGTGACCTCGACTTCCACGGCAAGGCGCTGACCATCCGTTCGCGCAGCGGCCGGCCCGCCGACGTCGTCGTCTGGTGCGAGGGCGCCGGGCGCGGATTCCATTTCCACACGGGCGAAACCAACGCCTCGAGCGTGAGGGGAATCACCATTCATGGCGGCTATGCCGCCGACTACGGCGGGGGCATCCATTGCTCGGGCGCCGCGCCGTCCATCCTCAACTGCGTCATCACCGCGTGCACGGCGGGCCTCCGGGGTGGCGGCATCTACGTCACGGGGGCCCAGCCCGTCATCAACAGCTGCGTGATTTCCGACAACACCGCGCAGGACGGCGGCGGCATCGCCTGGTGGAACGCGAACGGCACGCTCTGGAACGACCTGATGACCGGAAACAGCGCCGATCGCGGCGACGCGATCTACGCCTCCAGTGCCGACCTCTATGTGCATGGCTGCACGTTCGACCAGAATTACGGGCTCGGCTACGACGCCGCGCTCTACGGCACGAGCGGCGGCGGCTTCACCTTCACCAGCTGCATCGTCTGGAACAACGACGGCAACCCGATGATCAACAACGGGCTCGCCACCTACAGTTGCTTCTACGCACCGTTCCCGGGCACGGGCAACATCAGCAGCAACCCGCAGTTCGCCTCCGGACCCGGCGGCGACTGGTACCTGGCCACGACCAGCCCGTGCGTCAATGCCGGCGGCAACTACCTGGCGACGTCGTTCACCACGGCCGACGGCGCGGCCACGCGGGCCACGCTGACCACGCGCGTCGATGAAACCAACGACACCGGCAACGTCGACATGGGCTACCACCGCACCCACGTCTACGCGCTGAGCGTGCCCGGCGACTACGCCACGGTCCAGGCGGCCCTGGACAACGCCTGGTCGGGCGAGCAGATCGACGTCGCCTCCGGGACCTGGCACGAGCGGCTGCAGTTCCGCGGGCGGGCCGTGGTCGTGCAGGGGGTGCCCAACGCCGTCATCGACGCCGACTACGGCGGCCGCGCGGTGACCTTCAATGCCAGCGAGGGGCGCGGCGCGGAACTGCGGTACCTGACGATCCGCGAAGGGTCGGCCGACGACGGCGCCGGCGTGATGGTCGATGGCGCCTCGCCGACGATCAACGGCTGCACCCTCACCGGCAACCAGGCGAGCCGCAACGGCGGCGGCCTGGCGGTTTTCTTCGGGCGGCCGCGGCTGCACGGGTGCTACGTACAGGCCAACGTGGCGACCTGGAACGGCGCCGGCATCTATGCCGCCGGCGCCGGCACGCACCCGGTGATCGAGAGTTCGATGGTGAAATACAACACCGCGGCCATCGACGGGGGCGGCATCTATTCCATCTGGAGCACGGTCGACGCCGAGGCGGTTCTCGTGAGCGACAACTCGGCGGTGCGCGGCGGCGGCGTGTACCTGTACGGATCGACGCTGAACGGGATGCAGATGACGATCGCCGGCAACCGCGGCACCGGCGGGGCCGGCGGGGTGATGTGCGACGACATGGGGCACGCGCTCCTGGACAACACCATCATCGCCGTCAGCCTGCAGGGCGCGGCGGTGGCCTGCGCCGGCAGCGGCAGCGCTGCCCTTGCCTGTTGCGACGTCTGGACCAACGCCGGCGGCGACTGGACGGGCTGCATCGCCGGCCAGTCGGGTGTCGGCGGCAACATCAGCGCCAACCCGCTGTTTTGCGAGCCCGCGGCGGGGACCTACGCGGTGCACACCAATTCCCCGTGCGCCGCCGAATACAACGCCTGCGGCCGGATCGGCTGGTGCGATCCCACCTGTGGCCCGTACATCATCACCGTGCTGCCCGGCGGCGGCGGCACGCACCCGACGATCCAGGCGGCCATCGACGCCTGCAGCGATGGCGGCATCGTCCAGTTGCAGACGGGCACATTTACCGGCGTCGGGAACTGGGACCTGGATTTCAAGGGCAAGGCGATCGTGGTGGAGTCGGCGAGCGGAAACCCGGACGACGCCATCATCCAGTGCCTGGACGCCCTGAGCGGCCCGCACCGCGGCTTCAACTTCCACTCGGGCGAGGACTCGACGTCGGTGCTGCGCAACGTCACGATCCAGGGCGGACGCACCAGCAGCAGCGGCGCCGGCGCGGGCATCGTGTGCTCGGGCGGCAGCGCGCCGAAGATCGCCGGTTGCGTCATCAAGCAGGGCGCGGCCTACGACGGCGGCGCCATCCACTGCCATCAGGCCAGCCCGATCCTGGAGGACTGCCTGTTCGTCAACTGCACGGCGAGCGATGCCGGCGGGGCGATGACCGTGAATTCGTGCTCGCCCGAGGTGCGCCGCTGCGTCTTCAGCAACAACTGGGCGAATTGGGGCGGAGGCGCCGTGTCATCGTACATGGCGAGCCCGAAGCTGTGGGGCTGCCGGTTCGAGTTCAACACGACCAACCACTGGGGCGCGGCGATCCTTGCGAGCGGCGCGACGGACCGCCCGGACGTGCGCGGCTGCACTTTCCGCAACAACGCGGCCGACGAAGGGGGCGCGCTCTACGGTCGCAACGGCTCGATCACGACGCTCAACAGTTGCACGATGTACGACAACACGGCATCGTCGGTCGGCGGCACCGTGCGGCTGTACAACACGGGCGCGGCGGTCTTCGAGAAATCGATCCTCTGGGCCGCCGCCTACTGGCCGATGGCGCTGGTTTCGCTGCAGAGCAGCGCCCAGATCTCGTTCACCTGCTGCGACCTGCGCGACGGTGAGCCCGGCATCGTGCGCGACGGCGGCAGCACCGTGACCTGGGGCGCGAACAACCTGGCCGCCGATCCGCGATTCTGCGACATCGAGGTGGGTGACTTCAGCCTGTACACGTCTTCGCCCTGCGCCGCGGAGAACAACCCGGCCTGCGGGCTGATCGGCGCCTGGGGCGGGGTGTGCGGCCTCAGTGGGGTGGACGACCTGCCCGCGGCCGCACCGCCGGCCGTGGCCGTTCTGCATCCCTCCCGTCCGAACCCGTTCAATCCGCAGACCACGATTCTCTTCGAATTGCCCGAGGCGGGCCGGACCAACCTGGCCGTCTTCGACCTGAACGGATGTCTCGTCGCGACGCTGGTGGAGGGCGAGCTGCCGGCGGGCGCCCACGAGGCCATCTGGAACGGACGCGATCGGGACGGCCGGCCGGCCGCCTCGGGCGTTTACATCTGCCGATTGACGACGCCACGGGTCGAGCTGGGTCGACCGATGGTGTTGTTGAAGTAGAGAGCGTGCAGGGGGATGGGTGGAGCCGGGGAGGGGCGCAGGCCCCTCTTCGGCTTCGTGCCTGCCGGGCGCATCCGGCGGACGCCCGCTCCCGCGGAGTGGCGGCCGCGAAGTTGCATTCCTAACCTGATGCGCCGGTCCGCCACCAACACACCAGGAGGCATCATGCGCCCGGATCGCCGTCTGCCTGTCGCCCTGTTCGTGCTGGCGCTGCTGTGTGCCACGCAACTGTTCGCGGCCGGCTCCGAAACGAAGAAGCCCGGCGCCAAGGCCGAGGCACTGGCTGCCAAGGCCACCGCCGCCTACAACGAGGGCGTGCGCAAGATGGAACACGCGGACCAGTACGGACTGAAGCAGAGCCCCACCTACGGTTACGATTACGCCGCCAAGCCCGACGGCAAGGCCATCCGCGAATACGAAGAGGCCATCGGCGAATTCGCGAAGGCGCTCTCGTACAATCCGAAGCTGAAGGAAGCCTACAACAACCTCGGCTACTGCTTCCGCCGGGTCGGCAAGCTGGCCCATTCCCTGGACGCCTACGACAAGGCGATCGCCCTGGATCCCGATTTCGCGCAGGCCCGCGAGTACCGCGGCGAGACTTATCTGGCTCTGGGACAGCCCGAAAGAGCCGAAGCCGAACTGGCTAAACTCCACGAACTGAAGTCGAAGTACGCCGAGCAGTTGGCGCTGGCGATCGGCATGTACCGGGACCGCGAGAAGCAGGCGGCAGCCGGACGGTAGGAGGGCGGTTGCGCGGCCGGACGTGCGCCGGCGCAATGAATAATCCGCGCCCCCGGCGTGTACGGTATACTCGATCGCGAGAATTCCAGAACCGGAGGAAACCCCATGCCCGCGAAGCCCAGGCTGACGATGTACGAGGAGATCCTGCTGCTGGCCCTGGACGACCGCAAGGGCACCGCGGCCATGGAAAGCGGCCACGCGAACGCGATGGGCGGGGCCATCCTGGCCGAACTCATGCTGCTGGGCGCGCTGAAGATCGACACCGTGAAGAAGAAGAAGTTCGTCGATGCCGAGCCTG
>JAIFKS010000086.1 GCA_020049465.1 bacterium | reverse complement strand
GCCGGCCCGCGCGCTGGCGCTGGCGGCGGGCGACTACCTGGAAGACGACGGTTCCGTGTTTCGCTGGCCCGGCTCCGCGCGTGACCACGCCGGGCGCTGGTGGCTGGACAGCGGCCGCATCGACCCCCGCGACGGCTGGAACGCCGACGGCCGGCAGCCGCGCACCGGGCCGGCGACCGGCCTCGTCTGGAATCCGGGCGACGGCAGCGGCCGCTGGACCGCGGGTTTCGCCGCGCACGCGCGCGCGGCCGACAGCGACCACGTCGGCCTGCACCGCGACGGACCCGGCGCCGCCTTCACCTGGCTGGCCGGAAGCACCGTGGGACCTCTCGACGTGGCCGCCACCTGGCGCAGCGTCACCGGCGGCTGGTCGTCCGACGACGATGCGCGCGACGAGTTCGAGCACCAGCGCGACGATCTCGCGCTGGGCGCCCGCTTCGATCTGACGCCGGGCGCCTACGTCGATCTGGCGGTCGACCGTCGTCATCAGCGCAACCGGATTCAGGCGCCGGGCGACCCGGCGGCGTGGGACACCGGCAATCTCGCTTCCTGGCGCTCGTGGAGCGCGCGCGCACGGGCCTTCATCGCCCTGAACGACGCCACCGTGCTGACACCCGTGGCCGAGATTCTTCGCGAGGACTTCGACGGCCCCGTCGTCGATGAGATCTGGCTGCCCGCGACGGTCATGGACCACGCCAACCGGATGTGGCGCCTGGGCACGGCGCTGGCCTGGCTGCCGGACCCGGACCGGTTGCTGGCGCTGACCGGCGAGTACCTGGAGATCCGCACCCGCCAGGCCTGGCTGGCCGGCGACGACAGCGGCCTGCCGCGGTCCGACCATCTGTCCGCGCTGAGCCTCCGCGTGGCCGGCGAACAGCGTCTCTACTGGTGGCTCAGCCTGCGCGCCTCGCTGTCCCTGACGCGGGTGGGCCATCGCGGCACCGGCGATGTCGCGGCGCCCGACGACTGGGTCGCGGATCCCGCCGGCGGCGCCGCCCTGCACCTGGGCGCCTGGGGCGCGGATGTGACCGTGGGCGGCGCGCCGCTGCCCGAACCCTGGCGCTGGCTGGCCGCCGAGCGGGGCGCCGACCTCCGGCTGCACGCCACGATCCACCGCGATTTCTGATCCGAGCACCGCACCCGGGAGCACACCTTGCCCACGACCATCTTCACCGACCCCGTCCAGTTCGCGTTGACCTGCGTCATCCTCGTGGTGGCGCAGGTCATCTACGTGCTGTTCGGCTTCGGCTCGGGCCTGACCGCGGTCGGTTCGCTCGCGCTGCTGTTTCCCGAGATCAAGGACGTGGTGGTCCTGCTGCTGCTGGTGAACCTGCCGGCCGAGGTGCTGGTCGCCTGGGGCACGCGCCACCGCCTGGAGTGGCGGCCGCTCCTGGGCATCAGCGCCGGCGTGGTCGTGGGCATTCCCATCGGCGCGCGTCTGCTCAGCCGCGGCGACCCCAGTGTGATCCTGACGATGCTGGGCTGGTTCCTGATCGCCGTGGGCCTGGTCTTCCTGCGCCTGCCGTCGGGCGGCAGGCACCGGCCGCCGGCCTGGGCCGGACCGCCGACCGGCCTGGTCTCCGGCCTGCTGACCGGCCTGTTCGGCACGGGCGGTCCGCCGGTCATCATCTGGTACCATGTGAGCGCGGCCGACAAGACGGTCTTCCGCGGCCACCTGATGACGATCTTCCTGCTGATGACGATCGTGCGCGTGCCCAGCTATGTCGCCAACGGGCTGGTCACCGCGCCGCGCCTGTGGTCGGGGCTGGCGGTGCTGCCGGCCGTGCTTCTGGGCGCCTGGCTGGGGCATCGGCTGCACGTGCACATTTCCGACCGGCTGTTCCGCATCCTGGTCTGCGTGCTGCTGGTGCTGCTGGGAGCCATGCTGCTGATCCGCCACTGACGGCGCGTCACATCCGGCTTTCGTCCAGCAGTCGGCAGCCTTCCATGAGGATGGACTCGAGCGGCAGCCCGATGTTGGGCTCGGGGAAATCGACGGCGGGTTCGACGGCGAACTGGCCGTCGTCCTCCCAGGCGATGATGCGGTAGACGGCGTCGGCGCCGCGCAGCGCGCCGCACTCCGCGTGGGTCAACTGCCCCCGGTCCAGATGGACCACGGCCTGCTCGCCGCAGGGGCGCGACAACACGATGCGCACCGATTTCAGGCTCTGGTTCAGCGTCTGCATCAGGTCGGTGAAAGCGAACGCCGTGAACGCGGCCTGGAAACTGCCGGGGCGGGCCGGCGCCGACACATCGGCGGAACCGCCTTCACCGGCACGCAGCGCCTTGCGCAGCCGCGCGGCCACCAGATCGGCGTCGCGCGGCAGCGCGAACACGTCGTCGAAGCCCGCATCGAAGAGATTCAGCACCTGCGACGGATCCGCGTGCGTGGTCAGGGCGTAGACCAGCAGCCGTGGGCCGGCGGTCAGACGCGTCCGCGACCTCAGGATCTCCTGCGGCGCCCCGCCGTCGTGCACGAACACGGCCGCCGGCGCCTGCCGGGCGCACAGCGCGGCCGCCTCGTCCAGCGTCGGCGCGGTCAGCGTCCGGTAGCCGAGATGGCCCATGCGCGCGATGAACTGCCGCAGCGAACGATCGGCCCCGCCGACCACCAGCAACTGGTGGCCCGCCGTCGCCAGCAGATCGTCATCGCTGCGCTCGAGCACGGCCAGATACCGCTCGACGACCTCGGGCCGGGCCAGGTGTCCGCTCTTGGTCCGCAACGCCGCCTTGATGACCAGCGCCCGCGGCCCCGCCGCGGTGTGGCTTCCGCCGCGTTGGTGATGGTGCCACACCAGCGCCAGCACCTGCGCGGCCAGCGCCAGTTCCGGGTCCTGCCGTCCGAACTCGTCCAGGTTGACGCGCTCGCTCAGCAGCTGTCGCGCGGCGCCGAGCGCGCCTTCGACATTCCAGGGGAAGCCGATCGCCGCCGCGTTCTCCAGCGTGCGTGCCCAGTCGATGCCCGTGCCGTCGTCCGCCAGCAGCGCGTCCACGTTCGCCGCCGGCGGCGCCGCCGGCGCGATCATCAGCATGCCGGCCTCCAGTCCGTCGACCACCAGACGGTCCAGACCCATGGCCTCGGCCAGCGCGCGGGCGTCGCGGCGCAACAGGTCGTACGCCGGCGGCGCCGCCTGCGGATCCGCCTGCGCTTCGGCCTGCAGGCGCACCGCGCGCAGCAGGCACTGCTGCATGGCCGCGTAGGGCGCCACGCTGCCGAGCAACGTCGCGCTGACGCTCTCCAGCCGGGTAACCGGCACACGCGGCAGCGGAATCGCCCCCTGCCGCAGCCAGCCGCGCCACGTTTCGTCCATCTCGGCGGAGATCAGCACGTGCGCGATGTCGCCGCTTCCGAGCAGCATCGCCAGTTCCGTCAGTTCGCTGGTCGTCGTCATGGGTCGGCCTTCGCGCTCGAAAAGCGGAGCCAGGAAACTGCGCAGGAACGCGCGCTCGGTCACCAGCAGCACCTGCTGTGCGGTCGCCGGGTCGCCCGCGGCCGCGTCGCCGGCAGCGGACCCGGCCCTGTCGGCGGCGGCAGGATCGCCCGCGAACAGTTCGGGCAGTTCGATGAGGCGCCGCGGCCCGTGCAGGCCGTCGTCGTCCACGTCCAGACCGGCCACCAGTTTCTCGAACGTCACTTCGGGGATCACGCACAGCGTCACTTCGCGGCAGCGGAACAATTGCCTGACCGAGGCGACGGCCGCCGTGTCGCGCGGATCGACCGCGGCCAGCGACAACACGCCGGCCGTTTCATCCAGCGCCAGCGGCAGCACCAGATGCCGGCGCACGAAGCCCTCGGGCAGGCGTTCCAGCAGTTCCCGCGCGGGCCGCGGCGTCTCGGGCCGGTACGCCGGGACCTGGAACTGTTCGGCCAGCGCCAGCGCCATCTGCTCTTCGGTGACGTACCCCGCGTAGATCAGATGCGTGCCCAACCGCCCGCCCAGACCCTGCTGTTTCTGCAAGGCCAGGGCGACCTGCGCCTCGGTGGCGAAGCCCCGTCGGATCAGGATCTGGTCCAGGCGTTCCGGCCGCGTCGTCATGTCAGGTGTGCACCGGGCTCGGCCGCGTCTCGGCGCGGGCCCGCTGGGCCAGGGCCGCGGGCTCGGCCGCGAAGCGTACGGCTTCATCGGTGGTGATCGTCCCGTCGGCGATCATCTGCCCCAGATGCTGGTCCAGCAACTGCATCCCTTCCTTGCGCGCGGTGGTCATCGCATTGTTGATCAGGTGGCTCTTCTGTTCGCGGATCAGGTTGCGGATGGCCGGATTGCCGACCAGGATCTCCAGCGCCGCCACACGGCCCTTCTTGTCGGCGCGGCGCACCAGCTGCTGCGAGCACACGCCCACCAGCACCTCGGACAGCATGTGCCGGATCTGCGTCTGCTGGTTCCCCGGATAGGGATCGACGATGCGGCTGATGGTCTGCGACGCCGAGCGCGTGTGCAGCGTCCCCAGCACCAGCTGCCCCACCTCGCTGGCCGTCAGCGCCAGCGAAATGGTCTCCAGGTCCCGCATCTCGCCCACCAGGATCACGTTCGGGTCCTCGCGCAACGAGGCCCGCAGCGCCGACGCGAACGTCGCGCAGTGCTCACCCACCTGCCGCTGGTTGATCAGGCAGTTCTTGTTCGGGTGGATGAATTCCAGCGGGTCTTCCAGCGTGATGATGTGCCCGTGCATCGTCTCGTTCAGGTGGTTGACCATCGCCGCCAGCGTGGTCGACTTGCCGGAATTCGTGGGCCCGGTCACCAGGATCAGTCCCGACCGCGCCGTCAGCATGTTCTTCAGCACCTGGGGCATGCCCAGCTGTTCGAGTGTGGGAACCTCGTTGGGAATGATGCGGAAGGCGGCCGCCAGACCCGGATACTTCTTGTACACGTTGATGCGAAAGCGGGCGATGCCCGGCAGCGTGTAGGCCAGATCCAGATCGCCGTGCTGGTCGAGCACCTCGATCTGCGCGTCGGTCAGCAGCTCGAAAATGGTGATCCGCAGCTCTTCCTCGGACAACGGGCGGTGCTCGCCGCGCTGCAGCACGCCGTTGATGCGGAGCATGGGTTCGCAGTTCGCGCTCAGATGCAGATCCGAGACGTTGTACTCCTGCATGATTTTCAGGAAGGCGTCGATACGGGGCATGACCGTCCCTGTCGTCTGTTCCGCCGGGCGCCGGAGCTGACCATCGGGTACGAGACAGCAAATTCCATGCCGGGGTTTCCACGAGGCAAATGGCTGACATCAAACGTGATACAATCGGGATCTTTAGCCGCAGCCCCGGCGCCTCAGAACGCCAGCACCGCCGTCGCCTGCCACTGCGACAGGCGGGCGCCCTCGCGGGGCTCGGCCACGCCTGGCAACGGGTTCTCGGCCTTGTTCAGCAGAGGGTCCCAGGGATCGTACACGAGCTGGTCGGTCAACCCCCGGCTGTAGCGCAGGTCCAGACGCAGGGGCCCCACCCGGCGGGTCAGACCGAAGTGGGCGGCGAAGTCCACGTCCTTGTAGCCCCAGGCCGAAGACGGCGCACCCGGGAATTCGGACCACTTCTCGCTCAATTTCAGGGCGATGGACAGCCCGGCGTACGGGCGTGGCAGCGGCGGCGGCGTCATCGTCAGTTCCAGCAGCGCGATCGGCTGCACCACATGCAGCGTCACTTCGGCGTCGTTGAGGATGAAGCCGGCCTGTTCATCGGCGAACCAGGTCGGCTGCGC
>JAIFKS010000073.1 GCA_020049465.1 bacterium | reverse complement strand
ATGGGCGAGGTCTACCGCGCGAAGGACACGCGCCTCGGCCGCGAGGTCGCGGTCAAGGTGCTGCCGCAGCACCTGTCGGCCAGCCCCGAGGTGCGCGCGCGCTTCGAGCGCGAGGCCCGGACCATCTCGGGGCTCAACCACCCTCACATCTGCACGCTGCACGACGTGGGCCGCGAGGGCGACACCGACTACCTGGTCATGGAACTCGTCGAGGGCGAGACGCTGGCGCAGCGCCTGGCGAAGGGTGCGCTGCCCACGGCCGAGGTGCTGCGTCTGGGCGCGCAGGTCGCCGACGCGCTGGACCGCGCCCACCGCGCGGGCGTCATCCACCGAGACCTGAAGCCCGGCAACGTCATGCTGACGAAGTCCGGCGCCAAGCTGATGGACTTCGGATTGGCGCGCGCCGTCGGGCTGGCGGGTCCGCCGGGCAGCGCCTCGATGGCGACGATGACGCATTCACCGACGATGGCGGCGCCGCTCACGGCCGAAGGCACCATCCTCGGCACCTTCCAGTACATGTCACCCGAGCAGCTCGAGGGCGTCGAGGCCGACGCGCGCAGCGACATCTGGGCCCTCGGCTGCGTGCTGTACGAGATGGCGACCGGCAAGCGCGTGTTCGAGGGGCGCAGCCAGGCCACACTCATCTCCGCGATCATGACCGCCCAGCCGCCGCCGGTGTCGCAGGTGGCGCCCATGAGCCCGCCGGCGCTCGACAGGCTGGTGAGCGCCTGCCTGGCCAAGGATCCCGCCGACCGCGTGCAGAGCGCGCACGACGTGAAGCTGCAGCTGCAGTGGGCCGCCGAGGGCGGTTCGCAGGCGGGCGCGCCGGCCATCGCGGGCAGCGTCCGCGCCCGGGGCGGACGACGTTTTCTGCGGACGGCGCTGCCGCTGGCCGTGGGCCTCATCGGCCTCGTGGCGCTGGCCTACGCTGTCAGCCTGCACCGTCCACAACCTTCCGGACTCCTGTCGGTCCAGGTACCGGTGCCGCCGGACCTGGCCCTCTCGGAGTTCTGGTCGGCGCACGCCATCTCGCCCGACGGCGCCGCAGTCGTGGCGCGGGGTCGGCGCGACGCCGGCGTAAACGTTCTGTGGACGTGGGACCTGCGGACGGCGGCGGTGCGCGAGCTGCCCGGCACCGAACAAGGGTTCTTCCCGGCCTGGTCGCCCGACAGCCGCGCCATCGCCTACTTCCGGCAGAACGTGGACGGCCTGTTCCGCCAGCCGGCCGCGGGCGGCCCGCCCACCCGGATCTGCGCCGCGGCCTGGGGTCGCGGCGTCAGCTGGGGCAATCGCGACATCATCGTCTTCGCCCCCAACGCGACCGGCCCGCTCCTGAGCGTCCCGGCCGGCGGCGGGGCCGTGACCGAGGCGACGGAACTCGACGCCGCGCGACGGGAAACCGCCCATCGCTTCCCGTGCTTCCTGCCCGACGGCGAGCACTTCCTGTTCGCCGCGCTGCCGAGAGGCGCCGAGGGGTTCCCCATATACGTCGGCTCGCTGTCCTCCCGGAAGGTCAAGCTGGTCATGACGGCCGACTGCGCGCCCGTCTACGCGGAACCCGGGTACCTCGTGTTCGTGCAGGACGGCAAGATCCTCGCGCAACGGTTCGACCTGAAGCGCCACGAACCGGTGGGCGAGAAGCTCGCGATCGCCGAGGCGCCGCCGGCGTCCGACTTCACCGCCGAACCCGTGGCGTCCGCTTCGCGCGACCACCGCCTGCTGTACCCGGTGATCAGCCTTCCTCCTTCCCGCTTGGAGTGGCTGGACCGCAGCGGTGTGTCGACGGCGACCATCGGCTTGCCGGAGGGCCACTGGAGCCTCGGTGCCCTGTCGCACGACGGCCGTCTGGCCTCGGCGGCCAACGGCCGCGACCTGTGGCAGGTCGACCTTGAGCGCGCCATTCCCGCCCGCCTGAGCACGGACATGGTGTGGCCGCTGGCCACCGCCTGGTCGCCCGACGGCCGCCGCCTGGCCTTCGACGCCGCGAGCCGGGGCCGCAGCGGCATCGTGATGATGAACGTGGGCGGCGGCGGCGCGGACACGCTGCGCGCGCTGGACGCCGTGTTCCAGGAAGTCGCCGACTGGGCCCCGGACGGAAGGTCCCTGTTGGTGGCGGCCATCAGTTCGGTCGGCAGCCAGGCCTCGGACTCCAGCTGGGACCTCTGGACCGTGCCCCTCGACGGGGGTGTCCCGACGCCCTGGCTGGCCACGGGGGCCTTCGAACGCTGGGGCCAGTTCTCGCCGGACGGCCGCTGGGTCCTGTACGATGTCTTCGAGCGCGGGCTGGTCGATATCTATCTCGACACCTGGCCGACGCCCGGCCGGCGTGTCGCGATGGCCGCGGGTACCAGCGGCGGGTCGATGTGGGGTCGCGACGGCAGGGAGGTGCTGTACGTGGACGCCCAGGGCGACCTCGTCAGCGTCCCGCTCGAATTCGTGGACGGCGACGTCCGGCCCGGCCGGACGACACGGCTCTTCCGCGAGCCGGAGGGAATGACCGGCATCGCCACCAACGACGGCGAGCGGTTCCTGATCAGCCGCACGATCGCCGCGCCTGCGGGCACATCGCTGCAGTTGATCCTGGACTGGACGGAACTGCTGCCGCGCTGAAGGCGCCGTCGACCAGGCACCCATCCCGGGAGAACCGATGATCGGGCAGTCCATCAACCACTACCGCGTCACCGCGGCGCTCGGCGCCGGCGGCATGGGCGAGGTCTGGCTGGCGCGGGACACACGCCTCGAGCGCGACGTGGCGATCAAGGCGCTGCCCGACGCGTTCGCGCGCGACGCCGACCGTCTGGCCCGCTTCGAACGGGAGGCCCGGCTGCTGGCTTCGCTCCACCACCCCAACGTGGGATCCATCTTCGGTCTCGAGGAAGCGGACGGTCATCGCTACCTGGTGCTCGAGTACATCGAGGGCCAGACGCTGGCGGCGCACGTGGCGCGTGGCCCCCTGGCAATGGACGAAGCGCTGGCCGTGTGCGCGCAGATCGCCGCCGGCGTCGAGGCCGCGCACGAAGCCGGCGTGATCCACCGCGACCTGAAGCCGGGCAACGTGATCCTCAAGCCGGATGGCGCGGTGAAGGTGCTGGACTTCGGCCTGGCCAAGGCCAGCGCGGCCGACGGTTCGTCGTCCAACCTCAATCTTTCGGCTTCGCCGACGATGACAGCCGCCGCCACCGGCGCCGGCGTCATCCTGGGCACGGCCGCCTACATGAGCCCCGAACAGGCCCGCGGCAAGGCGGTGGACCGCCGCACCGACATCTGGTCTTTCGGCTGCGTGCTCTACGAGTGCCTGACCGGCCGGCGGGCCTACGAAGGGGAAACCGTTTCGGACCTGGTGGCGCGCATTCTCGAGCGCGAACCAGACTGGTCCGCGCTGCCGGCCTCGACGCCGCCGACGGTGCGCAGACTCCTGGAAAGATGCCTGACCAAGAACCCGCGCGACCGGTTGCGCGACATCGGCGAGGCGCGCATCGCGCTCGAGCGGGGCGCCAGTGAACCGGCGGCCGCGTCCGCACCCGCGCCGGCGCGCACTCTCACGCGTCTTGCTCCCTGGCTGGTGGCCGCCGCCTGCCTGGCGACCCTGACGGTAACGCTCGTGCAACGGAGCCGGACGGCCGGCCCGACGGCGGCGCCCACGCTGCGGTTGTCGGCGGCCATGGTGGAGGGGGAATCGTTCCCCTCGGGCTACGGGCCGGCGGCCGTCATCTCGCCCGACGGCGCGACGATCGCCTTCGTCGCCGGGGCCGGCCAGGACGCGCGGCTGTACCTGCGCCGCCTCGACGACCTGGAGGCGCGCCGCATCGAGGGCACCCAGGGCGCGCGCAGCCCGTTCTTCTCGCCCGACGGCCAGTGGGTCGGGTTCATGGCGCGCGGACAACTGCAGAAAGTTCCGGTCGGTGGAGGCACTCCTTCGAAGATCTGCGACACGCGCGAAGCCCGCGGCGCCACCTGGTGCGCGGACGGCACCATCGTGCTGGCCCCCAACGCCGAGACGCCGCTCTGGCGCGTCAACGCCGCCGGCGGCGAACTCCAGCCCCTCACGCACCTGGACGAGGCACGCAGGGAGCGCTCGCACCGCTGGCCGTGCGCCCTGCCCGGCGGAGCCGTCCTGTTCATGGCGCAGGTCCGCGGGCAGGACTACGACAACGCCGACATCCAGGTCTGGGACCCGGCGACGAAGACCGTCCGCACGGTACTCGCCGGCGGCGCCGCGCCCTCCTGGAGCCCCAGCGGGCACCTGTTGTTCATCCGGCGCGGCCAGCTGTTCGCGGCGCCCTTCGACCTGAAGCGCCTCGAGGTCGCCGGGGCGGAGACCATGGTCCTCGACGGCGTCCTGTCGTACACGGGCGAACAGACCTCCGGCGACGGCAGTGCGGAATATTCGGTGGGCCCCGACGGCACCCTCGCCTACCGGCAGGGCAGTTCCCAGCGCTCGACCGTCCGGCATGCCGTCTGGGTGGACCGCCAGGGCAACGTCACGCCCGCGCTCGCCGTGGCGGCCGATTACGTCGACCCGCGCCTGTCGCCGGATGGCCGGAAGTTGGCGATCGCGATGGGGCTCAACACAGCGCCCAATATCGTGGTCCACGACTTCGGTGCGGTCACCTCCACGAGGCTGACGTTCAGCACCGATGCCTGCCTCGCGCCCGTGTGGACACCCGACAGCAGGCACGTCCTGTATTGCCGCAGCTACGGTACGATGTCCGCTGGCGCCGTGCTGGCCCGCCGCGCCGACGGCTCGGGTGAGGATCAGCCGTTGTACGAATTCGAGGACTACCGCTGGCCGTGCAGCCTTTCGCCGGACGGCCGCACCGTGGTGCTCCAACGGCTCGACAATGAAACCAACTGGGACATCCTGACCATGCCGCTCGGGATCGGCGCCGACGGCCGCTTCGAGCCCGGGCCGGCGTCCCCGCTCATCCAGTCGCCGGCGATCGAATGGTGCCCGACGATCTCGCCCGACGGGTCGCTGCTGGCCTACACCTCGACCGAATCGGGAAGCAACGAGATCTATGTGCAGGACTTCCCCGGTGGCGGCGGCAAGTGGCTGGTTTCCAGCGGCGGCGGCGGGTACGCCCGCTGGTCCGGCGCCGGCGACGAACTGTTCTACCGCAGTGGAGCCGCGGTCATGTCGGTCAAGGTGCGGCGGGTGGACGGCGCCTGGCGCTTCGAGCCGCCGGTCGAACTGTTCAAGGACACGTTTGCCGACCTGGCGCCGTTCTCCGCCTGGGATGTCGCCCCCGACGGTCAGCGATTCCTGATGATCCAGTCCGCCGACACCCAGGGCGGCGAACGCGGCCACCTGACCATCGCGACGAATTGGTTCGGGGAACTGGAACGGCTGGCGCCGACGGGGAACTGACGAGCGGGAAGACGTTCGGCAATAAAAAAAGGGCCCGCGCCAATGGCGCGGGCCCGAAGCGTCGGGACTAATCCTCGGTCTTCAGCAGCCGTTCGACAACCTCGGCCGACGAGTACGTCTCGCTGCCCGGCTTGACGAACTGCACGATGTTGGCGACTTCGACGCCGGCGGTCAGAAGCGCGGGCTCATCGGAAACCCCATCGACGCGCGCCAGGCCGATGGCTGCCAGCAGCCCGTTGCAGACGCACTTGCGACCGACCGTGTCGGCCTCGAGGCCGCCCTTGCGAACGTAGTCCGCCACCGGTTCGGCCGGGCAGCGGTAGCCCAGCGAGCCGTCGAGCTTCTTGTACGCGCGTCGCAGATAACCCAGGTTGCAGATGCGCTTGCGCGCGCCGTAGGTTTCGGAGTCCGACAAAGTTCCTTCGACCTGCAGCACCTTGAACGGGAAGCCGGTCGGCGAAGCGACGGGATCGGTGAAGACCCGCGCATTCCCTTCGCGGCTGAGCCCGATGACCTGGGCCTTCAGTTCGGAAGTGATGCCCGATTCCTCGCACGAGGCGAACGCCGTTCCGGCCTGGATGCCGGTCGCGCCCAACGCGAGCGCTTCGGCCAGCTTACCTGGCGCACCATACGAGCCGGCCAGCCAGAACGGCAGGCCCAGTTCGCGGATCTTTTCCAGGTCCGGCACATCACGCTCGCCGTAGACGGGCTCTCCCTCATCACTCAACTGCATCGGCCCGCGCGGCGGCGCATTGTGGCCACCCGCCGAAACACCTTCGATGACGAAGCCGTCGACGCGGCCGTTGGCCTTGCGGGCCATCGTCATCGCCAGCGCCGCCGACGCCACGATGCCCAGGAAGCGCGGCCGCTTGAGCTTCGCGGCCACGCCGCCGCAGAAGGCGCGCGGATCGAAGCGGGACGTGAACTCCTCGCCGGCGCCGGCGTCGGCGACATCGATCTTCAATTCCGCCGGTTCCCCTTCGGAGAAACGGTCCAGCGCGCCGGGGATGGTGCGCGGAATGCCTGGTGCGCGGAATGCCGGCGCCCATCAGCACGTAGTCGACGCCCGCCAGCATCGCGCCGTACAGCGACGGCAGCGTGGGGAACTGGATCTTTTCCAGCAGATTGATCCCGACCACGCCGTTGTGGCCATGCTTGGCCAGGAACACTTCGACGAAGTTGGCCGCCACGGTCAGCTCTTCGAGTGCGCGCGCGGGATGCAGGCCGGGCAGCGGGAGATTCTTGAAAGGGGCTTCGGCACGCTTGCCGCCCGGCACGTAGTGGTCCGCCAGCACGCGGCGGGCCACAGCCGGCACCGGAAGGTGTTCGAGGGCCCGGCGCATGTGTCCGCCCGGGTCGCCCACCTGCAGGCGCCGCGCCAGCACCACCGCGAGCGCGGTGCCCGACACCACGCCGCCGCGCCAGCACCACCGCGAGCGCGGTGCCCGACACCACGCCCATCTGGCCGATCCTGGACACGCTGTTCGCCAACTGCCAGTTCGACACGGCGGCACCCATGCCACCCTGAATGATCTGTGGAGACGTCGTCATGGGTTTGGCGGGCGACCTCAGTGCGCGAGGTCGCGTAGCGGCAAGGGGGGCCGGAGGCCCCGCAGGCGCCAGGAGGCGCGCCCGGAAGGGTTTCCGATTCGACCGTTTCGGTCCCCGACAAAGTAACCCGGGCATCAGCGGGTTGAAAGCAGCATTCTCGGTCCCGGGCCCCAAGGGGACCGAATGGCCGGAATCAAGGACCATAACCTGCCCAAAGATCATAACTTTGGCAAGCGCCAGCGGTTCCCGGGAGGTCTTTCCGCGAAATGCCGGTATTCCGGTCAAACGCAGCGATCGCGATCCAGGCGCATCCCGACGGCGGCAGAGGAAAACGCCGGTTCACCGGAACCCGGTGGACCGTGGACCGTAAGAGTTCTATTGTCCCGGTGGGATTTCACCGAACCGCGGCCGCGCCGCGGCCGACTTCATCGACAGGAGACCGAACATGCGCAGCCCTCTTCTGGCTGGAGCGCTGGCGGTGCTGATCCTGGGCGCAGCCGCGGCGGCAACCGCGGCCGACGACCACGGAACGGCCACCTACGCCGAGGCTCTGGCGCAGGCCCAGCAGCAGAACAAGTTGCTCGTCATCGATTTCTACGCCGACTGGTGACCCAGCTGCAAAGTGTTCGCCCGTGAGGTGGACAGCAGCGACATCATCAAAGGCGCCCTCGCCGACGTCATCTTCCTGCCCGTCGATTGCGAAAAGGGCGAAGGCCCGGCCATCGCCGCGAAATTCTCGGTGCGCGGCTACCCCACGTTCTACGCCGTCAACGGCCAGGGTGAGCCGGTCGAGCGCTGGATCGGCTATGAAGGCGCCGAAGGCTGGGCCCGATCGGTGGCCGCGGCCCGCGCGGACACGCGCACGCTCGTCGCCAAGAAGACCGCGTTCGAAACCGCGCCGACCGCGGCGCTGGCCCTGTCCCTGGCCAACGACGCCGCCACCGGCTACGACTTCCCCGTCTCGGTGAAGTACTTCAAGCAGGCCCGGGAACTGGATCCCGCGCGCGCGGACGAGTACACCGGCAACATCTTCATGTACATGTACTACGGAGCCGACGACGGCGCCTTCACGTTCGACGAGATCCGGGCCGAGGCCGACCGCATGCTGGCCGCCGCCGACGCCGAGGCCGGCGACCGGGTCGACATCGCCTCGATGATCGTGCAGGTGGCCCGCAAGCAGGACCGCGTGGCCGACGCCATCCCCTACCTGACGAAGGGCCTGGAAGCCGGCGCGACGCTGCCCGAGGACTCCCCGGCCGCCCGTACGGTCAGGAGCCTGAAGGTGGACCACGCCCTGCTGGTCGAGAAGGACGCGCCGAAGGCCGTCGCGCTGCGCAAGGCGATGCTGCCCGAGAACTGGGAGCAGGATCCCAAACGCCTGAACCAGTTCGCCTGGTGGTGCCTGCAGAACGACGTGAATCTCGAAGAGGCCGAAGTCCTGGTGATGCGCGCCGTCGAACTTTCGGAAGCCGACGGCGACCGCGCGAACTACCTGGACACCGCGGCCGAGATCTGCCTGAAGCGGGGCAATTGCGAAGAGGCGATCGCGCGGATCAGGAAAGCCATCGAACTGGCGCCGGACCGCGAGTATTTCAAGGAGCAGCTCGCGAAATTCGAGGCGGCGCTCACGCAGAAGAAGGGCTGACGACCGGATCCCGAGACTCGGCTGCACACGCAACGGCGCCGGTGGCGACACCGGCGCCGTTCGTCCGTGGTGTCGCCGCGGCTTCGGCAGCGGCCCGCGCCGCCAGCGGGCCGAACAGTTCCACCAGTTCGCGCGCGCCGTCGACGACCAGTCCGCTGATGCGCCGGCTCTGCCGCAGCGACCAGGCCGTCGCGACGGCCGAGGAAGCGCCCGCCGGCGGGGCGTCCTCGCGCGCCATGGCCTTCGAACGCTCGCCGACCAGCGCGTTGAGCAGCCGCGTAGAGCGTGTGTGCTCGCGCAGCCGCGTCTCGGCCGCGGCCAGCCGGGCCAGCAGCGCGTCGAGCCCCCCGTAGCGCCGCGACTGCAGATCGCGCAGCGCGCGGGCCGCCAGACGATCGGCTTCGCCCGCGGCGGTGGCCGCCTCTTCGATCACCGCGAGTTCGGCCGCCACCTGGCGCCACAGAGGCGCGGCGTCGCCCGGAGGTGCGGAAGCGATCGCCAGATCGATGACCTGCCGCGCGTCCCGCGGCCCGTTCGCCGGCGCCCGGCGCCATTCGGCCAGCGTGGATTCGGCGAAGCCGTGGATGCGCGCGCCGCCCTCGGTCGCATTCACCAGAGTGCGGTCCCGCGCCCAGGTCTCGGCCGCGTCCTCGAACCACTGCCGGTACGAGTTGAACACCGGCCGCGTCAGCACCTGGCCCTGCCCGCCCCAGGCCGGCGTGTTGGACGCCTGCCAATGGCCGGACACGGTCCTCTTCCCGTCGGGATACCAGTGGTAGACGCGCCCGGCTTCCGGCTCGTAGCGGAAGCGGCGCGAGGCCTGGTCCGTACCCCCGGCGTGCGTGCGGCCTTCGGTCAGCGCCAGATCCATGCCGACCAGCACCAGCGGATCGCAGCCCAGCTGATGCAGAGCGGCAAAGGCGGCGCAGGCCACGCTGCCGCCGCTTTCCAGCTGCCTCCTCCCCAGCGCGCGGTGCAGCCAGTCGCCGGCTACCGTGCCCTGAGGTGCGATGGCCAGGCGATGCCCCACCGGGACCGCGAAATGCGACGGATGGCTGAGCGGACTCGGCAACAACGTCACGCGATCGAGATGCGGCACGTCCGCGAAGTGGTAACCCAGGTCCTTGCCCTCGATGACCACCACCAGATGCGGCACGACGCCCGCACGCGCCAGGGCCGGCAGCGCGGTGCTGACCGTGCAGATGAGCGCCCGATCCTGCGCCAGGCGAAGTTCCTCGATGTTGCGGTCCAGCGACGGGCCGGCGCCGACCAGGATCCCGGTCCACCCCGCGAAGCGGTCCGTCAGCAGGTCCAACGGCGGCATCGCGGCCACCTGGGGCAGGTTGCTCGCCAGATGTCGCAGCCAGGTCGCGGCCGAGCGGCCGGCGGTCACGCTGCGGATCTCCGCATCGACGCGCGATTGGCGGACTGCCTCGACGAAGCGGTCGAACGCGTCGGGGTGCGCGTCGCGCCACGCGGGAATGGCGCCCGCAAGCAGACGGCTGGAGAGCAGGTTGGTGTTCGCGGCCGCATGCGCCCTCACGGCGGCCAGCGTTCCGACCACGGTGAAGCCCGCGGGCGGTGCGGCGGCGCCGCTCTCGAGCGCGGCCAGCACCTCCGGGCGGGGTTCGTACACGATGACGGGCGCCGCGCATTGATCGCGCAGAGTCCGGGCATACCGACCGTCACCGTAGCCGAAAAAGAAGACGAGATCCGGGGCGCCGTCCTTCAGGAAATCGCTGACGTGGCTGTCGATCAGCCGACGATCGCCCATTTCCCGGTCGCTGCCGGCGGTGACCGTGCCGGTCGCCGGCGGCCCTGACGGCAGGGCCACCGCACCCGTCGCCGTGGTGCCGCCTGGTGTCGCGGTCATCGTCAACGTGTTCTCCCGCAACGTTATCCGAGCCGTGACGAACGGTCGGAGGCCGGCCTTGCGGCCGGGTTGGCCCGCCTGTCGGAATGCCCGCCGCCGGTTCGCGGCATTCGGCCGTCCCCGGACAAGCAACCGGCGTACCGCCCCGTCCGTTGCCTCGCAGAAACCGCGGGCCCCATCTATCATGGGTGGGACGCCTGCGGCTTTTCCGTGGACGCCCGACCGGCGTCCGGCACAGTATGGGTTCGCCGACCACATCCACCCGCGGAAGCGGAACCGATGGGCGGCCACCAGCACGGCGGCATCGTCGCCGCCGGCATTCAGGGAGACATGCTCATGAAGCGTTCCGCCAACGCCGTCTGGTCCGGCAACCTGAAGACCGGACACGGCCGGTTCAATGTCGCCAGCGGTGCCATCAAGAATCAGAAATACGATTTCCGCACGCGCTTCGAGGAAGAGCCCGGCACCAACCCCGAGGAACTGATCGCCGCCGCCCATGCGAGCTGCTTCAGCATGGCGTTCAGCGCGCAGCTCGGTGAGCGCGGCATCACGCCCGAGGCGATCGAAACCGCGTGCGTCGTCACTTTCGAGAACCTGACGCTCACCCGCAGCGCGCTGACCACCACGGTCACCGCGCGCGGCGCGGACCGGGCGAAGATCGACGAAGCGGCGGCCGCCGCCAAGGCAGGCTGCCCCATTTCCAAGGTGTTGAAGCTGGAGATCGCGTTGGATCTGACCATCAACGATTGACCGGGACGACGCCTGAATCTTCAGGGCTGGCCGGGCTTCGCCGCGTCGCGCGCGCCGTCACTGCGCGCGCGACGTTTCAGTGGCAGACCGCGCCCAAACCGCCGACCAGCGCACTGAGGTCCGCCAGGTTGACCACGCCGTCAGCCTGCAGGTCGGCGGCGAACAGGTAGTCCCCGAAATAGCCGGCGGCGAACGCGGCCACGTCGATCAGGGACACCGTGAGATCGCCGTTGAGATCGGGGCTGTTGAAGTGCAGCGACAGGGGCAATGCCGCATTGACCGGCATGCCGTTGATCAGGACCATGCACGGACCCTGGCTGTTGCCGCCGGCCAGCAGGGGTTGCGCCCAGACAGCTTGCCCCGACGTGTCGGTGTTCCGGTCAGCCGTGGAACCGCCCGCGCAGGCCGTGAACGTGCCGCCTGACGATTCCAGCCACATGTCCGCCGCCGGGAAACCCGACACGGGATAGCCGCAGCCGTCGATAATCGTGAGCGTGAGCGTGGCGTCCACGAGCGCGCCGTTCGCTCTGCGGGCCGCCGTCAGGGGCGCGCCGCGTCCGTCCGGCAGGACCAGCAGGGTCGCCGATTCACCGGCGGCCAGGCCCCAGGCCAACACGCTCTGGTTGAGATCGGGAATGCCGACCTCCCATTCACCGCAGTCGGCCGCTGCGTACGCGGCCAGACCCGTGATCAGAAAAAAGACGAGGAAACTCCGCCGCATGACTGCCCTCCCCGCGTTGGCAAAGCCGAATCTCAGTATACGCGGGCATTCCAGGCCTGACAATCGCACGTCAACCGTCGCGAAAAACGGCAGGAGCGCCGTTGTCCCGGCGCTCCTGTTCCCGGTTTCGACGTCGCTCCAGGCTATTTGATGTAACCCAGTGATCGCAGTTGCCGCCTGATTTCCTCTTCAACCTTGTCGTCGGTCTCGACCACCCCGCTGCCCACGGCCGGCCGCAGCGCCAGATAGGACGGCACGCGGTTCTTCTCGATGTGCGCCACGCGGTCCTGACCCTGCGCGGTCAGCCCTTCGGCCAGCACCGCCCCGGGCATGTCAACGGCCGGCGGCAGATCCAGCAGCGCCAGCATCGTCGGGCAAATATCCAGCAACTTGAGGTGCCCGAACGTCACGCCCGGCAAATGCAGCGGGCTGCGCACCATGAAGATGCCCCACTCGCTGTGCTCGACGGTGCCCTTGCCTTCGTCGCGCGGTCCGTAAAAACCGTGGTCCGAGGCGATGATCGTCGGGTGATCCGCCGGGAACCAGGACAGGACTTCGCCCGTCACTTCGTCGGCCCACTCGTAATAGCTCTCAACAACGCCCTTGAACGTCGCCAGTTCGGCCTGGTCGCCGTGCCAGTCGGCGGGCGCGAACGCCAGGTAGTGGTAGAAGCCGTGGCTGATCATGTCGGGGCCGCGCAGATAGAAGAAGAAGAGGTCGAAATCGCGCTGATCCTTCAGGCGCCGCGCCACGTTCAGATAGCCCAGATCCGCAGCCCAGATGTCGCGCAGCTTCTGCATCTGCTGCGGATATGTCTGTTCGAGCGCGGCCAAGTCGGCACCGGCCGGCAGGAAGCGCGCCAGTTGATCATGGCTCAACGTCTGCGGATCGACGCGGCAGGCGACCACGGCCTCGGACAGCGAATCCGGGTGCACCAGTCCAGCCAACGGTCGCTCGCGTTCACGCCCGTAGGGCAGGTAGTCGCTGACCATCACACCGTTGATCGCGCGCGCGGGGAACGTCGTCCACATGCCGCTGATCAGCGTGCTGCGGCCGGCGGCGCCGAGGATGTCCCAGATCGCCGGCGCATGCCACGCGCTGCCCGTCACCGGCTTCTGGTCCGAGCCCTTCACGAAACTGTCGACGCCGTGAACCGCGGGTTCGACGCCGGTGCAGATGCTGGCCCACAGCAGCGGTGATTTCTCCAGCGGATAGAACGACTCCATGCGGCCCGACGCGGCCTGCGCGCGGAACGCCTTCAGATGGGGCAGTCGGCCCGCGGCCATCAGCGGGTCCAGCAGGCGCCAATCGGCGGAATCGATGCCGATCACCAGCAGCTTCGCCGCGCCCTTCTTCGTCGCGCCGGCGCGATCGGCAGGGACATCCCCGCCGCCGCAGCCGGCCAACACCAGCGCGGCCGCCAACACCCGGATCGCCCTGCCTGCCACTTTCATGTGCACCTCAGATCTCCACCTTCAGCACGTCCTTGAGCGCCAGTCCGCCCAGCATCGAGATCAGCATGAACGCCACCAGCCAGTCCAGTTCCACTCCCAGATAGCTGACGCTGCGGGGCGGATAGCGCAGGCGCGTCTGCAGCACGGCGCCGTCGCCCGGCAGTTGCCGCTCGCCCGGGTACAGCAGGGCATGGAAGAAACCGGTTTCGGCGTTCACGGCCGTTCGCGGCAGGCCGCCGCCGGCCGCCAGCATGCGCGTGGCCACGGCCGTTCCGCCCAGCGTCACCGAAAGCTCGTGGCGTCCGGGCGCGTCGGCCCGCACACGCCAGGCCGCGGCGGCGCCGGCGCGGTCGCGCACCGGGCCAACCTCGACCGTCACGCCGGCGGGCGCGGTCACCTGCAGTTCATCCAGTCGCGCGGCCGATCCGGGCGCCAGCGTGACCGCCAGCACGGCGCTCTCGCCCACGAGCAGGGGCCGCCGCGCATAGCGCGCCTCGAGTTGTCCCAGGGTCAGCAGCATGGGCACCAGGAGCACGACCAGCGCCGGCAGGCTGGTCGCCAGGTAGCGCAGGTTGGCCCGAGCCAGATCCCGCTGGATGCGCCCGAGCACGCTCAGATGGTCCTGGTAAAGGCCCATCTCGTAGATATGGCCCACCAGGCGGTCGCGAGCCGTCGCGAGCTTCGCCTGCGGCGTCACGGCGCGGAACAGCAACAGCGCCCACACGGCCGAAAACAGCGACACCACGACCAGACCCCAAGCAGGCGCCCCCGCGAAGGGCGCCAGCACGAGGTCGAAGACGCGTCCGACGATGCCGTTGACGATGTTCAAGCATCCCCCGACGGAACACGCGTCATGTGTGAAGCCGGCCTGTTCACGAGATGTACCCCAGACCCTGCATCCGCTTGCGGATCTCCTCTTCGGAGTCGCCGCCTTCCTCGAACTTGGCGATCTCGCGCTCCAGCACGTGGCGCACGAATTCCTCGGGCGTCGCGTAGCCGGCGATGCCGGAATACTTCCGGATCTTCGCCAACAGGTCCTTGTCCAGTTTCAGCTTGTCGCCGCCGAACATCACGTCCCCTTTCAGCCGTCCCTGATCCGCACCCCGGCTCACCTGCTGAACAGGTCGCCGCCCACCATGTCCGCCGGTATCGGCAGTCCGAACAGCCGCAGGATGGTGGGCGCCATGTCCACCAGCGCCGGCTCGCTGCGCAGCACCGGCCGGTTGGCCAGCAGAATGCCGGGCACCTCGTCCGCGGCCATGCAATGGTCGCCGCTCCACTTGAGCATGTTGTCGGAGAACTCGGTCTCGGTGATGCGGCCGAGCGCCGACTCGTTGCTGCCGCGCCAGCCGCGGTAATAGCCCATGACGATGTCCGGCCCGGTGTCGCGCATCTGCCCGTGGTACACCTCGTCGGCGCGGTAGGCATACTTGATGGCCGGCTTGCCGTCCAGAGGGTCGGTCGTCGCCTCGAGCGCGGCCTTCAACTCGGCCAGCAGCGCCTGCGCCTCGGCTCCGGGCTTCACGAGGCCCTCGTTCTCACGCCCGGCCAGGTTCAGGTACAGGCCGTTCAGGCCGAAGGCGTAGGCCCGCGTGCGCGACCAGTCCACGCCGCGCAGCATGTCGATGTCGCCGGGCACCACGCCGTCCTCCAGCACCAGATAGCCGTGGTTCAACAGCCAGGTGTTCACATGGAAGGCGCGGTTCCAGGGCGCGAAGCCGTGATCGCTCATGACCATGATCAGCGCGTCGGGGCCGGCGCGATCCATCGTCACGCCCAGCGCGCGGTCCAGGTTCCGGTACACGTCGCGGATGCGGCCGGCGTGGGCGGGATCGGCGTGAGCGTGCGTGGGCGAGCTCGGATCCATGTTGCGCCACGTCATGTGGCAGGTCTGGTCGGGTGAATTGAAGTAGAAGAAGAGAAGGCCGCGTTCGACTTTCGCGAACCGGTCGAGTTCGGAGCGGAGCTGCGCCAGGTGCTCCTTCATCACCAGATCGCTCTGGCGCACGTAGTCGGCGTCGGCGAAAAATCCGTTCTCCAGCGCGCTGGTGTCGTCCGGCAGTCCCTGCGTGTAGAAGAGCCCTGTCTCCTCGGCCAGCTCGCGGCTGTAACCGGACGGCGTGCTGATCGGCATCTCCGGCCGCATCGGATCCATCTGCACGGGCGTCGAATAGAGCTTGAGGTGCGGCGACGTGCTGATCAGGTAATAGCGGCAGATTCCGTGCACGGACTTCAGCAGCGGAACCATCGGGAAGTCGACCGGCACCCAGTCGCTCCACTCGCCTTCCTTCAGCACGACCTCGTGTTCGCCCGCGCGCAGCCAGACGGCGCCGCGTTCCTGGTCGACCACGCCGTCGACGGCCGCCAGCACTTCGGGATCGCCCTGCCGCCACGTGTTGCGCGGGCCGGCCAGCGTCGCGGTGAAGCGACCGTCCTGCAGGTACACCGACTCGATGCGGCCGCCCGCCAGATCGCGTTCGACGGGCGGATCGGTGGTGATCAGCGTCGAGATGCCGTAGCTCCCGGTGATGTCGGGCGTGCCCATGCCCGACAGCGAGCGCACTTCGCATTCGACCGGCGGGAAATTGGCCGGAACCTTGAAGATGGTCGCGTCCACGCCCGCGTCCGGCAGCAGTTCCCAGAAGGCTTTCCCCTCGCGCAGGTTGCGCACCTGGCCGCTGCCGCGCGGGATCTTCCAGCGTCCCAGCTTCCAGAACTTGTCCGGCGGACTGGCCTCGCTGCCCGAGAACCGGGGCAGCATGGTCTCCGGATCCCGGTGGATGAAGTCGAAGATGCCGTGACCGCCCGGATCGCGCCCGGTGGTGAAGTTGGACCAGGCCACCGGCGACTGCGGCGGAATGGAGGTGCCGAACGACGTCACCGCGGAGCCCTGGGCCAGGAAGCGGGTGAAGTTCGGCAGCGCGCCTTCGTCCAGGTACTGGCGCAGTAGCTGCGGATCCATGCCGTCGAAGCCGAGGATGATCACGCGCGGACCGCGCGCGTCGTCCGCGAACGCGCCCGTCGTTCCAGCCAGCGCCAGCAGCGCCGCCGCCGCCCCTGTCCGCCACCGCTTCATGCCGCCTCCCCGTCACCGGAGAAAATGCTGCGCCCGGTCATGTGCGCGGGCGCCGGCACGCCCAGCAGATCCAGCACCGTCGGCGCCAGGTCCACGAGGTTCGGCCGGGTCGCCGCGAACGGCACCGAGCTGAACAGCACGCCCGGCACCTGCCGCGGATCCATGCAGTGGTCGCCCGACCAGCTGCGCGTGTTGTCGCTGATGGCCGTGCCGGAAACCGCGCCCACCGCCGCGTCCCAGTCGGCGCGGTAGCCGGGCTTGTAGCCGACGATGACATCGGGCCCGTTCTCGCGGTACGGCCCGCGGTAGATGTCCTCGGAGGCCCACAGTTCGGTGATGGCTTCCTGGCCGTCGCGGCCCGGATCGGGCAGCCCGCGCAGCCGGTCGATCAATTCGCGCTTGAGCGTCGGCACGTCGGCCTGTTCCACACAGCCGTCGTGCTCTCGCCCCTTCACGTTCAGGTAGAAGCCGGCCAGCCCGTTGGTGTAGGCGCGGGTGCGCGGCCAATCGACCTCGCCGCACTCGAAGCGTTTGCCCTCGGCGATCACCGGCAGCGGGCCGGCCTGCGGGTCGCCCTTGAGATACAGGTAGCCGTTGTCGCGGAACCAGGCGTTGAGGTTCACCCCGCGCTGGAACTGCTTGAAGCCGTGGTCCGACGCGACCAGCAGCACATCGCCCTTGCGCAGGCGCGCGCGCGTCTCGCCCACCAGCGCGTCGGCGCGCCGGTACAGGTCGAGGATCGCGTCCTTGTGCCGCTCGACATCCTTGCCGCGGTTGGCCGGATGTTCGGGATCCAGGTAGCGGAAGAACATGTGCTGGATGCGGTCGGTGGCGTCGAAAACGACGGAGACCACGCCTTCGGGCGTGCGGTCCAGCGCGTGCAGGAACTGCCGCCGGCGCTCCTCGTGGATGGAATAGGCCTGGTCCAGGAACGCCTGCTCGTCGATGACGCGCTCGTTCAGCGCCCAGGTGTCCTCGGCCAGTCCCAGCGTGGCGTAGGATCCGTGCAGCTTCGCCAGCGCCATGGCCAGGTGCGGCGGATTGCTGATGGGCACCGCCGGTTTGGCCGGGTCGATGTTCAGCGGTGTCACATAGAACGTGAAGCGCGGCGCGAACGAGGTCACGCGCACACGACAGATGCCGTGGGCCTGCTGCGAGCCGCGTCCGAAACCGACAGGGATCCACTCCGAGTACGTTTCGGCGCCGAGAGTGAACGATTTCCCGCCGAGAGTGAACACCGCCCGCGCGGCGTCGCGATCGACGGTCACCGTGACCGGCACCGTCAACGGACCCGAACCGTCGGGCGCGTCCGGACCGGGCAGCGCGCCGGTGAAAGCCCCCTCGCGTCCGGTCGGCGTCAGTGTCAGACGCACCCCGCCGGTCGTGGCCGCGGGGTCCGCATCGACGGCCGCCGTTGCCGGCTCGCGGAATTCGGTGAACGTGCCCTGCGTGCCGCGCAGATCGGGCACGCACATGGCCGACAGCAGTTTGCCGCCGAACCGGTCGGGCGGGAACGTGATCGGCACGCGCAGGATGCTGGTGGCCACGCCCGCTTCGGCGCAGGTGGTCCAGAACGGCTTGCTGCGCTTCAGCGATTCGAACGGATGGCCGCCACCCGGCAGCCGCAGCGGCCCCAGCCGGCGGCCCGCCTCGCGCCGCAACCGTGTGGACGACAGCGTGGGCATGTGCGTCAGCTTGTCGCGGGTCAGGAAGTCGAAGATGTTGTGCCCCGAGGCGTCGACCCCGGTAGCGAAGGTCGACCACCCGACCGGCGACATCGCCGGCCAGGTCGTGCCCAATGGTCGATAGCCGCCGTCGCGTCGCAGTTGATCCAGGTTCGGCAGCGCGCCTTCGTCCATCCAGCGGCGGGCCAGCACCGGATCCAGGCCGTCCAGTCCCAGCACCACCACGCGGCGGGCGCGGGCATCGCGGCGGCGGCCGCGTCCGCGCAGCGAGCGGATCGCCACGCGCGCCGGCCAGGCCAGCACCGCCAGGATCGCCAGCAGGATCCCCGCCAACGCGAACAGGAACGATCCGCCCAAAGCGAAACCGGCGCCCGGGCCGATGTAGGCAGGGACGATGGTCACCGATGCGAGGGCTGGCAGCGAAAACATCTCTTCGCGGAATCCTTGCCGTGGTCGTGGAACGGACCGGCGCCGGCGCCGACAGCGCCCAGGCCGGTCCCAGATGGTAACCCGGGCCGAAAAACAGGGCAACCCGGCCCCGTCGCGGCAGTTCCCTACCGCGACCGGTCACTTCCGGGCCCGTTGCAAAAATTGTCCGATAATGATAATCTTTTTTGAATAAGACGACGAGATAAAAATTGAAATTCCGGCATCGGCGTCCTCCCGGCCAGCCCACCCCTTGGGATTGGAACTGAAAGCGAACCAACGACTTCACAGAGGTTCGGCCCCTGACTCCAACGGCGACGGGAGCGCGCTCCAGCATGAATCCGGCGATCGCGCACCGGCTGCTCCTGCTTCTGACGGCTTCGCTGCCCCTCGTCGGCCCTGCCAGCGCCTTTCCGCGCCTGGACGATCCGGTCGCCGCGGACGCCTGCGACGGCCGGCTGGAATCGTACCTGCGGGGGGTGCTCTCCGAGGTCAGCGACGACAGCGACGGCATCAACCAGACGGCGCGGCACTGGCGCCCCGCCGACTTGGCCGCCTCCGCCCGTCTGGGAATCCGCTACCGGGGCCTGCCGCTGAAGGTCGATGGCGACTCGCCGCTCTGGCCGTACCGGGAGGCGATCCGTGCGGGAACGATCGAGTGCCGGCGCGAGCGTCCGGCGCCGGTCACCTCCGGCGCCCTGGCCGGCGTCATGAGCCAGGTCGTAACGCTGGCCGCCGGCGGCGACACGACGCGCTTCGCCTACTACTTCGCCGACGAAGGCGACCGGTGGTGGCTGGCCTCACCGGTCGCGCTGCTTGCCACACCGGACAGCGGCCGAGCGTCCCGGTACCTGACGGTGCATGATCGCCGGTCGGCTGCCCGGCCGGGAGTCGGCGGACTTGCGCCGGCGCAACTGGCGCAACTCGATTCCTGTGTCGCCGGCATGACCGCTGACCTGGGCTTCACGGAACCGTCCGCAGCGCGCCTGTCGCGCGGCAAACTGGGCTATCTGCTTCTGGACCCCGCGGACGTGGAGCGCCTGGCCGGCGCCCCCACCGTGGGCGTGGCCAATCTCCAGCAGGATGTCGTCGTGACCTCGCACCCGTGCCATGCCCACGAACTGGCGCACCTGGTCGTCAACGCCTGGCTGCAGGATCTGCCTCCGTACATGCTGCCGCTGCTGCAGGAGGGCGCGGCGGTGCATTTGGGCGGCCGCTGGGGCCGCCATCCCCGGATCCTGGAGCGGCTCGGCCGCACGACGCTGACCGACGGCCTGGTGACGCTCGACGCGTTGCTCACCCGCGACGCATTCGGGCGGCAATCCGCCGACCTGACGTACGCGCCGGCCGGCGTGTTCGCGGGCTTCCTGCTGCGCAACCATGGACCCAACGGCCTGCGCGCCGCCTGTCTGGCGGTCTCCGGCGAGGCCGCGACCGTTTCGTCCTGGAGCGCCGACCAGGTCAAGGCGAAGCTCGCGACGGCGCTGGACACGACGTGGAAAGAACTGGCCGGCGCGTTCGCGCGGTGGCTGGCCGAGCCGGCGTCGTCCGGCATCCGGCCCGGGAATGTGTCCGCCGCGGCGCCGGGCATCGGAAGCCTGACCGGTGAAAGGCTGCGGCTCGGCTTCGTCGACGAGGAGGCGGCCGGGGAGGTCGGCGTGGCCATCGATGCGGTCGCTGGCGCGCCTGAGGGCGCCATCCTGTTCGGTGGAAACGGCGACGAAAGTGTGATGCCCGCCAATCCCCTGTTCGCGGAGCATTTCCCCGGCCTCGCCTACACCGGGCAATCGCACGCGCTCATCTTCACGCGCGACGAGGTGAAGCTCTACGACTACCGGCTGCAGATGCTGGTGGCTCTTCACGCGGAGGGATTCTGGCCGTCGACGACCTATGTGGTCGAAGGCGGGCGCGGCCTTCGCTTCGCGGTGGCCAGAGACCTGTGGCCCACGGCGTCGCGCCGCCTGATCGAACTCCAGTAGCCCGCTAGCGGACCAGCGACATCCTCACCGCCGACACCCCCTGCGCGCCGCTCAGCCGGCAGAGGTAGGAGCCGCTGGCCAGCGCGCGGCCGCCGTCATCCGTGCCGTCCCAGGTGAACGACTGGGCTCCCTTCGCGAAGGGCCCGGCCGCCAGCAGACGCACGCGACGGCCGGCCAGGTCGAACACCGCCAGATCCCCGCTCGCGACCGCGGCCAGCGTGAACGCCACCGTCACCCGCGGATTGAACGGATTGGGCGCCGCGGTCAGCACCGGAAGGAAGGGCTTCTGCAGGTGGTCCGCGGCCGCCAGGTACTGGGGCCGCAGCCCCGCCACGTCGGCCAGGGTGCCGGCGCCGGCGCGGCAGATCTGCGTGGCCAGGGGCGCGGTGGCCTCGATCGCGCTCCAGGTGTCGGAGCTCGTGTGGTAGGGCGTGTAGGCATCGTAATCGAAGTCGATCGCCAGGAAGGCTGCGATGCCCGCCTGCTGGAACGGCACGTGGTCGCTGCCGAAACTGTAGTAGTCCTTCTGGAACCCGATGTCGGTGAAGGCCGTGACATTGGCCGCCATGGCCGCCATCAGCCATTCCCAGGGAGTCTGACCCTCGATGCGGACGGCGTAGTTCCCGGCCTGGAACGCCACCATGTCGTGCACCAGCGCCCCGACGATGTTGCGGCCGGCGGCCACGGCGTCATCGACGAAGTGGTCGCTGCCGATCAGCCCGCGTTCCTCGGCATCGAACAGGACGAACTGAACCGAGCGGTCGAAATCGCGATCGGCGGCGATCCGCGCCAGTTCCATCACCAGCGCCGTTCCCGAAGCGTTGTCTTCGGCGCCGGGCGCCACGGTCGCCGAATTCCGCGCGGTGGAATCGTAGTGACCGGAGACGACGAAGTACTCGTCGGGCAGGGTCGCACCCGTCTTCGTCGCCACGACGTTGCGGCAGGCCACGCCGTTGTACGTGAACGGATCGAAGGTCACGACGTAACCCCAGCCCGCCAGCTGCGCGGCCAGATAGTCGGCCACGAGCGTCTTGTCGCTGGTGTTGTAGAAGCGCGTGAGCACCGTGCGCGGCTGCCCTCCGTACACGAAGATCGTGTCGCCGCTGATCTCGCGGATGGTCCGGAAGATCGCGGGCTGGCTCACCGCATCGACGAACGTCGTCTTGAGCGCCAGATCCTTGTCCGCGCGCGCAACCGCCGCGGCCGCGGGCACGCGGTCCCAGCCGGCCGGCGGCGCGTCGAGCCGGATGCGCTGCCGGCACAGGTCCAGCGCCGCGAACGCATCCTGCCCGGAGGCCGCCACCTCGACGACCCAGGCGACGTCCGTGGCCAGGTGCACACGGCCGACGGCCGCGAGCGCGGCCGTGGTCACGGCAGCGTCGTGCGCGTGCCCTTTCGGCTGCACCAGAAACCACTCGGAGCCCGCGAACACCGGGACGAACGGCGCGCCGAAGCGGTGCGTCGCCCCGGGCGCCAGGCGGTCGGCCACCAGCAGGCCGCCGGGCAGTTCCCAGGTCAGGACCGACAGGTCCGGCCCGCCGGGCCGCGTCTGCGAGGCCGTCGCGCCGGGCAGCCAGGCCAGACCGGCGGCGAGCAGGCCGGACGGCGCCGCGCACATGACCACGATGAGCAGGACCGGACAGGCGAAGGCGCGGAGGGGCCGGAGAAACCGGCGGCGAACAGGTGCGGCGGGCAGCATGGAGACCTTCTCTGCGGGGCGCACGGTCCGGTCGGGCGGCAGGGCACCGGGCGCCGCCGTCAACGCCGGACTGGCGCCGATCGCTGGTGATGGACAAGTTTGCACGTCGACACTTGATTCTAGCACGCCGGGCGCGGCGCGCCAACCGGCCCGCCCCCCGACACCTGGAGCCTGAGTGGGCATCGCGCAGTACATCGTCATCGCCTGCGGTCTGGCCATGGACGCCACCGCGGTCTGCCTGGGCGCCGGCGCCACCGGACGCGCCAGGGGCCGCCGCGCCGCGTTCCGGCTGGTCTTCCACTTCGGGTTGTTCCAGTCACTGATGCCGCTGCTGGGCTGGCTGCTGGGGCGCGGCCTGGTCGGACTGTTCCGCCACGTGGACCACTGGCTGGCGTTCGGCCTGCTGGCATTCGTCGGCGGGCGCATGATCATCGCCGGGGCCCGGCCGCATGACGACGAGACTCCGCAGGGCGACCTGACGCGCGGCTGGTCGCTGATCGCGCTCAGCGTGGCCACCAGCGTCGACGCGCTGGCGGTCGGCATGGGCCTGGCGGTGCTGGACATCGCGATCTGGCTGCCGTGCCTGCTCATCGGGGTGATCACCGCCGGCATGTCGTGGGCCGGACTCGCGCTCGGGGGCGTGCTGCACGCGCGCTGGGGCCAGCGGATGGAAATGGCCGGCGGCGTGCTGCTGGTGCTGATCGGCCTGCAGATCCTGCTGTCGCACCTGCGCGCCTGACGCGCGATCAATCCTCGACTGCGGGCACTTTCTGCCCGGTCAGACACGGCGCATAGGACATGTCGTCGCGCAGGATGTGCGTGACCAGCCAATAGCTGAGGAATTCCTGCACGTCGTTGGTGATGCGCTTGCCGGTGCCGTTGAATTCGAACTGGAAGCGCTCGACCTTCTGCAGAAGCTGGCGATGCTGGGCCTGGTGCAGCTTGAGCTGCTCGTAGCCGGCCTCGGCCATCAGTCTTTCCTCGGTCTCGAAATGTTCCTGCGTGTACCCGATCAGGTCCTTGAGGATCTCGTTCATCTGGCGCGAGCCCTTGCCCCGCTGCAGCGCGTCGTGGAATTTGTTGATGATCTCCACGAGATGGGCGTGCTGGTCGTCCAGGAGGGCCACGCCGGTCCGGTACTCGTCCTTCCACTCGATGTGCGCCATGGATGCGAACCCCTTCAAGGCCAAGCAGCGTAACGGATTGGGCTCCGGTCGCCGGCCCGCTGACGTCGGCGGTGGCGCTCCCGGATGATCGACCGGAGCGGCAGATTCTTGACCACTTTCACCTCTGGTGGCCGGACCGCCCGCAGGACGGGAACCTGCCGGCCGCCCCTGCGTTTTCACCTTGATCCCCCTGAACCGTCTCCGAAAGGATCGCGTCATGTTCGCGTTTCCCTCCGCCAAACGCCCCCTGGGACTGGCCGCGTCCCTGCTGCTGTGTCTGCTGGTGACCACCGCGGCCGGTCCCGCCGCGGCCGCCGAGGATCAGGGCTACCTGGGCATCATGCTGCAGGACCTGACCCCCAGCATGGCCAAAGCGCTTCAACTGGATGATCGCCCCGGCGTGCTCATCAATCAGGTGGTCGAAGGAGGCCCCGCGCAGAAGGCGGGCCTGCTCGACGGTGACGTCATTCTTCAACTGAACGGGCAGGCGGTCTCGGACTACGCCGCGTTCACCGGGTCGGTGCGGGCGCTGGCGCCGGGCACGAAGGCGAGCCTGCTGGTTCTTCGTGACGGAAAGCAGAAGACCTTCGAAGTCGAGATGGGCAAGCGCGAGGCCCTGCCGGAGCCTTCGCCCGGGCATTACACCGAACAGATGGAAAAGCTGAAGAAGCTGCACAAGCTCGAGGGACTGGAGAACCTGAAAGAACTGGAGAACCTGCAGTGGTTCGACAGCGAGGACGGCCGGGTTCTGGTGCTGCCGCACGGCGGCGGCGGCGACGACGGCGAGGAAGGCGACGGTCCGCATCGCTTCATCATCCGGAAGATGGCCGATGATCGCGGCTGGCTGGGCGTGCATCTGGACGACTTGAACAGCCAGCTGGGCGATTACTTCGGCGTCAAGGACGGGGCCGGCGCGCTGGTGACCGAGGTCGTCCAGGACAGTCCGGCCGCCGCGGCCGGTCTGCGGGCCGGCGACGTGATCGTCAAGGCCGGCGACGCGGAAGTCGATTCGCCCGACGCCCTGCACGACGCCATGACCGACACCAAGCCCGGCGACACACTGGCGTTTCAAGTCGTGCGCAAGGGCAGCCGCAAGGCGCTCGACGTGAAGCTCGGCGAGATGCCCGAGGACGCCATGGCGGAACGTCGGATCGAAATCTTCAGCGACGGCGAGCCGGGCGACATGAAGGTGTTCGCGCCGCAGATGCCGCGGCATCCGGGCGCCGGCCCCGGCGGCGATGACGGCGACCAGCGGCGGATCGTCATCGAACGCCGACGCCAGGCCGGCGGCGAGATGGACGGCCTGCGCGCCGAGATGGACGCGCTGCGGCAGGAACTGCAGCAACTGCGCGAGGAGCTCAAGCGCTAGCCAGGGACCGGAACCCGCCGGCCCGCGTAGCAGGAGGCGAGGCGGCCGCGCGACCGGGGATCCCCTCCGTGGGGGTCCCCGGTGTCTTTTTTTTCAACCCTCGGATGGCTCAAGGACGCGTTCAGCCGACCTCGTGGAGCCTCGCGTCGTCCGCCAGGAGCGGATCGGTGAACAACAGCCAGGTGCGCACGCTGCAGTCGGGATACAGGACGGCGACCACCTCGCGGTAGGCGGCCAGCTGCGGCCGGTAATGCTCGGCGAGCCAGGCGCGCCGGGCCGGGTCAGCGGCGCCGCGGTTGGTCTTGTAGTCGATGATGTCGACACGTCCCGGGCGCACCACCAGCCGGTCGATGATGCCGGTGATCCTCTGTTCGGCGGCCGCGGCGGTTCGCGCCCGGGGCGCGGACCCGGTGCGGCGCGCGACGACCGGCGCTTCGCTCCAGGCCGTGCCGTCGGCGGGCGCGTGGAAGACCCAGCCGAGTCCAGGAGCGCCGAACACGCGGGCCGCTTCCTCGTGCGCGGCGCCTGTGCCCGGCGGCATCGCGCCGGCGCCGCAGGCCGCCTGCAGCAGCCGGTGCACCAGCTCGCCGTGCGCGGCGGGCGTCAGGCCCAATGGCGCATCGACGGCAGCGACGCGTTCGGGGCGCACCACCGCGGTTCCGCCGCCGCCGCTGCCGGCGCTGTCTTCGGCCGACGCCGACGGCGTCACGATCTCGAACCGCGCGCGACGGACCGGCGGCTGCCAGGACTGCGGCGCCGGCGGCGGCTCGTGAACCGTCCGGCCTGCGGCCTCCACCACCTCGAGTTCGCACGCCATCAGTTCGTCGTTCCCCGGCTCCGGCGTCACGACCAGCGGGCACGGCGGCTCAGCCTGGGCTGCGGCGGCGCGCAGATCGCGCAACGGACTGTCCGGTTCCTGGCTGGCCTCCGGCCGCAGCTCGCCGCCGAGCACGTGCAGGCGGTCGCGCGCGCGCGTGAGCGCGACGTAGAGCAGGTGCGCGCGCTCCGC
>JAIFKS010000102.1 GCA_020049465.1 bacterium | reverse complement strand
ACTGCGGCGACCGTCTGTTGCGGGACAGGTCTGCCTCTGTCGTCGGGAACGATACTCAGAAACAAAACCGCCATCTGTGACCTTGGTCACAGATGGCGGAAATAAATCGAACGTGTGGTATCGACGGAATGCGGCCGAGCGGCCATTGCGCCGGCACAAGTATCACGATCACGTGAGAGTTGCCGCGCACACCGTGCGCCGGCGCCAGTTTGAGCAGGCGATGCTCCTGGAGCATGGGGCGATAACGGCGTTCGTTCTCAGCCGCCCGGACGTTGGGTAGGGGTGAACTGTCCTGCACCCACCCCGATCCGGGAGAGAACTCCACATGAACCGCCATCCCGCCCAGCCGGCGTTGCCGGCGATCTGTGCTTCCATCGCCTTCGCCGTCTGGTCATCGGTCGCCTGCGCCCAGGCCGACGTTCCCCGGATCGATACCGTCGAATCGCCGGCCGCCGACACACCGGCCGTCGAATCAACGGCCATGGAACCCGCGATTCCCCGCGATCAACTCAGCCCGGTGGTGGCCGGGATCTTCGCCGCACTCGACGAGGACCGTGCCCGGATCCGCCAGCTCAAGGTTGAACTGGCGACGACGAACGATCCGACCCGCGCGTTCGAGCTGCAACGCGCGATCGTGACCGCCAAGCAGGATGCCGAACTGCGCATGCTGCGCATCCAGGCCGATCATGCGCGTCGGGAGAACCGCGCCGATGTCGCGGCCGAGCTCGACAGCGCGATCCAGGCGCTGACCACGCCGGCCAACGGTCACGAACCCGCACCGCGGGCGGCAACTGCCGCCGGCCGCTGACGGAGGGCGACCATGATCAGGTTCCCATTCAAGCGCCTGCTCGCGCTGGCGCTGCTGGCCATTCCCGCGGCCGCGCTGGCCACCGTCAGGCCCGAGCCCGTGCAGATCCGCGTCGTCGGGCCCGCGCCCGTGCTGCGCCCCGGCGAGCCGGCCACGATCGCCTTCGAACTGGTTTCGCGTGTCGCGGTGCAGGTAGCGGGGTTGAGCGTCACTTCGGGTTCGCTGGCCGCGCCCTTCGCGCAGGAGTCGGCGACGTTCTTCATCGAGCCGGAAGCTCCCGTATCGCTGTCGATCGAGGTGCTGCCCACCGGGAAGCCCGAGCCGATCGTCGTGCGCTGGGAAGTGGACGGTGTCCCCTTCGAGCGCACGATCGACCTCGCGAGCCGTCTGGAATCGCGCATTGCCGAGCGCCAGGCGCTGACGCTGGTGGAAGCGACCCCGCCGCCGGCGCCGGATCCGCGCCTGCTCGCCGAGGCGGATTCCGTCAGGCGGGCGCACGCGGACAAGTCGGCCGCCTCCACGCTGATCTTCTACAGCGGGCGCCTTGTCTACACGCGTCCCGGCTCCGGCTCCGTGGCGCCGATCGACATGGGCGCCTATGGCGTGCGCGTTTCGCTCATGGACCAGGACACCGGTCCCGACGACGAACTCGGCTACACCTACACCGACCGTGAAGGGGATTTCTACGCCTACGCGCCCTGGGACGGGCAGTTGGGCGAGGGCGATCCCGAACTGTACATCAAGTTCGAGAGCGACCACCCCTGGGTGATCGTGCAGGACGGGTTCTGGGACATCGAATATTCGTGGACCACGCACGCAGGCGGCAGCTCGACCGCCGACCTGCACATCGGCACCTATCGCCCCTCCGACAGCTCGACGCATCCGGCGCTGCACATCGCCAACAACATCGCGCGCAATCACGAGTGGTACCAGACCTACCCGCGCGACTGGTTCCTGGAAACCGTGGACGTGAAATGGCCCGAAGGTGCGACCGGCGCCTGGTACGACCCGCTGTTCGACCAGATCCACATCGGGACCGACCGCCAGTGGCGGGAGGACACGCACGCGCACGAGTACGGCCACTTCTTCGTGCATCGGTTCGCCTCGTTCGTCGGACCCGACTACTGCAACGGCTACTGCGACACGGCCGACTGCGGCCACTGCCAATGGTGCCCGGAAGGGACCGACGAGGCGATGACCGAGGGCTGGCCCAACTGGATCGCCCACGTGCAGACCTCGTCGTATGCGGCCACCTACGGGATCCCCGCCGTGTACACGCGCAACGCGGAATACATCGGCACCTGCGACGCGACCGGGCAGCACGAGAACCCGGAAACCACCGAGGGCTTCCTGGCGGCGGTCCTGCAGGACATCTGGGACGGCGGCCCCGGCAGCGACGACACCGACCCGAACGGCTACAGCGGGCACCGCGACTGGCTGGAACTGGGTGACGACGAGATCCTCCAGGTGCTCGATCTGGACCAGCCCACGACGGCGCGGGGCTTCCTCACCGCGTTCGCGAACCGCTACCCGCAGCACCGGCAGCGGCTGTGGCAGACGGCGATGAACAGCCGCTGGGACCTGGACCAGTCGGCGCCGAACGCGCCGACCGGCGTGGCTTCGTCCAGCCACCCCGTCGGCGTGGCGACCGCCAAGCTCAACGTGAGCCTGTCGTGGACCCAGCCGGGGCCGGACGACTGGTCGGGCGTGGCCGGCTACAGCGTCGTCTTCGGCGCGTTCCCGTCGATGCCGGACGTCATCCTGGAGGCGGGCGCCACCGGTTCCTGGCTGAGCGGCGACCTCACGGCCGGGACCTGGTACGCCAGCGTGCGCACGATCGATTTCTCGGGACGCGGAAGCACGGCCTACGCGACGTACGGGCCGTTCACCGTGGTCACGCCGACGCCGGTGGACATCGCGCCTTACACCGCTCCGGGCTGGGCGCGCCCGGTCGTCGCGCGGGCGACCGGGGACGCGACCGCGACTTCCGTGCCGAACCCGACGGCGCAGCTGACGGGCAACACGGCCCTGACGTACATGAACATGTCCGGGCGCAATCAGGGCCAGTCCGAACACATCGGTTTCCTCGGCATCCGCACCCGCGTCTTCGTGGACGGGGTGGGCGTTCACAACTCCAGTTACGTCCATCCCGATGCGCCCGGCGCCACTTTCACGCACCTCAACCGCAGCACCACGGTGCGCGGCGGTCGCCACATGGTGGGCACGATGTACGACGGCTTCAACGAATGGTGGGAGTCGAACGAGGTCAACAACTACTGGTCGCACCCCTGGATCTGGTCACCCCTGGTCTTGGCGCCGGACACGCAGGTACGGCGCCAGAAGGCGCCGCCGGTGCCGACCGGAAGCTGGTCCGGCGTCGTCGACGGTTCGCCGCTGCACTACAACTGCGACGGCCTGCGGTTCACCGGTTCCGGCTGGTGGAACGCGGTGTGGGTGGCCGCGGACAGCGATACCGACGACTACGGCATCCGCCTGCACACGGCGTCGACCTCGGCCAACACCGGCTTCGACACCGTGCTCGGCTCCGCGAACCATTCCGGGGGTTACCTCGACGGCGTCATCGTCAACCGCAGCACGACGGACCTCGCCGGCCTCCGGGCGTGGGACGTCGGCGTGATCAACGATATCGACGCGACCGACTTCCAGTCGCAGTCGTCGTTCGTGATCCGGCACGTGACCAGCACGCCGTTCGCCTACGGCGACACGGCGGTCGTGGCGTTTCCGGACAGCGGGTATGTGGTGCTGAAGGAGGTCTTCCTGCCGGAATCCGGACAGGTGGCGGTGACGGTCCAGGCGGACCCGGCGGACGGGCCGGTGTACGTGACCTGGCTCGACCGCACCTACACCTACGGCGCGCTGGACGGCCAGTCCTGGACCTGGCCCAGCGGTGGACTGCATCTCGAGTTCACCGCGAGCGCGCCCGGCAGCTATTGCGTGATGCTGCACCGCGACCCGAAGGACGGACGGTCGGGACGTACCGTGACACTGGGCGTGGGCGCGCCGCGCAGCGACCTGGTGGCGCACGCCGGACCTGGCTGGGCGGGGCCGCTGTTGCCGCGGTCGCTGCCCGACGGTTCGCCGGTCGGCGTGTCCGCGCCCGACACGCTGCCCGGCGGCGCCGGCACGTACGTCAATGCGGGGTACCGGAATGCCGGTTCGCGACCCATGTCCGCGGCGCTCATGGCCTGGAGCCTGCGACTGGACGGTCAACCCCTGGCCACGGGCGACGTGGCCGGTCTGGCTGCCGGAGCATCCGGCGCCGTCACCAACGTCGGTCCGTTCACGGTGGCCGGCGGGCGCCATCTGCTGGACGCGCGCTTCGATGTGAACGACGTCGAACCGGAAACCCTCGAAGCGAACAACCACTGGGGCGAGCAGTGGACGTGGGCACCTCGGTTGCTGGACATCAGCGGCGGGTTCGCCTCGGCCGCACCGCCCGATCCCGTGGGCGGCTTCGAGCGCTTCACGGGCGTCGATGCGCTGTACTACAACTCGCTGGGCTTCCGCGCCGGCTTCACGCCGGACACCGGTTGGTGGGGTTGCGTGGGCATCAATCCCGAGGCCGGAACCGACGCGGACGTCCGCCTGCACGACCCGGTCGCCGGGGCGCGCGGCGCGTTCGGGGCGACGCTGCGCAGTTCGTCCTGGGGACAGGACGAGTCCGACTACGTGATCCTGCGCCACACGGGCGCGCGGACGATCGACATCAGCGTGGTGGGCGGCGCCGACGGCTCCCGCGGAACGTTCGATATCGCGGCGCGGGGCGCGTATCCGGCCGTGACACCGCCGTTCGCGCGTGCGGACGAAATCATGGGCGCCCTGGAAGTGGTGCACCTGCACCCCGTCATCCTGCCCGCCGGCACCGTGCGCCTGCGGTTGGCGGACGCCGGTGGCGGCGTGGACTGGGGCCTGTCGCTGCATGACGACCTGCTGCCGGTCCAGGGCAAGGCCGACGCCCTGACGGCAGCGTGGCTGGAAGGCGCCGGCCAGCCCGAGGAGATCGCCTTCGAGGTGGCCGCGCCGGACACGTTCGTTCTCGCGGTGTGGAAGCGCGGCAGCGCCGATCGTGGACGTGAAGGCCGGTACACCCTGTCCGCGGATCTGGTGGTGTCCGCCGCTCCGGACCCCGTGGCGCCGCGCATCTCGGCGCTGGCGCCGCCCAGGCCCGCTCCGTTCAGCGGCAGCACCAGGCTGGCCTTCGAACTGGCTGCGCCCGGCGAGGCGCGGTTGGAGGTCTTCGATGTGCGCGGCGCCCGCCTGCGCACGCTGGTCAGCGGTTCACAGACGGCCGGACGCCACGAGATCGAATGGCACGGTGAAGACGATGGTGGCCGTCGTCTGCCGCCGGGTGTGTATCTGCTGCGGTTGAAAGCAGGTGGGCAGAGCTGGCAGCGAAAGGTCGTGAAGGTCGACTAGGACGACCATCGACCGGAGCAAACGCCGACGGGGACGCGTCACAGCAGGTGGCGCGTCCCCGGTCGCACTTTGGGCCAGCCCCGACGCCGTCGGCATCTGGTCCGCCTTCAACAGCAAGTCCACCGTCGAATCAACGACCATCGCCCTGATCGCAGGCCATTCCGATCAATATGATCGACGCGCGCTTCGACTTGAAGGGCCACTGCCGCGGAAATAGTTCCGATATTCCGCATGCGCCCGCGCAGGAACGCGCGATGTCGATTACCATGTTGTCGTATGAACAACGTCAATCCGGCCGGCGACGCACCCGTCACGTCAGAGTGGTGCGGTGCGCCGGCGGTCAAGCCGCGCGAGGATCCGTCATGGATACGACTCGAGAACTGCCGGTCGATGCCGTCTTCAAGGCCACGCTCCTGGCCAAACTCGGCACGGGAGTCGAAGGCCTTGATGAAGTGCTCGACGGCGGCTTCCCCAAAGGCCGGACGACGATGATC
>JAIFKS010000161.1 GCA_020049465.1 bacterium | reverse complement strand
GCGTCGGAACCGAACTCGGTGAACATCGTCGGGACACCCAGCTTGTCGTGCACGACCTGGAAGAAGTCCCGCGCCGAGATGCCGCGGTAGACGTTCGAGCCGAACACGTCCAGACCCTTGCAATGCTTGGCGATCAGGTCGATGTACTGCAGGTCGCCGTTGGCCATGGACACCAGGCGGTCGGGATCGCGCTGCTTGAGATCGCGGATGATCTCGCCGAACAGCGAATACAGGTACTCGGCGCGGGCCGCGTGGCGCTCGCCGTCGGGCAGCGCCTCGGTCTCGGCCGACTTCCACGTCAGGCCGTAGTTGTTCTCGTTGCCGAGCAGCCACATCAGGATGCCGGGCGTGCCCTTGTACTGCTCGACCAGCGCGACGAAGTCCGCCTTGAGCATCGCGCGCACGTTGGGGTCGCTGTAGTCGGTCGACGGCGTCCAGACCCCGTTGATGGTCAGGCCGTAGCGCCCCACCGTGTGGTTCAGGATCGTGAAGATGCCGTACTGTTCGTAGATGTGCTTGACCCAGCGGGGCGGCACGCCGACGTACTGGCGGATCGTGTTGACGCCCATCGCCTGCAGCAGCGGCATCTCGCGCGCCAGCGCCGCGGTGATGACGTCGTCCGACTGCGTCCACAGGCTGTAGTTGTAGTTCTCGCCGATGGGCACGTAGTCCCAGTTCATGCCCAGCACCATGAAGTCCCGGCCGTCGACCTGCAGGCGCTGGCCGCCGGCGTCGGTCACCACCTCGAGGCGGGCCAGGGCGCCGTCCGCGGCAGGCGCCGCGAGGGCCACCACGGGCAGGCACAGCAAAAGAGCCCAGGCCGCGGAGCGGACCAGGTCCAGGATTTTCAGGCGGCGGACGGACCCGTCAAGCATCGAACGCACGGGATTCTCCTTGGCTGGAGGCCGTTGGGGTGCCCGTGACGGCATTGGCCGTCACGACATCGCGATACCAGTGAGCGCTATCCTTGGGCAGGCGACGGCCGTCCTGCGGGTCGACGGCGAAGATACCGAACTTCTTCGTGAATCCGAATCCCCATTCGAAGTTGTCGAGCAAAGACCACAGGAAATACCCCGCCAGCGGCGCCCCTTCGGCGATGGCGCTGCGGGCGGCCAGCAGATGGCCGTGCAGGTACCCGATCCGGCGCGTGTCCCGGATGCGGCCGTCAGGACCGGCCGGATCGTCGTAGGCCGCACCGTTCTCGGCGATGTACATCCTCCGCGGCGCGTAGTCGCGGTGGATGCGCACGAGGGTCTCGCGCAGGCCGTCGGGATACACTTCCCAGCCCATGTCGGTAAAGGTCTGCGGCGGCAATGGCGGCACGGCCACGGGCAGGCCGTCGGGGCCCGCCTTCATCACGACGCGGCTGTAATAGTTCACGCCCACGAAGTCGAGCGGCGTCGAGATGGCCGCCAGGTCGCCGTCCCGCACGAACGGCAGTTCCGGACCCGGGAGCTGGCCCCGGGCCACACGGTCGGCGACGGCGTCGGCCGGATAGGCGCCCCGGAAGATGGGGTCCAGGTACCAGCGGTTGAAGAAGCCGTCGAACCAGCGCGCGGCGTCGCGGTCGGCCGGGCTGTCGGTGGCCGCGTGCGCGGGGCTGTGGATGAGCACGATGCCCACTTCGGCGGCCGGATCCTGCCGGCGGATGGCCGCGGCGGCCCAGCCGTGGGACAGGAGCAGGTGGTGGGCGGCGCGCAGGCCCTCGGCGGGATCGAGGTGGCCCGGCGCGTGGTGCCCTTCCTCGTAACCAAGGGTGGCGGCGCACCACGGCTCGTTGTGGGTCGTCCACCGGCGGACGCGGTCGCCGAGCCGGCGGGTGACCGCCAGCGAGTACTCCACGAACGCCATGGCCGTGTCCCGGGAGGCCCAGCCGCCCCCATCCTGCAACGCCTGCGGCAGGTCCCAGTGGTAAAGGGTCGGGAAGGGCTCGAGGCCCGCCTCCAGCAGGCCGTCGACCAGCGCCTCATAGAAATCGAGTCCAGCGCTGTTGGCCGGGCCGCGGCCCGTCGGGAAGATGCGGGGCCAGGAGATGGAGAAGCGGTAGGCACCCAGACCGAGCCCCTTCATGAGCTCTATGTCCTTGCGCCACAAATGGTAATGGTCGCAGCTGACGTCCGGACGCGTGCCGTCGGCGATCTTGCCGGGCACCGTGGCGAACCGGTCCCAGATGGATTCGCCGCGCCCGCCTTCGTGGCGGCCGCCTTCGATCTGCTGGGCCGACGTGGCGACGCCCCAGAGGAATCCAGCGGGGAACGTGGTCTGGCTCATCGGGCGCCGGCTCCCCTCTTTCCGTGCCTACGCGTCGCCGTCCGATCCTCAAAAATAAGCTTTGTTCGGACGCCGAACATAGTGTATGATCTTGGTGGTCCTGTCAAGAGCTCTCTCCGCACCTTTGACACCTCAAAGGAGCGAGGAGCGTCCAGGATCAGGTAGAGGCTCTCGGCACGGATCGAGGCGACGCCCCGCCCGGTGCCGAGAGCAGCACGAGGACAGGATCGAACCCCAGGACCGCCCGCCCCCGCCGGGGCGCGGCCGTTCCCGCAAGAGAGGTCACCACCATGCGTCATTCAGCTTCCATGGTCATCGCAACTGCCGTGCTGATCTGCCTGCTGCCCGCGGCGGTTCTCGCGGCGCTGGCCCCTTACAACCAGAACTTCGAAGCCCTCGACCAGCTGGATCCGCTGGCCCTGGGCGACGACAACTGGGTCGTGTACGGCACCGTGTTCGCCGCCGACGGCACGACCTGGCTCTACGGCTACGGGACCTACCCGGCCCCCAACGGCTCGTCCGCGTTCTGCGACATCACGATCAACGAAGGCGGCCTCGAACAGGGCTACCAGCAGATGTCCGTCTACAGCGACTACAACAACACGGGCGCCCACACCGCCGGCCAGATCGTCGAGTCGAACGTCTTCCACGAGCAGGCGATCGTCGCCGGCGACGCCGGCGACACCTGGGTCTTCGCCTTCGACGCCAAGCGCGGCAACATCGCCGGCGGCTCGACCGCGACGGCCTTCATCAAGACGCTGAACCCCGCGGCCGGCTACGCGACGACGAACTACATCTGGCTCGACATGACCAGCATCCCGACCACGTGGACGAACTACTCGATCAGCATCCCGGTCACCGCCAATCTGGCGGGCCAGCTGCTGCAGTTCGGCTTCGCGAACCGGGCGACGTTGTTCGAGTCTTCGGCCATCATCTACGACAATGTCGTGTTCGGGATCGACACGACGTCGGGCGTGCCGACGGCTTCGGCGTCCATGGGCGTCGAGCTGCGCCAGAACTACCCGAACCCGTTCAACCCGTCCACGCGGATCGAATTCGCGCTGGAGCGCGCGACCGCCGTGCAGGTCACCGTCTTCGACCTGGCCGGCCATCGCCTGGCCACGCTGGAGCAGGGCACGCTGGCCGCCGGCCAGCACCACGTGACCTGGGACGGCCGCGCCGACGACGGCACGCCTGCCCCTGCCGGTCAGTACCGCTATGTGCTGTCGACCGACCAGGGCCAGCTGTCGCGCAGCATGGTGCTGATCAAGTAATGTGTTTCCGCGGGCGGGGGCCAGCCATGACGGCCCCCGCCCGGCGACTATCTGCAAGAGCCGATTTCGGCAACGGCAACGGACCGCAGGAATGAATGTCTTCAAGTCACCAAGCCGCCGCGCGAGGCGGGCGGAGACGATCCATGAAGGGTAGCGCTCGATGAAGGGCAGACTGGCACCGACCCCCGCCGCGAGCGTCCCCGACGCGCCGGCGACCACGGCCCCGACTGGCGCCTTCGTCGTCCGGGACGGGGAGGAATGCTACCGGATCGCCGGCTACCACCGCCTGCCGCCCTTCCTGATGAGCCTGGCCAGCGACGCCGACCTGTGGATGTTCGTCACCTCCGGCGGCGGTCTGACCGCCGGACGCGTCGATGCCGACGGAGCCCTGTTCCCCTACCTGACGGTCGACCAGCTCCACGACGCCCATCATCACACCGGACCGGTGACGCTCGTCCGCGTCGAAAGCACCGGCGGCTCCCGGGAACTGTGGGAGCCGTTCGGTTCCGTGGGCGACGACGACGCATCCGTCGAGCGCAACCTCTACAAGAACGCCACCGGCAACCGCCTGATCTTCGAGGAAGTGCGGCACGACCTCGGGCTGGCCTTCCAGTATTCGTGGTCCGCGTGCGATGCGTTCGGCTGGGTGCGGTCGGCGAAGCTGACCAACCTCGGCGGTTCTTCCGCCCGCCTGACGCTGCTGGACGGATTGCGCAACATCCTGCCCTACGGAGCTCCCCTGGGCCTGTACCAGGGGTTCAGCACCCTGGTCGACGCCTACAAGCGGACCGATGTGGATCCCGAGACCGGGCTCGGCGTCTTTTCGCTGACCGCCGGCATCACCGACCGCGCCGAAGCCCTCGAGGTGCTGCGCGCCAACACGGTCTGGTGCTGCGGGCCGGAGTCGTTCGGCGTGCACCTGTCCGCCGCGGCCGTGACCGCGTTCCGACAGGGCCGCGTCCTGGCCGAGGACGCCGTGCTGTGCGGCGCCCGCGGCAACTACCTGGTCAGCTTCGCCCTGGACCTGGGCGCCGGCGAATCCTCGGCCTGGGATCTGGTCGGCGACAGTGGCCGCGACCACGTCCAGGTGGCCGCGCTGCGCGACCTCCTGCAGCGCCAGCCGGACCAGTCCGCGCCGATCGCCGCGAGGCTCCGCGAGGCGGGCGAGAACCTGCACCGCAATGTGGGCAGCGCCGACGGCATCCAGTTGACCGCACGGCGCGAGTCCTGGACGCACCACTTCGCCAACGTCCTGTTCAACAACATGCGGGGCGGCGTGTTCTGGCGGAACCACGACGTGCCGCTGGACGACTTCGTGCGCTTCCTGCGCGTGCGTAACACCGCGGTCGCGGCGCGGCAACAGGCCCTGCTCGAGGAACTGCCGGCCACGCCGACGGTGCGGGCTCTGCGCGACGCCGCGCTGGCTTCCGGCGACGCCGATTTCGCCCGCCTCTGCCACGAGTACCTGCCCCTGCACTTCGGGCGACGGCACGGCGACCCGAGCCGACCCTGGAACCGGTTCGCAATCAAAATGCGCGGCGCCGACGGCGAGCGCGAACTCAACTACGAGGGCAACTGGCGCGACATCTTCCAGAACTGGGAAGCGCTGAGCGCGGCCTTCCCCGACTTCCTGCCGAGCCTGGTCGCCAAGTTCGTCAACGCCTCGACGGTGGACGGCTTCAATCCCTACCGTCTCACGCGCGAGGGCCTGGACTGGGAATCCGTCGCGCCCAACGACCCGTGGAGCAACATCGGCTACTGGGGCGACCACCAGATCGTCTATCTGCTCAAGCTGCTCGAGGCTCTGCAGCGCAACGAGCCCGCGGGCCTGCAGGCGATGCTCGCCGAGGACATCTTCAGCTACGCCGAGGTCCCGTACCGCATCCGCCCGTACGAGGAGATCCTGGCCGACCCGCGCGACACGATCGAGTTCGACGCGGCGCGCGACGCCCGCATCGCCGCGCGCGTCACCGCCGGCGGCACCGACGGCAAGCTGCTGACCGACCGCGACGGCAACGTCCACCACGCGAATCTGGGCGAGAAACTGCTGGTTCCCCTGCTGTCCAAGCTGTCGAACCTGATTCCCGACGCCGGCATCTGGATGAACACGCAGCGTCCCGAATGGAACGATGCGAACAACGCCCTCGGCGGCGGCGGCGTCTCGATGGTCACGCTGTGCTACCTGCGGCGCTACCTGGCCTTCCTGGCCGACCTGCTGGAC
>JAIFKS010000092.1 GCA_020049465.1 bacterium | reverse complement strand
GACCTGATCGAACAGCGCAGCGCCTACGCAGCCCTGCGCGCCCGGCAACTGGACAACGCGGTGCCGCCGGCGCTCCGCTTCGATCCGTGGGTCTTCGCCCCCGCCGGCGGGGACGTCGTCCCGGCCGCGGACACGCCCCCGCGCTGGCCCGATCCCGGCCCGCAGCAGCGGCCCGCGAACCTGGACGACCTGGCGTTCGCCGACGTGCTGACGCTCGGCCGGCTGATCCGCGATCGGCAAATCTCGTGCGTCGAACTGGCCGAATGGTCGCTGTCCCGGCTGCGGCAGTACGACCCGCAGCTGCACTGCGTCATCACTCTGCTGCCCGAGCGGGCCCTGGCCCGCGCCCGCGAACTGGACACGATGCTGGCGCGGGGCGAGTACCTGGGTCCGCTGCACGGCATTCCCTACGGCGCCAAGGACCTGCTCGCGGTCGCCGGGGCGCGCACCACCTGGGGCGCTGAACCGTACCGCGACCAGATCCTCGACGACACCGCGACCGTCGTGCGCAAACTTGACGACGCCGGCGCCGTGCTCGTGGCCAAGCTGAGCCTGGGCGCCCTGGCCTGGGGCGATGTCTGGTTCGGCGGCACGACGCTGAACCCCTGGGACCTGACGCAGGGCTCCAGCGGCTCTTCGGCGGGCTCCGCGTCGGCGGTGTCGGCCGGCCTGGTGCCGTTCGCGATCGGTACCGAGACCTGGGGCTCGATCGTCTCGCCGAGCTCGCGCTGCGGCGTGACGGGCCTGCGCCCCACCTACGGCCGCATCAGCCGCGCCGGCGCGATGGCCCTGAGCTGGAGCATGGACAAGATCGGCCCCATCGCGCGCACGGTGACCGACTGCGCCGTCGTCCTCGACGCCGTCCGCGGCCCCGACGGCCGTGACGCGAGCGCCACCACGGCGCCGTTCCCCTTCGACGCGGAGCGCAGGCTGACCGGCCTGCGCATCGGCTGGCTGGTCGACGCCTTCGCCGAATCGCGCCCCGACAGTCTGGTCGACGCCCAGGCGTTGGCGGTCATCGAAAGCCTGTGCGCGCAGCAGGGCGCCACACTGACGCCCATCACGCTGCCCCTGGAAGCGCTGGGCGTCGACCCGTACGCGCTCTCGTTCATCCTCTCGGCGGAAGCCGGGGCCGCGTTCCAGGATCTGACGCTGAGCGGGCGCGACGACCAGCTCGCCCGTCAGGTTCGCGACGCCTGGCCCAACGTGTTCCGCGCGGCGCAGTTCATTCCGGCTGTCGAGTACGTGCAGGCCAACCGCCACCGCACGGCGTTGATGGGGCTGATGGCGGAGATGTTCACGCAGGTGGACGTGTACGTGACACCGTCACTGACGGGCCCGAGCCTGCTGGTGACGAACCTGACCGGGCATCCGCAGGTGGTGATGCCCAGCGGCGTCGGCAACAGCAACCCGCTGGCCTCGCTGAGCTTCGTCGGTCGCCTGAACGACGAGGCGACGCTGCTGACGGTGGCCCGCGCCTACGAACAGGCGACGGAGTGGCATCGGAGGCATCCGGAGGGGTGGCAGGAGAAGCCCTAGCCGATCGTCTGCCGCCAGGCGATGGACAGTTCGTCCAGAGACGCGGCCATCTCGGCGATCAGGGCCTGGGTGTATTCGCACTCGCGGTGGCGCGCGGCGGCGCCCACGGCCACGGCCCGGCGTGCCAGGGGACCGGCGTGCACGTTCAGCGCCGCGCCCTCGAAGGTCTTGGCTTCGAGAACCACGGTCTCGCAGTCGTAGGCGCGAACGGCGGCTTCCATGCGGGCCAGACGCTCGACGGCGTCGTCCAGGAACAGCGTGAAGATCTCGCCGGCCAGTTCGCGATCGCCGTCCAGCTGCTCGGCCAGAGCCCACAGGTCGAAGGCGACATCCTCGGCTTCGGCTGGCGCGGCGGCGGCGGTCGTATCCAGCACGCGGATGATCGCCTCCCGCAGCCGTTCGCCGCTGATCGGCTTGGCCACATAGTCGTTCATGCCGGCGTCGGTGCAGTCCTGGCGATGCTGCCGTTCGACGTGCCCGGTCATCGCGATGACCGGCACGCCGCGGTTCAATTCTCCGGCCTGGCCGTTCCGCAGACGACGGGTGGCCTCCAGCCCGTCCATGACGGGCATCTGCACATCCATGAACACGACGTCGTAGCGGGTTTCCGCCAGCATCGCCAGCGCCGCCTCGCCGTCGTCGGCCGTCCGGGCCGTGACGCCCAGCCGCTTCAGCATGCCCAGCGCCACCTGCTGGTTGATGCGATTGTCCTCGACCAGGAGCGCCGTACGGCCGGCCACGACATCGCGCCCGCTCGACGCCGCGCCGGTCGGGGGGATGACCTCGACGGCCACGTCGCGGGCCGACTCGAGCGGCAACGTGAACCAGAACGTCGAGCCCCAGTTCTCGTCGCTCTGGACGCCGATGCGCCCGCCCATGCGCTCGACCAGCATGCGGCAGATCGCCAGACCCAGCCCCGAACTGCCGCTGCCGGCCGCCACACCCGCGGCCGCCTGGCTGTAGGGCTGGAACAACCGTTCCTGCTGTTCGAGCGGAATGCCGATGCCCGTGTCGGTGATGCGGAACTCCACCTTCGCGCGCCCGGCGATCGTCTCGAGCGTGCGCACCTGCAGCGTCACGCCGCCTTCGCGCGTGAACTTCAGCGCATTGCCCAGCAGATTCATCAGCACCTGGCGCAGCCGGCCTTCGTCGCCCACCACCGGATCGGGCAGCCCGCTTTCGGCCTGCAAGGCGAAGGTCAATCCCAGATCGTCGCATTGCACCTTGGTGATATCGGCCAGTTCGCCCAGCAGATCCCGCAGATTGTACGGTCGACGGACCAGCTCCAGCTTGCCGGCTTCCAGGCGCGAATGGTCCAGCAGATCGTTGATCAGGCGCACCAGCGCACGCGCGCTCGAGTGGATCAGCCGCGCCGTATGCCGCGCTTCGTCGTCCAGCTTCATGTCCGTCAACAGGTCGGCCAGGCCCATCACCGCGTTCAGGGGCGTGCGCATCTCGTGAGCCAGGCCCGCGAAGAACTGCGTCCGCTCCTGCCCGGTGGACTGGAGCGCCATCGCCCGCTGGTTCGCTTCATCGAGAGTTCGCGTCAGTTGCAGGTTGGCGACGGTCAGCTCGGCGGTGCGCTCGGCGAACCGGCGCTCGAGATTGATGTTCGCTTCCTGCAGGCGGACCATCGCTTCGTCGGGAATGATCTGTCGGGAATCCGCGGCGCGCGCACGGACGACGGCCACGACCAGATCGCAACCGCCGTCGCGAACGGCGTGGGCCGCGACCTCGATCGGGATCACGGCGCCATCGGCGCGGCGAAGGGAAGCGGCCAGACGCACACCGTCGGCGGTCTCGCGCACCGACCGGTAGATGGCGCCGGCCCCCGCACGGTCGACGGCCGGGTGCAGATCGACCTGGCTGCGGCCGATGAGATCGTTCGCCGGATATCCGGTCAGCGCGCAGGCGGCGCGATTGGCCAGCACGATGCCACCGGTCGGCCCGTCGGTCACGAAGACCGCATCGGGCGACGCGGAGAACACGCGCTCCATCTGCGCGAGCCAGGCCTGCTGGTTGCCGGAATCCGGGACGCTCACCAAAACTCCTGCCGTTGCACCACGATCGGGGTCGGCTCACGGGGCGCCGCCGCCGCAGCGGGACGAAAGAGCACCACCCTGCTCCTTATCGGCCGGTCGCGCGCTATCTGTAGGCCGGGGCTCACGTTGGCGGTCACCGACGTCCCCGACCGTGCCGCGTTGGTCTTGACAAACAGGACAAGATAGTCCACAATTAGACCCTGATCCGACCGCGATCCCGTCTCCGGAAGGCGTAACGCGATGGCTGTACGCAAGATAGTGACCATCGACGAGGAACTGTGCGACGGCTGCGGCGACTGCGTGCCGTCCTGCGCCGAAGGCGCCATCCAGATCCTCGGCGGCAAGGCCGTCCTGCTGGCGGACAACCTCTGCGACGGTCTGGGCGCCTGCCTGGGCGAATGCCCGCAGGGCGCCATCAGGATCGAAGAGCGCGAGGCCGACGAATACGACGAGGAAGCGGTCCACGACCACGTGACCCACATGCCGGACCTGCGCCGGGTCGATCTCGGTTCGGGACCTGCGCCGGGTCGATCTCGGTTCGATGCTGGGCGGACCGGCGATGCCGCGCCCCGTCTTCGGCGGCAGCTGTCCCGGTTCGCGCCCGTTGCACTTCCCCACCGCACCCGCGTCAGCCCCAACGCCGGCGCCCGCGCCCGTGGCGGCGCACACGTCCGCCGGTTCGGAACTCCGCCAGTGGCCCATCCAGCTGCATCTGGTGCAGCCGACGGCCTCGTACTTCCAGGGCGCCGACCTGCTGCTGGCCGGCGACTGCTGCGCCTTCGCGAGCGGCGAATTCCATCAGCGCTTCCTGCGCGGCAAGACGCTGGCGATGGCCTGCCCCAAGTTGGACCACGGCCGCGACATCTACCGCGAGAAGCTGACGGCGATGATCGACCAGTCCAACCTGAACACGATCACGGTGCTGATCATGGAAGTGCCTTGCTGCGGAGGGCTGCTGAGCCTGGCGCAGGACGCGGTGGCCGCGGCCGGCCGCAAGGTGCCGATCAAGAAGGTCGTCATGGGCGTGCAGGGTCAGATTCTGCGCGAAGACTGGTGCTGATCCGGCGGTGCCGCTAGCCCACCCGCTGCAGGATGCGGTTCAGGAACGCCAGCACCGCCTGCGTCTTCGCCATCGAGGCGGGGATGACCAGCAGCGTGTTGTCGCCGGCCACCGTGCCGATGATGTCCCGGTTCTGCTGCAGATCCACGAATTCACCCACCGTATGGGCCGCGCCTGGAATCGTGTGGATCACGATGAGGGATTCGTTCGCGTCGATGCCGACGACCTCGGCCCCCACGATCGGACGCAGGGCCTCCGCCTCCGGATCCATCGGCAACGCGTATTGGAGCACGCCGCCCACCGCCAGGCGGCTGACGCCCAGCTCCTTCATGTCGCGTGACAGCGTCGCCTGGGTCACGCCGTAGCCCCGCCGGCCCAGCTCGATCCGCAGGTCCTCCTGCGACGTGATCGTCTGCCCCGTCAGGATCTCCCGGATCGCCGTCTGCCGTTCCGTCTTCGTCATGCGGTGCCGCCGGTCGCTGGATGCATCAGTGGACGACCTCGGTGCCCACGCCTTCCTTCGTGAAGATCTCCAGAAGGAGCGAGTGCTTGACCCGGCCGTCGATGATATGAACCTTGCCCACGCCGGCGTCCAGCGCGCCGAACGCCGACTTGAGCTTCGGCAGCATACCACTGCTGATGATGCCCGTCTCCACCAGTTCGGCGGCATGGGCGCGGTTGACCGAGTGCAGAAGCTCTTCGTTCACCATCACGCCGGGGATGTCGCTCAGGTAGACCAGCTTCTCCGCCTTGAGCGCGGCGGCCAGGCTGCCCGCGGCGACATCGGCGTTGACGTTGTGGATCCGGCCCGCCGCATCGACCCCGATCGGGGCGATGACCGGCAGCACGTCCTGCGCGAACAGCGCCTCCAGGAAGCCGGTGTTGACCCGCGTGACCTCGCCGACCAGGCCCAGGTCCGCCCCGCCGTCGGTCTGCCGCTGCACCAGGAACAGCCCGTTGTCCACGCCGCTGAGCCCCACCGCGCCGCCGTCGTGCTGGTTGATGCGCGCGACGATGTCCTGGTTCGTCTTGCCGCCCAGCACCATCTGCACGACGCCCATCATGGCCTCGTCGGTGTAGCGCTGGCCGTTCACGAAACGCGATTCCAGGCCGATGCGCCCGGCCAGGTCGGTGATGTCCCGGCCGCCGCCGTGCACGATCACCACCCGGATGCCGATCTTCTTCAGCAGCGTGACGTCCTGGGCGAACGTCTCTTTCAGATCGTCATCGACCATCGCCGCGCCGCCGTACTTGATGACGAACGTCGTCCGCTCGTACTGCTGGATGTACGGCAGCGCCTGGATCAGGATCTCGGTCTTGTCGGCGATCGGGATCATCACGTCCTCAAGTCCGGTAGTTGGCGTTGATGGCGACGTACTCCTTGGACAGGTCGCAGGTCCAGAAGACGGCCGATCCGTCGCCGCCGTTCAGGCGGATCGTGATCTCGATCTCGCGGCGCGACAGCACGACCTTCGCCGCTTCCTCGGAGAAGTCGATCCGGTAGTCGCGCCGCAGGATGGGCACGTCGCCGAAATCGATCTCGACCTTCGCCGGATCGAAATCGATGCCCGAGCGCCCCAGCGCGGCCAGGATGCGACCCCAGTTGGCGTCCTCGCCGTTGATGGCCGTCTTGAACAGGCTCGAATTGGCGACCGTGCGCGCGGCCTGCGCGGCCTCCGCCTCGTTGGCCGCTCCCGTGACGCGGATCTCCACGAACTTCGTCGCGCCCTCGCCGTCCATGACGATCATCTTCGACAGCGTCACCAGAACGTGCTCGAGGGCCTTGTAGAACGCCTCGTAGCCCGGCCCGTCCACCGAATCGATGAGCGGATTGCCGGCCTGCCCGTTCGCCAGCACGGCCACCATGTCGTTGGTGCTGGTGTCGCCGTCCACCGAGATGCGGTGGAACGAACGGTCGACCGCCAGCTTCGTCGCGGCCTGCAGCACTTCCGGCGTGACCAGCGCGTCGGTGGTCACGAACGCCAGCATGGTCGCCATGTTGGGCGCGATCATGCCCGAGCCCTTGGCCATGCCGCCCACGGTCACCCGCGCGCCGCCGACCACGCAGCGCACGGCCGATTCCTTCGCGAAGGTATCGGTGGTGCGGATGGCTTCGGCCGCGGCGGTGCCGTCGTCGCCCAGCATCTCGGCGGCCTGGCGGATGCCGCGCCGGATATTGTCCATCGGCAGGTACTGCCCGATGACGCCCGTGGACGCGACCAGCACCTCGCCGGCGTCGATCCCCAGCGCCGCCGCCGTGTCGTTCACCATCGTCCAGGCGTCTTCCAGACCGCGATCGCCCGTGCAGGCATTGGCGTTGCCGCTGTTGATGATGACGGCGCGGATGTGGCGCGACCGCTCCAGCTGCTCGCGGCCCACGACCACCGGCGCCGCCGCCACGACGTTCGTCGTGAACAGCGCCGCGGTCACGGCGGGCGACGTGCTGGTGACCAGGGCGACGTCCTTGCGCAGCTTCTTGATGCCGCAATTGACGCCGGAGGCCTGGAATCCCAGGGGGGCGGTGACGCCTTCGTGCGCGACTTCCATAACGGACTCCCGGTTCTACGACAAGAGGGCGTGTTCGGGGCGTCCGAACACGAGGTTCATGTTCTGCACGGCCTGGCCGGCGGCGCCCTTGACCAGATTGTCGATCACCGAGATCACGACCAGCTTCCCGGTGTGCGGATCGACGAACGCAGCGCAGTCGCAGTAGTTCGTGTGCTGAACGGACCGCAGTTCGGGGATGTGCTCGCCGAAACGGACGAAGGGCTCGTTCCGCCAGTGCTCTGCGTACACGTTCCTGACGTCGGCCGCGGACACCGGCACGGTCAGGTCGGCCTGCACCGTGGTGTGGATGCCCCGCGTCACCGGGATCAGGTGCGGCACGAACGAGAGCGTCACGGGCGCGCCCGCCACCTGTTCGAGCACGGTGGCGATCTCCGGCGTGTGCTGGTGATCGCCGATGCGGTAGGCCCTTACGTTCTCGTTGATCTCGGCGAAGCTCATCTCGACGGCGCTGCTCTTGCCGGCGCCCGAGACGCCCGACAGCGCGTTGACCACGATCCCCCGCGGATGGATCAGCCCGGCCTTCACCGCGGGCAACAGCGCCAGCAGCGCGCTCGTCGGATAGCAGCCGGGGTTGGCGATCAGCTTCGCGGTCCGGATGCGCTCGCGGTTCAACTCGGGCAGACCGTAGACCGCCTCGCCCAGCAGCTGCGGCGCGGTGTGCAGCTTGCGATAGTACTGTTCGTACATGGCCGCGGTCGGCAGCCGCAGGTCGCCGCCCAGATCGATGATGCAGCCGACTTTCCCCAGCAGTTCCGGCACGATCCGCATCGCTTCGCCCGACGGCAGGGCGATGAACACGCAGTCCAGTCCCTCGACCGCGCGGGGATCATACGCCGTCAGCGTGAGCGGCAGCCGCCGGGCCAGGAACGGGTGCACCTCGCCAAGCGCGCGGCCCGCCTGGGCGTGCGCCGTCGCCACCTCGACCCGGACGCCCGGGTCGGAGGCCAACAAGCGCAGCAACTCGCCCCCGGAATAGCCGGAGGCGCCGATGACGGCCAGGCGGAGTGTGGTCTTGGTGTTCATGGTGCTTGCATAAATATGCAGCATGTTGTATATTTATGCAAGACATTTTTCCAGGCGGGGGTCCCGATGCAGCCGAACGAGTCCTTGAGCGATCGCGAAAGTGCTTCATTTTTCCACACTTACAAACGATTACCCCTCGAGCCGGTTTGCGGCGAGGGGATGCACCTGTTCACCGCCGACGGCACACGGTATCTGGACATGTTCGCCGGCATCGCCGTCAACGCCCTGGGCCACGCCCACCCGCGGGTGGTGGGCGCCATCACCGAGCAGGCGGGGCGGTACATCCACGTCTCGAACTACTTCGCGCAGGAGCCGCAGATCCGGCTGGCCGAACTGCTGCTGAAGCACAGCGGCATGGCGCGCGTCTTCTTCGCCAACAGCGGCACCGAGGCGATGGAGGGCGCGCTGAAGATCGCCCGCCGCTGGGGCGGCGAGCGCGGCAAGACCGCCATCACCGGCTTCAGCAACGCCTTCCACGGACGCACCTTCGGCGCGCTGTCGATCATGGACCGCCCGAACTACCGCGACGGCTTCGGGCCGTTCCTGGCCGATTGTTCGTCGCTGCCGTTCAACGACGTCGACGCCCTCAAGGCCGGCGTCGGACCGCGGACCGCCGCTGTCGTCCTGGAATGCGTGCAGGGCGAAGGCGGCATCCGCCCGGTCACACCTGCGTTCGCCGCCGCCCTGAAGGCATTGCGCAGTGAGCACGGCTTCCTCATCATCGCCGACGAGATCCAGAGCGGCGCCGGCCGCACCGGCCGCTTCCTGGCCGCGGATCACTTCGATTTGCAGCCGGATCTGGTCACCCTGGCCAAGCCGATCGGCGGCGGCCTGCCGCTGGGCGCCATCCTGGGCGCCGCGTCGGTCGCGGAAATCCTGCAGCCGGGCATGCACGGAACAACGTTCGGCGGCAACCCGGTGGCCTGCGCGGCGGGCATCGCGGTGCTCGAGGTGATCGAGGAACTCGGCCTGACCGCCCACGCCCGCGAGGTCGGCCAATACTTCCTCGAGCAGTTGCAGGAACTGGCAACCGCGTTCCCCGCCAGGGTGAAGGAAGCGCGCGGCCTGGGCCTGATGGTCGCCCTGGAACTGACCGGCGAAGCGGATCCGGTCGTGTCCGCCATGCGCGACCGCGGCATCCTCATCAACGCCACCGACAAGACCGTGCTGCGGTTCGTGCCGCCGCTGATCGTGACCCGCGCGGAGATCGACGCGACGGTGGCGGCATTGCGCGAGGTGCTGGCCCGGGCCGACGCCTGAGCCGCGGCGAATCCCGGCATCAAGTCCGGCCCGCCATGGTCGATATTCCAGGGGCGTCGTGTCTTCTTTTTCAGGGAGTCGCCCCATGCGCCTGCTCACGCGCTCTGATTTCGATGGCTTGGCCTGCGCCGTCCTGCTGGTGGAAGCGGGCGTCGTCGACACTTTCGAATTCGTCCATCCCAAGGACCTGCAGGACGGGCTGGTCGAGGTCACGTCCAACGACGTGCTGGCCAACGTGCCCTACGTGCCCGGCTGCGGCCTCTGGCTCCGGCTCCTGGAAACGCACGCCTTCGCCGGCTGCAGCCGGATCGTCCCCAGCTGCGCGCGCGTCATCTACGACTACTACGGCGGCGCCGCGACCTTCGGCCGCTACGACGAGAACGGCCTGATGAAGGCGGTCGACCGCTGCGACAGCGGCCAACTGACGCCGCGCGACATCCTGCACCCGACCGGCTGGATCCTGCTGTCGTTCGTCATGGATCCCCGCACCGGCCTGGGCTACCACCGGGACTACCGCATCTCGAACTACACGCTGATGAGGGAACTCATCGAGTACTGCCGCGTCATGTCGGCCGAACAGATGCTGGACCTGCCCGACATCCAGGAGCGCGTCGCGCGCTACCGCTCCCAGGAGCGCGCCTTCGAAGCGATGATCCAGGAAAACTCCCGCCTCCACGGCGACCTGCTGGTCATCGACCTGATGCAGGTCGCCGACCTCAAGGCCGGCAACCGCTTCCGCGAGTACGCGATGTTCCCCGAAGCGAACATCTCGCTGCGCATCTTCTGGGGCAAACTGCGCGAAATGGTCGTCTTCACCTGCGGCCACAGCATCTTCAACCGCACATCGACGGTCAACGTCGGCCAATTGATGCTGCAGTACGGCGGCGGCGGCCACACCCGCGTGGGCTCATGCCAGGTGCCGGTCGAGGACTGGATGCGGGTGCGGGATGAACTGGTCGAAGCGATGTCGGGGGTGGCGGAACACGTCGGGTGAGCGAGTCGGCTGAACAGCGCGCACTTGCGCCGGCGCAAGTCGGGAGGTGCGGCGCTGGCTTG
>JAIFKS010000177.1 GCA_020049465.1 bacterium | reverse complement strand
TGGGCGGTCAGGCGTCCGGCGACAGCCCAGTTGTTGCTGCCGGCGCGGTCGTGCCGCGGAACGGATTCGCCGGCGAACAGTGACGCGCGTGTCGACGTACGGCCGCCCGCGGCGGCTGCCGCCACGCGGAGATCGCGCCCGTCGCCGACCGCATCCGCGCCGGGAATCGCCGGCGGCGGCGACGAACCCTCCTGCACCGGCGCATCCCAGTGCCCGGCCCCGGGCAACAGGAAGTCGGCCAGCGCCGGCGGCAGCGTGTCACGGACCAGGCCGGCGGCCAGATCCGTGTCCGCCGTCGACAGTCCGAGGTCCAGATGCATGGAGGCGACCACGAGCAGCGAATCGAGCGGCCGCCAGGGCGACGGCTTCCGGCGCAGCACGAGATACTCGAAGGGGCGCGCGCGCAGGGCGTCCAGCCCCGCGTTGACGCCGGCCGCGTAGGCGTCCAGAAGGGCGCGGGAAGGTTCGTCGAACGTGATCAGGTCCGCTTCCAGGCGCGCCTCGAAGCGGTGGCGGCGGATGTCGCGGTCGGTCGCGAGCAACGCGGGCCCCAGCAGCTCGGCCAGTTCACCGGCCGCCGCGCGGCGCAGCAGGTCCATCTGGAAGAAGCGCTCCTGCGCGTGAAGCCAGCCGAGCGCGCGCGCCGCGTCCTCGCGCGAGCCGGCGGTGATCCGCGGCACACCCAGCGCGTCGCGCTCGATCGCAACGTCCGCTTCCAGCCCCGGCACGGCGCCGCGTCCGTCGAGTCGGGCCAGGCTGCCGCGGAACACGGCGGTGCCCGTCAACGCCGCGACCAGGACCAGGGCGGCCAGCGACGCCAAGGTGATCAGTCCGATCTTCAGGATCCGTCGCCGCACGAGCGCCTCCCGACCGCCGCCCGGGATCCATTTCCCGGCGCCGCGTCGGCGCGGAATCTAGCACACCCCCGGCCGCGGCACTTCCCGAAACACTCGCCCGGCAGCGCCCGCCGCCGGAAGCGGCATCCCGGCTGCACGAGGGCGACGCGACGACCGGCCCGCGATTGCCGGCGGGCCCGTCCGCGCTCACCTCCAACAAGGGGATCCCCACATGAAAGTACTGCTGCTGGCCGCCCTGCTGATGCCGCTGACCGCCGCCGCCGGCCCTGAGATGATCGCTGACGGCTCCGTGCTTCCGCTCGGAGAAATCGGCCCGACCTGCGCACCGACCGCCTGCCTGACGGGCAGCGCCTACAACGCCAACACCATCGGCTACTACAACCTCAACCCGGGCGTCGAATCGTATGCGGTGCTCATCGACGCCGGCTCCTGCCCGGACTGCGACCAGGGCTTCACGCTGGCGCGCATCTGGACGCTGCTGCGCTTGAACGCCGGCGCCGCCTTCCAGCTCTCGGCGGCGGTGGCCGACGTCATCGACGACGGCAACGGCTGTTATGCGCCCGGCGAAGAGCAGGCGCGGAGCGATCCGGCGAACGTGTCGGGCATCGCGACCACGGGCGGCTACTTCGTCAAGCTGAACTGGGACAGCCCGTGCATCGAGCCGGGGCGTCCCTACTTCCTCATCTTCCGGTTCACGTACATCGTGCGCGGCGTCGCCGGCCCGTACATCGACAACGACGGCATCGCCGCCTGCCGCTCGTTCCGCAATACGGGCTCAAGCTGGGTGGACCTGTCGACCACCTTCGCGGGCGACCCCTTCTTCTGGGCCGACACCGAGTGCTGCTCGGCGCCGGTGGGCCTCGAAGGCGCGTCCTGGGGCTCGGTGAAGTCGTTGTTCAGATAGGTCCCATTCGCCGACGATACCGGCGGAGACAAACCGCCCCCTGGTGACCACGCAGGTCGACACCCGCGGCGTCCGGCAGGGCGGAGCCGGCGCGCGGACCGCCGGTCGGCGCGAAAAAAAGCACCCCGACGACCATGTCGCCGGGGTGCCGTCCGTTGGCGGAATTCGGTAGTCGCCGCCGACGCTACTTCACCACCACGCTGACCAGCTTGCCCGGCACGCAGATCACCTTGACGATCTGCTTGCCGTCGGTCCACTGGCGGACCTTCGGGCTGGCCAGAGCCGTTTCCTTCACCAGTTCGGGGTCGGCGTCGGCCGCGACTTCGAGCTGGTCGCGCAGCTTGCCGTTGACCTGCACCACGACCGTCACCGTGTCGCGCACGAGCCAGCGTGGATCGGCCACGGGCCAGGCCTCGTACATCAGCGATGCGCCGTGGCCCAGACGCGACCACAGTTCCTCGGCCAGGTGCGGCGCGTACGGAGCCAGCAGAAGGACGAACGGCTCGAGCGCGGCGCGCGGCCGCTGTGCGCGGCCGTTCATCTCGTTGGTGAAGATCATCATCTGGCTGATGGCCGTGTTGAAGCGCAGATCCTCGGTCATCTGGGTGACCTGATCGATGCACCTGTGCAGCGCGCGCTGCACATCGTCGTCGACCGGCCCGTCCGTCACCGCCGGATGCAGCGCGTCGTTCTCGTCGAAGAACAGGCGCCAGACCCGGTCCAGGAAGCGGTGCACGCCCTCGATGCCCGAGGTCGACCAGGGCTTGTCGCGCTCCAGCGGTCCCAGGAACATCAGGTACAGACGCAGGCTGTCGGCGCCGTGGTCGCGGATCACGTCGTCCGGGTTGACCACGTTGCCGCGGCTCTTGCTCATCTTGTCGCCGTTTTCACCCAGGATCATGCCCTGGTTGCGCAGCTTCTGGAAAGGTTCGGCGGTCGAGACCAAGCCCAGGTCGAACAGCACCTTGTGCCAGAAGCGCGCGTACAGCAGGTGCAGCACCGCGTGTTCGGTGCCGCCCAGGTACAGATCGACCGGCATCCAGTAGTTTTCCTTGTCGCGCGCCCAGGCCTCGTGGTCGTTGCGCGGATCCAGGAAACGCAGGTAGTACCAGCACGAACCGGCCCACTGCGGCATCGTGTTGCTCTCGCGGCGGGCGAGCTGGCCGCTGCGGGCATCGTCGACGTTCATCCACTCTTCGATCTTCGCCAGCGGGCCCTCGCCGGTGCCGGCCGGCTCGTACACCCCCACTTCCGGCAGCGTCAGCGGCAATTCGTCGGGCGCCAGCAGACGCACCGAGCCGTCGGCCAGTTTCAGCAGCGGGAACGGCTCGCCCCAGTAGCGCTGACGGCTGAACAGCCAGTCGCGCAGCTTGTAGTTGATCTTGCGCTCGCCCAGACCCTTGTCCACCAGCCAGTCGATCATGCGCGCTTTCGCCCCGGCCACCTCCAGGCCGTCGAGGAAGCCGCTGTTGATGGCCGGCCCGTCGCCGGTGTACGCCTTGCCGTCGAAACCGGCCGGCGTCTGTACCGTGCGCAGGATGGGCAGGTCGAACGTCTCGGCGAACTCCCAGTCGCGTTCGTCCTGGCCGGGCACGGCCATGATGGCCCCGGTGCCGTAGCCCATCATCACGTAGTCCGCGACCCAGACGGGAATCTCGGCCCCGGTGGCCGGATTGAGGCACAGGGCGCCGGTGAAGACGCCGGTCTTTTCCTTGGCGGCCTGGCGGTCCCGGTCGCTGCGGCGGCGCGCCTCGTCCACATAGGCCTGGACCGCGGCGGCCTGCGCCGGCGTGGCCAGCTCGCGCACCCAGGGGTGCTCGGGGCTGATCACCATGTAGGTCGCGCCGAACATGGTGTCCGGCCGCGTGGTGAAGATGCGCAGCGCACGGTCGTGGCCCACGAGAGGGAAATCGACCTCGGCGCCCTCGCTGCGGCCGATCCAGTTGCGCTGCAGATCCTTGATGGAATCGGGCCAGTCCAGCCCTTCCAGGTCGGCCAGCAGGCGCTCGGCGTAGGCGGTGATGCGCAGCATCCACTGTTTCATCGGCCGCCGCTCGACCGGGTGGCCGCCGACTTCGCTGCGGCCGTCGATGACTTCCTCGTTGGCCAGCACCGTGCCCAGGGCGGGGCACCAGTTGACCGCCACTTCCGCCTCGTAGGCCAGACCCTGCTGGTACAGGAGCGTGAAGATCCATTGCGTCCAGCGGTAGTAGCCGGGGTGCGAGGTGGCCACCTCGCGGCTCCAGTCGTAGCTGAAGCCGAACATCTTCAACTGCCGACGGAAGTTGTCGATATTCGCCCGGGTGGTCACCGCCGGATGGGTTCCGGTCTTCATGGCGTGGTTCTCGGCCGGCAGGCCGAAGCTGTCCCAGCCCATCGGGTGCAGCACGTTGAAACCGCGCATCCGCTTGTAGCGGGCGATGATGTCGGTGGCCGTGTATCCCTCCGGATGGCCGACGTGCAGCCCCGCACCCGAGGGATACGGGAACATGTCCAGCACGTAGAACTTGGTCCGGGCCGCGGCGCCCGGCTCGGTCGGCTCTACGGCGCGGAACAGGTCGTGGTCGGCCCAGTGCTGCTGCCAGCGGGGCTCGATCCGGGAAGGTTCGTAGGCCATCAGGGTTCCTCACTGTGCGGGGTGGCCGCCCCGGGGAGGCGGCGCCGACTGCGCAAGCGGGGAATATGCGCCAAATCGGGACTCTTGACAACCGGTCCGCCGGGCGCGGCCGACCCGACCCCGGACCGGACGAAATGGCGCCGACGCGCAGGTGGGGCTTGGCGCGGGCCGGAAGAACGGGTAATCTCAAAATCTCATTTCGCCCTACAGGAGTACCGCATTGCACCGCGACGACCCCGCTCCCGGACCCATGGCCGAGCCCGATCACGCCATGCTCCTGGCCGTTTACACGCAGGCCGTGGACGGCATCATCCTGGCCGACGCGGACACGGGCCTGCTCCTGCACCTCAATCCGGCCGCCGGGCGCCTGATCGGGCGCGACCCCCGCGAAATGGTCGGCCGGCACCAGACGGAATTGCATCCCGCGGCCGAATCGGATTACTACGCCGCCCTCTTCGCCAACAATGTCTCGGCGGCTGCCCAAAGGCTCACCTTTGTGGAGGCCCTGGTGCGCCACGCCGACGGCCGCGACATTCCCGTATCGATCACCATGTCTCTGTACCAGCGGAACGGACGCCGCATCCTGCAGGGGTTCTTCCGCGACCTGAGCGGCCAGCAGACCACCATGCGCGCGCTCGACCACGAACGGGCGCACCTGGCGGCGCTGATTCGGACGATCCCCGACCTGGTGTGGTTGAAGGATCCGGTCGGGCGTTATCTCGCCTGCAATCCGGCCTTCGAGCGCCTGTACGGCCTGCCGGAATCGAAACTGATCGGCCGCACCGATTACGACTTTGTCGACGCGGCGACCGCGGAGTTCTTCCTCGACCACGACCGGCGCGCCATGGAGTCCGGCCAGCCGACCCGCAACGAGGAATGGCTGACGTTCCAGGCCGACGGCTACCGCGGCCTGTTCGAGACGATCAAGACGCCCATGCGGGACGGCCAGGGCGGCCTGCTGGGCGTGCTGGGCGTGGCGCGGGACATCACCGAGGTCCGGCGCGCGCAGGGCCACCTGCGGAACTCCCGCGACGAGGAACTCGCGGAAGCCCGCCAGCTCCGCAATGTGGTCTCCGGACTGGAGACCGAGCGCGACCTGTTCATCGCCGGGCCGTTGGTCGCCTTCCGTTGGCGCAATGAGAAGGACTGGCCCGTCGAATACGTCTCGGCCAACGTCGACGGCCTGCTGGGATACCAGGCCCACGACTTCCTCAGCGGCTCCACGACCTACGCCTCACTGATCCATCCGGACGACGCGGCCCGTGTCGGCCAGGAAGTTACGGATGCCGGCGCCGGGCCTGCGGCCTTCTTCGAACATCGCCCCTACCGCCTGCGCCATCGCGATGGTCACTACCTGTGGCTGCACGATTTCACGCGCATCCTCCGAGATGAGGAAGGGCGTCCGGCCCACTTCTTCGGCTATGTGCTCGACATCAGCGAACGCATCGGCATGCAGGAGCACCTGCGGGCCGAATCCGATTTCCGCGAGGCCCTGATCGAATCCGCCACCGAGGG
>JAIFKS010000145.1 GCA_020049465.1 bacterium | reverse complement strand
TGAGGATAAGGTGGCCTCGCCGACAGCGGGCGCTGATCTGCGGTTCGCGGACAAGGACGGCACCGAGGCCCTGGGCGCTCCGCTCCTGGAACTCTCCGGCGGCTCCGGTATCACCCAGGGCGGGATCAGCATGATCGGCGTGGAGTCGGCCGAGCTGACCGTCACCGTGCCGGAGGGCGCCACCGTTCGGCAGGTGCTGTTGTACTGGGCCGGCGGCACGACCGCCGCGAGCGGCGACAACGAGATCACGCTGGCCGGTGCTCCGGTCACCGGCGAGCTCATCGGCGGCCCCACCTACTTCTACAGCTACGACGGGGACTACACCTTCTCGGCCTACCGCGCCGACATCACCGAACTGGGTCTGATCGGTCCGGGCGCCAACTCGCTGACCGTGTCGGGCTTCGATTTCACGGTGTCGCAGGTCGACGAGAACGACGGCGCCAGCCTGGTGGTCATCTTCGATGACGGCACGCCGGCGCAGATCCTGCTGCGCGACGGCCTGGACATGGCCTACTTCGGATTCACCGACCTGCTCAACGCGACGGTGCCCCAGGTGTTCGAGGTGACGCCGGCGGACGTCGACCGCGTGGCCGACCTCGTGATCCTGGCCGGCAGCGTGGGCGAGGGCCGGGCCAACCGGATCCGCGTGACGACCAGCGCGGGCGACCAGTATTTCGACGATCCGATGGGCGGATTCGATGGTGACCAGTGGGACTCGCTGACGCTCCCGGTGAGCATTCCCGCCGGCGCTTCCTCCGTCGCGGTCGAACTGATCTCGACGGTGTCCTTCACGCCTCTGGGCGCCTCGCTGGGCTGGGTCTGCGCGGCGCTGTCGGTGCCGGTTCCCGTCGCCGATCCGGGGCCCTGGAACATCTCGGGCGCCGTGTTCATCGATACCGACAGCGACGGCGCGCAGGGGCCGGACGAGACCGGGCTGCCGGGCGTGGTCGTCGACCTGGCCGGTGCCCAAACGGGTGCGACCGTGGTGACCGATGCCGATGGCCGCTACTCGTTCACCGTGGGCTCGGGAGCCTGGACGGTCGCCATCGACCTGTCGGCTCACCCGACGATGTTCAACGCCGACCTGGCGAGCTCTTTCCTGGCGACCGGGCCGTTGAGCCGCGCGGTCACGGTGGGCCCGGACGCGCCGGGCAACGATTTCGGATTCCTGCCCGACACCGACCGGATCCTGGCCGATATCGCCGACGGCGACATCATGACCGACGGTTTCACGCGCGAGAGCTGGCGCCTGATCTTCCGCTGCGCCATCCACTTCGACCGGATGGGTCATCGCGACGATGACAACGACGGCGGGCGCGGCAATTCCGATCACGACGACGGCACGCGCCACGAGGACTCCAACGGGCACCGTCTGGGTGACAGCTGCGGCTGCGAGCAGACCGATCAGCTGTACTACGACGCGCACGAGTTGCTGTCGATCGTGAACACCGTCGAGGGCCTGTTCCTTCCCGAGCCCTACCAGTTCCGGGACGGACGTGAACTGCGCGAGGTCTATCGTCTGCTGGCCCGCCGTACCAATACGCTCGAAGACCGTGTGCTCCAGGAGCTGCTGGTCACCGAGCTGAACTACGTGGTCGGCCGGGGCGCGGTCGACCGGGACGAACTGGTGGCGGCGATCGCGGCCTGGTCCGAGTCGCTCCTGATCTGGGACGCGACCGAAACCGCGAAGTCGGCCGACAAGGGCCGCGCCACCGGCTCCCTGGGCGACGTCCTGCAGGTGCTCGAAGCCCTGAACACCGGCGGCGGCGGCGGCGTCGACGAGTAGCAGGGGCGAGCAGTTCCTGCGGCGCCGGCGCAACCGACAGCCTGGACAATCGAAATCCCGGGTCTCCGCAGCGCCTTCGGCGCGAGGAGAACCCGGGATTTCTTCCGTCTATCCGGAGCCGGCGCTAGCCGCGGAGCGCCGCCCGGATGAACTCGCGCCGCATCTTCGCGATGTTCTGGATCGAGATCTGCTTGGGGCAGACCGCTTCGCACTCGCCGTGGTTCGAGCAGTCGCCGAAGCCTTCCTCGTCCATCTGCCCGATCATGGCCAGGGCCCGTCGCGAACGCTCGGGGTCGCCCTGCGGCAGCCAGGCGAACTGGCTGATCTTGGCGCTGACGAACAACGAAGCCGACGCATTCGGGCAGGCGGCCACGCAGGCGCCGCAACCGATGCAGGTGGCCGCGTCCATCGCGTTGTCGGCGGCCTCCTTCGGCACCAGGATGGCGTTGCCGTCCGGCGCCGAGCCCACGTTCGTGGACACGAAGCCGCCCTTGCGCTGGATGCGGTCGAAGGCTTCTCGGTCGACGACCAGATCCTTGATGATCGGGAACGGGCCGGCCCGGAACGGTTCGACCGTGATGGTGTCGCCGTCCTCGTAGTGCCGCATGCGGATCTCGCAGGTCGTGGTGCCGGCATGCCGGCCGTGCGCCACGCCGCTGACCACCAGGCCGCAGGTGCCGCAGATGCCCTCGCGGCAATCGCTGTCGAACTCGATCGCCTCTTCACCCTTGCGCACGAGATCCTCGTTGAGGATGTCGAGCATCTCCAGAAAGGACATCTCCTTCTGGATGTCCTTCACCGTGTAGTCGACGAACTTGCCCTGGGCGGCGCCGCGGGCCTGCCGCCAGATCTTCAGATGAATGGTCATGCCCTTGCTCGGGCTGTTGTTCTTGTTCGCGGAACTGTCGCTCATCGGACCAACCTTCCTCTACTTGTAGCTCCGGGTCTTCAGTTCGACGTTCTCGAATACCAGCGGTTCCTTGTGCATGACCGGTTCCTTGCCGGGACCGGTGTACTCCCAGGCCGAGACGAACGCGAAATTGGCGTCGTCGCGCTTGGCTTCGCCTTCGGGCGTCTGGTGTTCGTCGCGGAAATGGCCGCCGCACGATTCCTCGCGCATGAGGGAGTCCCGGGCCATCAGTTCGCCCAGTTCAAGGTAGTCGCACAGCCGGTTGGCCTGCTCCAGCTGCTTGTTCAGGTCGGTGTCCGTGCCGGTCAGGGCCAGGTCGTGCCAGAACGACTCGCGCAGCTTGCCGATGGTCGAGATGGCTTCCAGCAGCCCGTCACGGTTGCGGGACATGCCGACCTTGTCCCACATCGTGCGGCCCAGGTCCCAGTGGATGTCGCGCACGGTGCGCTTGCCCTTGATCGCCAGGAGCTTCTGCAGGTGCTGGCGCGACTCGTTCTCCACCGACTTGAAGGCGTCGTGGTCGGCCTTCACCGTCGAGACCTTGGCGCCCGCCAGGTACGAGGCCACCACGCGCGGCACCACGAAGTAGCCGTCGGCCAGGCCCTGCATGAGGGCGCTGGCGCCCAGCCGGTTGGCGCCGTGATCGGAGAAGTTCGCTTCGCCGGCCACGAACAGGCCGTCGATCGTTCCCTGCAGGTTGTAGTCGACCCACAGGCCGCCCATCGTGTAGTGGGGGGCCGGGTAGATCATCATCGGCACTTCATAGGGATTGTCGCCGATGATCTCCTTGTACATGTCGAACAGGTTGCCGTAACGGTCGGCCACGACATTGCGCCCCAGCCGCTTGATGGCGTCGGCGAAGTCGAGGTACACCGACTGCGGCGAGTAGTAGGCGCTCTTGCCCTTGTCGCACTCGACCTTGGCCGCCCGGGCGGCGATGTCGCGCGGCACCAGGTTGCCGAAGGCCGGGTAACGACGCTCCAGGTAGTAGTCGCGCTCCGCTTCGGGGATCTGGTCGGGCCGCCGCTTGTCGGCCGGATTCATCGGCACCCAGACGCGGCCGTCGTTGCGCAGGCTTTCGCTCATCAGCGTCAGCTTGGACTGGTAGTCGCCCATCTGCGGCACGGCGGTCGGATGGATCTGCGTGTAGCAAGGGTTGCTGAACAGCGCACCGCGGCGGTGGGCCCGCCAGATGGCCGTCGCGTTGCAGTTGACCGCGTTGGTCGACAGGTAGAACACCGGGCTGTAGCCGCCCGTCGCCAGTACGACCGCGTCGGCGGCGAAGCGCTTGATCTCGCCGGTGATCAGCTCGCGGGCGATGATGCCGCGCGCGCGCCCGTCGACGACGACCAGATCGAGCATCTCGTGCCGCGGGAACATCTTCACCGTGCCGGCGTCGATCTGCCGCACCAGGGCGCTGTAGACGCCCAGCAGCAGCTGCTGGCCGGTCTGCCCGCGCGCGTAGAAGGTACGGCTGACCTGCACGCCGCCGAAGGTGCGGTTCGACAGCGCCCCGCCGTATTCGCGCGCGAAGGGCACGCCCATCGCCACGCTCTGGTCGATGATGCCTGTGGACAGCTGGGCCAGGCGGTACACGTTCGCTTCGCGAGACCGGTAGTCGCCGCCCTTGATCGTGTCGTAGAACAGGCGCTGCACGCTGTCGCCGTCGTTCTGGTAGTTCTTGGCGGCGTTGATGCCGCCCTGGGCGGCGACGCTGTGGGCGCGGCGCGGTGTGTCCTGGATGCAGAAGTTGAGCACGTTGTAGCCCAATTCGCCCAGGGTCGCGGCGGCGCCGCCGCCGGCCAGGCCGGTGCCGACCACGATGACCGTGAATTTGCGACGGTTGCCGCCGGGGGCCACCAGCGGATTGTCCATTTCATGTCGATCCCACTTGTCGGCCAGCGGGCCGGCGGGAATCCTGGCGTCCAGGACGCGGTTGCCCGTCATGTCAATGACCTCCCGGCAGGGGCATGGCGTTCGGATCGCCGTTCACGAACAGGATGATCGGCAGCAGGATGAACCCGATCGCCAGCACGATCGCGACCACGAGCGCCGCGCGCGTCAGGGTCGGAAGCCAGCGGTCGTTGGTCCAGCCCATCGACTGGAAGGCGCTCCAGAATCCATGGCGCAGGTGGAGGCCCAACAGGATCATCGCGATCACGGTGAAAGCGGTGAAGGCGGGATCCTTGAACGCGGTCACGACGACCTTGTACAGGTTCTTGGTGCCGTCAGCGTTCTCCGGAAGAGGATTCCCGGCGTTGAACTTGAACAGGAAGATGTGGGCGATCACGAAGAATGCGATCACGATGCCGGAGACGATCATCGAACGCGAAGCCAGCGTCTTGCGACTGCGGCCGCCGGCGTTGCGCGCGTACTTGTAGCCCGTCTTGCGCGCGGCCATCTTGTCGGTCACGGCCACAGTTACGGCAGCGACAATATGGAAGGCGAAGATCACGAGCATGCCGGCTTCGAAGACGTAGATGAGCCAGCCGTGCGCGGCGGTTTCCAGAAAATGGGCGTATTCGTTGAAGGCGGCCGGGCCGATGAAGAGGGTGAGATTCCCGAGCAGATGGACGACGATGAAGCCGATCAGGAAGAAGCCCGTCAACCCGGTGATCACCTTCTTACCGACCGAGGACCAGATGACCGATCCGATTGACGACATGAATGCGCACTCCCGGGCTGAAGACGGAAGCAGGGGGTGGTGGTTGGTTTGCGAACATTAAGCCCATCGACGGGGCATCTCAACCGTTTTGTCGGCAGTTGATTGTGGTTATCAACTTGTTGCGCTGCTGCGGGTAACCGTCGTCTGCGCGCTTCGCGCCATCGCCGGTCCGGCCGACCGCGGCCGCCGCGCGTCGCGGACTATTCAGGAAGTTCCAGCGGCTCGTGAAGCGCCGCCAGGGCCAGCCGGTGCATCAGCGACACACCGACGGGCAGCAGGTCGTCGTTGAAGTCGTACTTCTGCGCGTGCAGTCCGGGATGGCGGCGGCCCGCGCCGAGTCCGAACAGCGCGCCGCGGCCCCGTCGGGCGAGCACCCCGAAATCCTCGGACCAGCGGAACGCGCTCTCGCGCGGACGGGCCAGCGGCAGATCCTCCGCGGCGGCTGTTCGGCGCACCAGGGAGACGGCGCGCGGATCGTTCCAGACCACCGGGAACACTTCTTCCCACGACAATGTGCAGGCCAGCCCGTGGGCGCGGGCGATCGCGCGCGTGGCGGCGG
>JAIFKS010000093.1 GCA_020049465.1 bacterium | reverse complement strand
GTGGCGCCGCAGTTCGGCCAGTTCCTCGGCGTCCGCGTTGCGCGCGTCCAGGAACCGCACCATTTCGTCGGCCAGGGACCCGATGGCGGGAGAATCGAAGCGACCGGTCAGCACGTCGCGCGTGTTCTCGGCCAGGGCCTTCTGCAGACGATGCAATTCGCCTTCGACGCCGTTGACGCGGCGCAGGCGCGCGCCCTGCAGACGCCAGGCGCCCAGCACTTCGGCCGCGAACACGCCGGCCGTCGGATGATCGCGCAGCGCGGCGTCGGTCCATGGGCCCTCGTTGTCCAGGCGCAGCGACGTCAGCTTGTCGATCAGCCTGGCCGTGTCGGCGCGTTCGCTCTCGATCCGGCGCAGCGCCGCACTCAATGCCCGGCCACCGACGGCCGCGACGACGCCCACAACCACGGCCAGCAACGCCACCAGATTCAGCGGGTGCGATGCGGGCGCCAGGTAGTTCTGTACGGCCAGCAGATCCGCCGGCTTCCAGGCGCTGTCGGCGGCGCCGCCGGTCGCCAGCAGCGCGATGCACGGCCAGCAGATCCGCCGGCTTCCAGGCGCTGTCGGCGGCGCCGCCGGTCGCCAGCAGCGCGATGCCGCCCAGACCGACCCCTGCGGTGATGACCGAAGCCGTGTAGACCGTTCCCCACGGCAGCGCGGACGTCGCGCGACCGGCGCCCGAACGACGGGACATGGCCGGCCTGGCGGCCGGTTGCGGCGGCGGCGGCGGCGCGGCGGCTGCGATTGACGCGACGGGTTCCACGCGTTCACGCGGCGGAGCCGTCGCCTCGGCCGCCTGCACGGGACTGTGGGCGGGCCCGGCGGCGGGCAGCTCGTCCTCGAGGTCGGCGAATCCCTCGATGGGCTGATCGTTCAGTCGGGTGCGCTTCTTCTTGCTCATGCCGCGGTCCTTTCCCACTCAGCGGAAAGCTGTGAAGCGGGCGCGGAGCGCCCGGGTCCGAGCGGTGTCATCGGCCCGCGGCGGCGCGACCAAAGCGATTTCTCCCGGACCGGTCGCCCGGACCACCCGGCCGCCGGAGGACCGTCGGCGGCCGGATTTCCGCCAGTCGGATCCGTGGCGTGCTTCGGGCCGACGCTTCGTTCATTTCAAGTGATTATTTTGCAACGAGTTAAATCATGGCCGGAGTTCGCCCGGCGGGCACGCCGCCTGCAAGGTCCTCGTGTCCCCTTCGCGGAAGGAGCCGCCGATGACCGCCACCGCACGCCCCCGTCCCCGTCCCGACCTTGCCCGCATCCGCCTGGATGCCGTGGCGCCGGCGGGTCTGCGCTTTTTCCTTACCGAACACCTGCTGGAAGCCCGGCGAGGAAGCTGGCTACCCACCAACGGGGCCGGTCCGGACGAAGACGTGAACATCTACCTGGCGCTGCGCCTCGATCAGTTGGCACTGGGACATGCCGATCCCCGCGTCGTCCCGGGCCTGGATCCTCTGACGCCGGGTCCCGACCCGCGGCTCACCCGCGCCGGGCGCGCCGGGTGGTACCAGGCGAACGGCGATCACCGGCTGCTCGGGCTGGGGCTGTTCAACCGCGGCCAGAACTGCGGCCGGCGCGCGGTGCCCTGGGGCTGGACGGCCGGGCAGACTCGCGCGCGCGATCTGGCCGTCGCGGCGGCCTGCTACGAGGCGGCCGCCCGCCTGCTGGCGCGCGGACCGGGTCGCGGCGGCGCCACGGCCGCGGTGCTGGCCAAGCTGGCCGAACACTGCGAGGACTATGTGCATGTGCTGGGGGTGTTGGCCGTGCGTCGGCTGAATCTGGGCGCCCGGCTCAGCGCTGCGGATCTGAACGGCCTAGTGCCGGCCCGGCCCGTCGAGGCGGCCGGCGCTGTCGCGGCGCTGCTGGCTTCGGTGCCGACAGACGCGGCCGATGTGGTGCTGGATCTGGCGCTGGATTACCGGCGTCAGCCGGAACCGGGACTGCGGCAGCGCATCGAACGGCTGGCGCCGCGGGCGGGCCTCGATGCCGCGCGGCTGCTGCGTCTTTCGGCCGTCGGTACCTGAGCTACCTGATCCCGCAGAACTTGAGGATCTCGCCGTAGAGCACGCGCTCGCCGTGGGCCGCCAGGATGGCGTGCCCGCCGGTGGGAAACACCTGGAAACGCGACTCGTTGTTGTTCGCCTTGCGCTGCAGGAAGCGCAGGGAAGCCGGTGACGCGCGGTCGTCGTCATCGCACTGCGCGGCGTAGATCGGCACGCGCACGCGGCCCACGCGGCCGCGCGCGGCGTCCATGCCTTCCATCAGGTCTGCGTTCAAGCCGAGCAGGCGGCGGAAGAACGCCAGCCTGTGCAGCCGCATCCGCACGATCTGCCGCTGGAACGCCGACACCTTCGGCATCAGCGCCGGAGCCAGCAGCACCAGACTGCTGACCGCCTCGAGACTGCCCAGATGCATGGCCAGCGCCGCGCCGTGTCCGAGTCCCACCACATGCAGCTTGCCGCCGCCGCGCGACAGCATCTTGCAGCGCTGGGTGGCCTGCACCAGGGACGACTCCCACGACGCGTGGCTGACGGAGTCGGGGTTCGTGCCCAGTTCGGGCAGACGCATCACCCACACATTGCATTCGTTGTCGCCCAGATGACGAGCCAGCCCGCGCAGATCGGCCGGTCCGGTGGACATGCCGTGGATCAGCAGGAACGAGCCGCGCGCGTTCTCGCGCACGCGCAGGAAGGTGCGGTCTTCCTCGGGAATGTGGCGGCCGGATTCGAACGCGGCGATGAGCTTCTGGTGCGTGCGCAGGGTCATGATCTGGCCGCGCGGCGTGTCCTCGCGGTCGCCCCGCGTGCGGGCCAGATCCCAGGCCGTCAGCGCCAGGGCCTGGGCCTCGGGCGTGACCACCGGATCGGCGGGCATGGGATCGGGCGCGGCCGGGCCCATGGGGCGCGGCGGTCCGCCCGGCCCTCCTGCCGGGATGATGCCCGGCGCCCGGGGCGGTCCAGCGGCGACGGGTCCCGGCACCACGGTCGGACGGTACGGCGACGGGCCGGAACGACGACCGGAGCCGCCGCTGTAACCGCCACCCTGGCTGCTGCCGGAACCTCCGGACGGGCCGCCGGCGGAACTGCCGCCGGTGCCGCCGGTGCCGCCTCCCGAAGGAACGCGACTGATCCGACCGGGCTCGCGTCCGGTGCCGCGCAGGCGACCGCCGCCGCGGTTGCCGCCGCCATTGCCGCCGCCGTTATTGCCGCCGCCGTTATTATCCCGGGGCCTGGAACCGCCGTCGTTCACGCGTCTTCCTGTCAGGCGGGGATAAGATCCGCCGGAAGCTGGGCGATGGTATCGGGAAGCCCGGCGGTTTGAAGATCCGCCGTGGAGCATGGCCCATAAATACGGCCTGCGGCGGCCCGACGCCAACCCTTTTGGTGGCGCCCGGAAGATTGCGCCCGCTCGGTCACCTCGGCTACTTGTCGCCGCAGCCGGCCAGCAGGCGGTCGAATTGCGGCCCCACGACGGCCCAGGTGCAGCGGTCGGCCACCTGGTCCAGCCCGCAGACGTGGCCACAGGAGCCGCCGCCGATCAGCGCGCCCAGCAGGTCCTCCAGCCCGGCCTGGTCGTCGTAGAAGTGCCGACCGCGGCACCCGGGGCCGTACAGCGACGGGTAGACCTGGCCGCGCGGCAGAACGGCGTAGGCGCCGGCGTGGATGGCCTCGGCCACCGAGATGCCGAAATACTCCTGCGCCGCGCAACTGACGACGATGTCCGCCGCCGCGAGCCAGGCTTCGTAGGTGCGGCGCTCGGGGATCCAGGCGAAAGCGCGGCAGCGCGGCCCCAGCCGCTCGGCCACCGGAGCGAAGACCGCTTCCTGGCCGGCGGGGTCTCCCAGCAGCGCGACGTCGAAATCGAGGCCTCGGTCCAACAACACGCCGAGTGCGCGGGCGAACATTTCGGGACGCTTGTCGAACTCCCAGCGGTGATTCCAGAGCAGCAGGGGACGCTCGCCGCGCGGCCAGCGCGGTCCGGTCTCGGGTTCGCACGGGCCGCCGCGGTACTGCGGAAAATGTCCCGCCGGCAGCGGCGCGCGTTCGATCCCGACCGGCACGACCTCGCTGCGGGCGCGGATCCGGGCCGGGACATCCTTCGGCACGGCCTCCGGCATGCGGTTCAGGAACGCCGGGATGGCGTCCAGGAACAGGCTGCGGTGCCACTCCGAGTTGAACACGACCCGGTCGGCCGCCAGGCAGCTGATGATGTTGGTGAAGCCGAAGTGGAAATCGAATTCTTCCTGCGGGCTGAGCGGATAGGTCAGCTGGTTTTCGTGCATGTACAGGACGATGGGCAGTCGATCCAGCGGCGGCCGCAACAGGCCGCGCAGGTCAGCCACGTTGAGGAAGCCGGTGGTCAGGATGAGGTCGGCCGCGGGCGGCTGCTCATTCAGCCTGTCGGCGAACCAGGCGGCCGCCGCACGCATCCGCCACTTCCAGAAGCGACCCGGAAGCGCCAGAACGGTGTACCGATGGCGCGAACAGGCGAGCAGACCCTCGCGAAAGGCGCGATGGGAGCCGTCGTCCCATGGCTCAAGAAAAAGCACTTGGCGCGAATTCACGGGTCCCACTTCCCAACCACCTTTCCGGGCCGTCTTGATTCAGTTTTGTCAATTCGGCAGGTGAGATCTTGATCTAAGCGACGATTTGCAGTACCATCTATAGGCTTAACGTCGTGCGGATTCAATCGCGAAGCGGGTTCCGGGGGGCACCCGCTTCCATCCAGCCGCCGGCCGCGGGTCCGAACCCAGCGGCGCGCCGGGTCGCCCTGAAGTTGCGCCGAGTGTCTCCTGACGTACAACATACTGTCACTCAAAGAATTAAGAGATGGCCGCACTCGCTCTGACCTTCAAACTGGAGCTGTAATGAACAAGACAGTACCTCTGTTTCTGCTGGTCTTCTGCGTGGCGCTGGGCTGCGGTCTGTCCGCCGCGTCAGACGCCGCCGCCGCCGCCGCGCCGCGGGAAGTGCCCGGACGCGTCCTGGTGAGCTTCGAACCCGGGGCGACGCCGACGGTCGCCAAAGCCGCCGGAGGCCTGAAAACGGGGATGGCCGACCTCGACGCCGTGCTCACGCGGCACGGCGCCACCACGCTGGAGCCGCTGTTCGGGAATCTGCTGCACATGTTCCCGGACCCGGCGACGCAGCGCGACCTGGCCCGGCACTACGTCCTGCAGCACGCCGGCAAGTCCGGCAACGCGGCGATCAATGCCGAGCTCCGCGCGATCAAGGGCGTGGACACGGCGGAATCCGACGTGGTTCTCGAATCGCACGGCACCGCCTGGCTGCCCAACGATCTGGCCAGCTCCCAGTGGCATCTGCGGAACACTTCGATCGGCGGCGGCGACACGCGCGCGGTCGGCGGCTGGTCCGAGACCCTTGGCGATTCCAACGTCGTGGTGGCCGTGCTCGACTCGGGTGTCGACTGGCACCACCCCGACCTGGGCGGCCCGCATCCGGACGGCGTGAACGGCGCGCTGTGGACCAACTGGGAAGAGTACTACGGTGTGCCGGGCGTCGATGACGACGGCAACGGCTTCATCGACGACACGCGCGGCTGGGACTTCGTGAATGTCTCGTCCCTGCTGGTCTACCCCGGCGAGGACTTCGGACCGGCGGACAACAACCCCATGGATTTCGGCGGCCATGGCACCCTGGTTTCCGGGTGCATCGCACCGATCACGAATAACGGGACCGGCATCGCGGCCATCGCGCCGGGTTGCAAGATCATGGCCGTACGCATCGGCTTCCTCAACACCGACGGCGAAGGCAACTCGTATGCGACGCTGATGGCGTCGGCCTTCCTCTACGCCGCGGCCAATGGCGCCGACATCATCAACCTGTCCTTCTCCACCGGCTATACCGCGGCTTTTGCCAGCGCGATCAACGCCGCGCTCAACGCCGGTCTGGTGATCTGCGTTTCGGCCGGCAATGAAAACACGGACGTGGCCGGTTATCTCCAGGGTCTTGAAGACGACCGCATCCTCGCGGTGGCCGCCACCGGTTCCGGGGACGCCAAGTCGAGCTTTTCGAGCTTTGGGAGCTGGGTCGACATTTCGGCGCCCGGCGAGGGCATCTTCACGACGGCCTACCATTTCGTGAGCGGATCGAGCACCTATGAGACCACGCAGGGCACCAGCTTCTCCAGCCCGATCGTGGCCGGCGCCTGCGCGCTGATCTGGTCGGCGCACCCGGAATACACCTCCGCCCAGGTCGCGGCGTTGATTCAGTCCAGCGCCGACGACCTCGACGCCAGGAATCCCCTCTACGCGGGTCTACTCGGCGCCGGCCGCGTGAACCTGCTGCGGGCCCTCGGCGACAACGTGCACCAGTACCCGCAGGAATTCCCGACGCTGTTCGACGCCATGAATTCCGCTGCCAGCGGCGACTCGATCAAGGTGCGGGACAACGCGGCACTGACCGCGCCGGTGACTGTGTTCGGTGAAGGCGTGAAGATCTTCGGCGGCTACGACGCCACGTACACGACGCGCAATCTGACGACCGGGCGGACGCAGATCAGCACCGGCTCCGGCGGCGTTCAGATGAC
>JAIFKS010000071.1 GCA_020049465.1 bacterium | reverse complement strand
GTTCACCGGCGAGATGGTCAAGCAGAAGGCGCGTCCGGCGTCCCGCACGGTCCGCGTGCGCCCCATGAAGTCCATCAAGGACATGCTGTAGTCGACACGGGTGTGGAACGTGCGTCGTTCCACGGCTGTCGCGATCGCACCGACCCCCTGCGCGAAAGTGTCAGGGGGTCGTTCTTCACGTCGGTGATCCGGTACGCCGGTCCCGCCGAACCGGACCTTGCCGGCTCGAGCGCGTTGGCCCATGATCGCAAGCCGGGGTGCAACCGATGATTTCACGCAAGACGAAATACGCATTGCAGGCGCTGGGCCGACTCGCGGACAACCCGGCGGGCGAACCCGTGCTCATCGCTGACCTCGCCGAACGCGACGGCATCCCCCGCAAATTCCTCGAGGCGATCCTGGTCGCGCTGCGCAAAGGCGGCGTGCTGCAGAGCCGCGTTGGACGCGGCGGCGGCTACCTGCTGGCGGCGCCGGCCGGCGAGATCACGCTGGCGCGCATCGTCGGCATCCTGGACGGCGAGTTCGCTCCCCTGCCCTGTCTCAGCGGCACCCACCCCACCCGGTGCGACGAGTGCTCGGACCTGGACGCCTGCGGCGCCCGCCTGGTGATGGCCGAGGTGAAGCAGGCCGTGTCGCACACGCTTGAGAACATCACCCTGGCTGATCTGGTCGAGCGGTCCCGCGCCGAGCGCAACCGGCGGCGGAACCTGGTCGATTTTTCCATCTAGCTTTTTTCAGGCTTTATGTCTACAATATCTGTAGACTTTAAATATAAAACGGAGGTCATTGAATGGCAGGCATTTACGCGAACAACCCCGAGTCCATCGGCAACACGCCGCTGGTCCGGTTGAACCGGGTCATCTCCGGTTCGAAGGCCACGGTCCTGGGCAAGGTCGAGGGCCGGAACCCAGCGTTTTCGGTCAAATGCCGCATCGGCGCCAACATGATCTGGGACGGCGAAAAGCGCGGCGTGCTGAAGCCCGGCGTGGGGATCATCGAGCCGACCAGCGGCAACACCGGCATCGCGCTGGCCTTCGTCGCCGCCTCGCGTGGCTACCCGATCACGCTCACGATGCCCGAAACGATGAGCATCGAGCGGCGGCGCGTGCTGGCCGCCCTCGGCGCCACCCTGGTGCTGACGCCGGGCGCCGAAGGCATGAAGGGCGCCATCGCGCGGGCCGAAGAGATCGCCGCGGCGGATCCGGACCGCTGGTTCCTGCCTCAGCAATTCAAGAATCCGGCGAACCCCGCCATCCATGAGCAGACGACCGGCCCCGAGATCTGGAACGACACCGACGGGCGGATCGACGTGCTGGTTTCGGGCGTCGGCACCGGCGGCACCATCACCGGCGTGTCGCGCTACATCAAGAACACGAAGGGCCGGCGCATCCTGTCGGTGGCGGTCGAACCCGACGAATCGCCCATCATCTCGCAGAAGCTGGCGGGCGAACCGCTCAAGCCGGGACCGCACCGGATCCAGGGCATCGGCGCCGGCTTCATCCCCGACACGCTGGACCTGGCCATGGTCGACCGCGTCGAGCGCGTCACCAGCGACGAGGCGATCGCGACCGCGCGGCGCGTGGCGCGCGAGGAAGGGCTGCTGGTGGGCATCTCGTGCGGCGCGGCGGTGGCGGCGGCGGCGCGGCTGGCCGTGGACGACGCCTTCGCCGGCCAGACCATCGTGGTCATCCTGCCGGATCTGGCGGAGCGGTACCTTTCGACGGCGCTGTTCGAGGGTCTCTAGCGGGAACCGGTGCCAGGAAGGACCAATGATCGTGTGCACACAACGGAATCCACGGACCCGCCTCGGGCTCGACCTGCTCCGGCTGGCTGCCGTGCTGCTGGCAGGCGCCGTGCCCGCATCGGCGAGCGCCCAGATCGATTGCGCCACCGCGCCGCCCCCGTGGGTCTTCTGCACGGACTTCGAAGAGGGCCACTTCGGACTCTGGGACGACTGGGACGGCAACCCCTCGCCCATGAACACGCTGGTCGCCGATCCCGGACCGTTCAACCTCCCCGGCAACCACGTGGCCCGCCTGTTCGTGCCGCCCGGCAGGGGCACCGCCGATCTGGTCAAGGCGCTGCCGGTTACGAACGACGTGATCTACGCGCGCTGGTACATGAAATGGGAAGCCGGCTTCGACTTCACGACGCAGCAGCACGGCTCCGGGCTGCACGCCGGCGACCGCGCGCTGCTGGGGCGCAGCGACTACCGGCCCGACGGCACCGACTGGTTCGCCGCCGGGATCGAGCCGGGCTACGGCACCGGCCGATTCAATGCCTACGTCTACTACCCGGGCATGTACCAGAACTGCGTCGACCCCGAGGGCGCCTGCTGGGGCGACGAATTCCCCTGCACCCAGGACGAAGGCCGGCGCATCTGCACCACGGCATCGCACCGTGAAACGGTCCTGCCTCCGCTGATGCAGGCTGACCGGTGGTATTGCATCGAGATCATGCTGGACGGCGGCACGCCGACCGCCGGGACCGCGGGGGCCGGCGGGATCCTCAATTACTGGATCGACGGCCTCCAGATCGGCCCCTGGAACGACCTCTGGCTGCGCAGCACCGACCAGTTGGACGTGAGCGTGCTGTGGCTGAGCCTTTTCTTCCACGGCGACCATGGCCCGGCGGGCGTGCTGTTCGACGACGTCGTGGTCAGCACCAGTCCCTTCGGGGCCGCCAGTTCCGTCCCCCCGGATCCTTCGCAGGCCTGGGGGACGTTCAAGAGCCTTTTCCGCTGATTTCCGGGGCCCCATGCCCCCGGGGCATGGCCGCCATGCGGATCATTCATTTCTGCGCCGCCTGCGCCGCCGATACCATTCTTGCAGAAGGCAACTTCCGGATGACGGAACCGGCAGGTTTCCGACCCGGACGCGCGCGGCGTTCAGCCCGGCGACGCGGTCCAAGTCGGTCTCAGCGAAGGAGAATTCCATGTTCAGACGTCTGGCATTCGTCGTGATCCTGACCGCGGTCGGCGCCGCGATGGCCACAGCCGCCCCCCTGCCCTGCCAGGTGCATTCGGTCGCGGCGGACACCGTTGTGGTGAACTTCAAGGTCGAGAAGCCGGAGTGGATCAAGGAAGGTCTGACCCTGCGGGTGGTCCGCGTGGAGAAGGAAGTCGTCATCGGCAAGTCGATGATCATCGGCGTCACCGACAGCACCATCACCGTGCTGACGCCCAAGGGCAAGGCCAAGAACCTCAAGCCCGGCGCCGACATCCTCGTCGACAAGCCGCGGGCCGGGATGGCGGGCTGCTGACGCGACGCAGCGGAAAGGGCCGCCGCGCCGGCCGACCTCCTTGCGGCGCGGCGGTCTCCCTGCAGCATCGGGACCGGACAGACCTCAACCGCGAGGAGCGGTGACATGACTCTCAGGAAACTGCTGCCGCTGGCGCTGCTGTGCGCCGCAGGTGCGGCGCTGGGCGCGCAGGCCCCGGCCGGCATCGGACGCGACAAGACGCTGGCGGCGCTACCCAAGGCGAATTCGATCGCCGAGCTCGTGGCGCGCTACGACTCGCAATCGTGCATCGAGTGCCACCAGGACGCGCACGACCAGTGGGCGGCCTCCATGCACTCGCGACCCATCTTCGGTACCGGACGCACGGCGATGACCTTCCGGACCTCGATCGACAACGGCTGCATGGAGTGGGAAGCCTCCGGCGTGAAAACGGCCAAGGACGTGCGGGTCGAACACCTGATGGGCTGTGCGAAATGCCACCTGCCGCAGCTCGCCGATGCCACGGACAAGGTGGCCCAGGAGATCGTCACGACCATCGACGCGTGGCGGGATGCCGTCAACAACGACGACGAGCCCGGCGCCGAGAAGTTCGCCACCACGCTGAACTCGCTCAACATCAACTGCCTGGTGTGCCACAACCGGAACGCCATCGTGCACAAGTGGGTCGACGGCTATCCGCGCCGTGACACCGTCTATGGCGTCAGCGGCGAGGGCGAGCATCCGGACGACCGCTTCAAATCGATGAAGCCGAGCCCGATCATGTCCGAGTCGATCTTCTGCGGCCAGTGCCACGGCCAGGGCCCGAACTTCGAACTCGAGAACCCGACGCAGTGCGCCACCGCCTACGGCAGCTACCTGTTCGCCTACGTGCCGGAGGGCGGCTCCGAAACGTGCGTCGACTGCCACATGAAAAAATCCGGCCTGGGCCACAACATGCAGAGCTTCCGGGTCAAGGAGATGTCGGACCTGGCTGTGGACATGCACGTCGACGCCCGCGCCATCGTCTGGCGTGACAACACGACGATGCGCCCCAAGGCGACGGTCAAGGTCGAGTTGACCAACCGGACCGGTCACGGCATCCCCGATGGCTGACCCACTCCCAACCGACTGGTGCTGTCGGTTTCCGCGGTTGACAAGAACGGCAACGACGTATTTTCCGCCGAACGTGTGTTCATGCCCGTGCCGCAGCGGCTCGGACGAGGCGACCGGATGGGTCGCGGACCCTACGAGAAGAGCGGCCTGCTCGCCGACACGAGCCTGCCGCCCCTGCGCACGATCACGACCGACTGGGAGATCTTCTTCCCCGAGGAAGAAGTCGAGGTCGACGGCGAGTACGTGATCCAGTATCCGAGCGACACGCTGGACATCACCGTGAACCTCTGGTACATGCCCTACGGCGTCGAGGACGAAAGCGCGCGGCTCTGGCGCGAGTACAGCGAGACCGTGAAGTTCGAGGCGAAGGGCTGGTAGGCGGCTTCTTGCCCGACAGGAAAGTGTGAAGCCGGCGCCGACACGCGCCGGCTTCCGCTTTTTCGGAAACCCACCCACTCCCGGCGCTGAATCAGGGACGCTCCGCCAGCGTCCCGGAGCGCCGGACGCACCAGCGGCCCGCCGCGTCGGGGATGACGATCACGCAACCCGTCCCGGGATGGCGCGCCACGAGTTCCTCGCCCGCTTCGACGCCGAGAACGAACACGGCCGTGGCCAGCGCGTCCGCCAGGATGCCGCTCGGCGACACGATGGTGACGCTGCCGCGGCGATCGACAGGCAGGCCGGACCGCGGATCGAGGATATGGCCGCGGCGCCGGCCGTCGATCTCGACATGCCGTTCGTATTGTCCCGAAGTGGCCACGGCGGCGTTTTCCACCGGTACCATCGCCACGGTCCGGGTCGGATCGTCGGGATCCACGATGCCGATTTCCTCGCGCGCGGGCCCGAACACCAGCAGGTTGCCGCCCAGGTCCAGGACGCCGGCGACGGCTCCGGCCGTGGTCATCGCTTCGCGGGCGAGATCCAGTGCAAAGCCCTTGGCGATGCCGCCGAGGTCGAGCGCGACGCCGTCGCGCGCGAAGCCGATCGTGCCGGCGATGGAATCGACGCGGACATGGCGCGCGCCGGTCACGGCCAGGACGTCCGCGAGTTCGTCCGCGGTCGGCTCGCGCGGCGAGCCGCCCTGCAGTCCCCACGCGCGCAGCAGCGGCAGCACGGTCGGGTCGAAGGCGCCGCCCGTCTCGTCGGCCACGCGCAACGCAGCCGCCACGACACGGATCAGGTCGCCGGGCGCCTCCACCGGCGCCAAGGCGGCCCCCGCGTTCACGCGCGCCAGATCCGAATCGTCGCGCCAGGTGCTCATCCGCGCGTCGACCAGCCCGAAGGCGGCCCAGGCGGCGTCCAGAGCGGCCAGCGCCGCCGCCTCGCCGGACGCTGCAACGTTGACCGTGGCGACCGTGCCCATCACGTAGCGCGCCTCTTCGCGCGTGACGACGGCGGCGGCCGGCGCAAACGAAGCCGTGAACAACACCAAGGCTGCGAACGGAAGCGCCGCCACGGCCAAGCGGCGGCAACTCCGCGCGAACGGCCCGCACGAAACGCTCACGAGGGGTGGTGCTTCCGGTTGCGTCTGCGGGTGCGCAGGCCGAGCGCCAGGCCGGTGACCAGGACAACGACGAACATCAGCGTGCCTAGATCGTAGAGCCGGGGCATGATCGGCAGGCCCCAGTGGCCCGCATGCAGACGGCGCGCCGCGTCGCGCCACCGGTCACCGCGCGTCGGCT
>JAIFKS010000098.1 GCA_020049465.1 bacterium | reverse complement strand
GCGGCCAACGGGACCAACCCCACCCTGCTCTACGGCTACGGCGGGTTCGAGGTCTCCATGCGGCCCGGCTACTCGGGCACGACCGGCGATGCCTGGGTGGGCCGCGGCGGCGTCTACGTGCTGGCCAACATCCGCGGCGGCGGCGAATTCGGTCCCCGCTGGCACCAGGCGGCGGTCCGCGAGAACCACCAGCGCAGCTTCGACGACTTCATCGCCGTGGCCGAGGACCTGATCGCCCGCAAGGTCACCTCGCCCGCGCACCTGGGCATCGTCGGCGGCTCCAACGGCGGCCTGCTCGTAGGCGCGGCGTTCACGCAGCGGCCCGAACTGTTCAACGCCGTGGTCTGCCAGGTGCCGCTGCTGGACATGAAGCGTTACAACAAGCTCCTGGCCGGCGCCAGCTGGATGGCCGAGTACGGCAACCCCGACACCGCCGACTGGGAATTCATGAAGAACTGGTCGCCGTACCAGAACCTGGACAAGTCGAAGACCTATCCGAAGGTCCTGTTCACCACGTCCACGCGTGACGACCGCGTGCACCCGGGTCACGCCCGCAAGATGGTCAAGCGCATGACCGACATGGGCAAGCCGGTCTACTACTACGAGAACACCGAAGGCGGACACGGCGCCGCCGCCAACCTGAACCAGCGCGCCTACATGTGGGCGCTGACGTACGCGTACATGTGGAAGATGCTGCGTTAGGAATCGACGCCGGCGACAGAGGCGGCGCGCACGGGCGCGCCGCCTCCCCCCGGGATCAACCGCTGCCCGATCCGACCTCCTGGCCGCCCGATTGACACGCCTCATATCCAGGATATAATGGCTCCTGTTATTTGCGTCCCCATCCGTCCGCCCGAATCGAGGTCGCCATGCCTGTTGCCATGCCCGGCGCGCGCGCACGTCGCGCCGTCGCCCCGCTGATCGCCGTCCATGTGTTCGCGGTCACGCTCTGGCTGGCCGGGCCCGCTCCCGCCTCCGCCTTCGAAGTGTTCCGACACGCCAACATGGCGGGCGAAGTGCTGGCCACGCAGGGCGTGCCGGGTATCGCGCTGACGCTCATCAAGCAGGGCTGCCGGTTGCCCGACCTGGACGGCTGCCGCGAAAGCTGCTACTGCCCGTCGTGGCTGCAGTGGGCTGCGGGCTGCGAACCCGATTCGGCGACCATCGTCAACGTGCTCAGCGCCGACCACTTCGACAACAACCAGCTCGACCAGTCGATCATCACGGTCAACGCCCGTGTGGAGGCGGCGCGGCAGATCCTCCTGGGCCTGGCCCAGGCCAATCCGCGTCCGGCCGGCTGGCAGCGCGATTTCGCGCTGGCCCTGATCGTCTTCGGCAAGGCCCTCCACGCGGTGCAGGATTTCTACGCGCACTCCAACTGGGTCGAGTGCCAGAAGGACCTGGTGCGCATCGGCGGCAGCATCTCCGACCTGCCGATGTGGAACGGCGAGGACTGGGGCTGCAGCACCGTCATCGGCGGGGTCACGGTGTCGGGCCTGCAGACCGGCTACGTGGACATCCCGACGCCCGCGGGTTCGGTGACGCACGACGCCCTCAACAAGGACAGCCCCTCCAGCGCCCAGGGCGCCATCCAGATCCGGCGCATCTTCCCTTCGACGGTGATCGCCACCTACTACGAGACCGTTTCCGGGCAGCTCGGCGGCACCTTCGCCGCCTACACCAACGACGGCGTGGCCCCCCGCCACACCATCCGGGCCTGGGAGGCCGTGCTCTACGGCATCGCGGTTTACAACAACGGGGGCGTCAAGAACGGGGGCGCGTTCGAGCCGATCACCGCCGTCGCGGCGGCCGAGGCGCTGGCCATCCAGGATCTGCTGACCGCGGCGGCCGCGGACTCCACCGTGCAGGCCACGGCGCAGGCCATCGAGGAACTGCTGGCCGACTGGGATGTCAACGACCCCAGCGCCTATCCGTACGACGACTTCGACGCCGACGGACTGCCCCTCGCGGCGGTGGCCGCGGTGCCGGCGTTCGAGCCCGCGCGCCTGGAGCAGAACTTCCCGAACCCCTTCAACCCCGTGACCACCATCCGCTTCCACCTGGCGCGCGCCGACCGCGTGACGCTGGCGATCTACGACCTGGGCGGGCGCGTCATCCGCACGCTCGTGGATGCGGATCTGGAGCAGGGCGACTACAGCGAAGCCTGGGACGGGCGCGACAGCGCCGGCCAGCGGGTGGCCGCCGGCGGCTACCTGTACGTGCTGAGCACCGGCGACTGGAATCGCAGCCAGAGGATGGTCCTGGTGAAGTAGGCTATTCGGCGATCGCCGTGTTCAAAGCGACACCCATCATGGCGTCGAAACTGGTGCGCCGGTCGTCCGACGAAAGATGTTCATGGCGACGGATGTGGTCGGACACCGTGACGATCGTGAGCGCGCGCGCGCCTTCCTCGGCGGCGACGCCGTACAGGCCCGCGGCCTCCATCTCGACGCCGAGGATCCCGTACTTCTCCATGACGTCGAACATCTCCGCCTCGGGCGAATAGAAGAGATCCGACGAGAACACGTTGCCCACACGCACCGGCACGCCGGCGGCGCGGGCGCAGGCCACGGCGCGTTCGACCAGGCCGAAGTCGGCGAGAGCGGCGAAATCGTGGTCGCGGAAGCGCACCCGGTTGACCTTCGAATCGGTCGAGGCGCCCAGCGCGATGATCACGTCGCCCAGCTTCACGTCCGGCGCCAGGGCGCCGCAACTGCCGACGCGGATCAGCGTTTTGGCGCCGTACTCGCGGATCAGTTCGGTGGCATAGATCGAGCACGACGGGATGCCCATGCCGTGCGCCATCACCGAGACGGGCTTGCCCTGCCAGGTGCCGGTGTAGCCCCAGACGTTGCGTACGTCGGTGACGCGGCGGGCGTCCTGGAGAAAGGTCGTGGCGATGTGCTCGGCGCGCTGCGGGTCGCCGGGCATGAGAACGGCCTCGGCGAAATCGCCCGGCCTGGCGTTGATGTGCGGTGTCGGCATGAGGTAATGATAGCCGGTTCCGGTCCGGACTGCCAATTTTGGCCCGACCCCCTCCCGCCCCGTGGAAGGCACGCCGGTGTCGATGGTCGACGAACAGGTCAGCGATCGCTCCCGGGGCGGAGCGCGTTCGCGGCCCGGTTCATCCGTTCCTCGAGTTCACCCAGGCGCTGCTCGACGCGCGCGAGCCCCTCGACAGGCGTCGCCTTCGGCCCGCCCGGCTCCGAAGCCGGCGATCGGCGACGGACGAACCGCGCGTAGCCGAGCGCGAGGGTCACGACCAGCGCGACCGTCATGACGAAGAAGCGGGCGATCGACGTGTCGGTGGCGACGATCCACCCGACCCCGTAGACCATCGTGAAGACGCCGCCCAGCAAGAGGCCGTTGCTGATCACCGGCAACTGATCGGCGCGCACCAGCGACACCGCCATGACGAACGTGGCCAGCGCGATGAGGATGATGCTGGTGCTGCGGCCCCAGGCCTCCCGCTCCACCTGCGCGGCATCGGCCAGTCGGTTGCGGGATTCGTTCAGTTCCTGGATCCGGTCGCGATCCGCGGCCGACAGATCGCTCTCGGGGCCCGCGTTGCGGATCGCCATTTCCTGGCGATCCAGATCGCGGATCCGGTCGTCCAACTCTGTACCCGGCGCATGAAAGGTGTAGACACCCACGCCGATGAAAGCGGTCAACATCAGCCCGAGGAAAAAGGAAAAGATCGTCTGCAGACCGGTGCTTCGTGATGCGTCAGCCATCGGATCCGTCTCCTCCGCGTTTGGGGCCGTTTGACATTAGTTGCTTCTTTGAAAAAGCCGCAGTGGATTCTCGGAGTTTTCGGGTGCGCGTGGTGGCGGGCCCGCGCTCCTCCGGGCCAGAAGATCGGTTTCTAATACAAAAAAAAGCACCTGACGCCATAAACAGCCGAGGCGACGCGACAAAGAGGGCGGCAAGCGGCGCCGAATTCGCGTCCACAGCCGAAACAATCATTGCTCGGACACCGAACAAAGTGGATAATGAAACGACAAGCGGTCGCCACTTTCCGCCCCGGAGACGGTTGGGGGCAACGATGGCTTGATCATTGGGCCGCCGGCAACTCCGTTCGCCCACGGAAACGCCGAAGGGCCGCGCGCGCTGGAACATTGCAATGGGGAGGAAAAGAACATGTCCATGAGAAAGCTGCTGACTGGAATCGCCTGCGTCGGCCTGATGCTCTCGCTGACCGCGACCGCCGGCATGGCGACGAACCTGCTGGTCAATCCCGACTTCGAATCCGGGGACCTGACCGGCTGGCAGGTGTTCGGGCTGGGCGTCAACTCGTCCGTGCCCGTGCAGTCGCCCGACAACGGCCCTTCGGCCCCCGGCACGTACAACGCGTTCATGGATAACCACGCCGAGGCCCTGGGCCTGACGCTGAAGCAGTCGACCTTGCCCGGCACGGCCGCTCCCGGCCTGGTCTCCTGGTCGTTCGACCTGAAGCTGGGCGAGGCCGCGCTGGGCGGCGTGTTCTTCGTGCAGATCTTCGCCGAAAAGACGGGCGCCGGCATCGTCGGCTCCTCCGGCCTGCTGGGCAACTACGCGCCGGCCGGCTGGACCACGTTCAGCGGTTCGTTCATGGCTCCGCTGGGCACGGACTTCCTGACGATCCAGTTCATGGCCAACACGGGCGCGAATGTCGGCAGCGTCTCGACGATGCACGTCGACAACGTGGTCGTCGAGCAGCAGGATATCGTCGCCGACGAGACGACGAGCTTCGGCGCCGTCAAGAGCCTGTTCCGCTAGACCGCAATGATCGAAAACAGGGCCGCCTCCTTCCGGGGAGGCGGCCCTGCCTTGTTTCCGGCCACGGCGCCATCAGCCGGGCCGACGATCATCCCGCCGCGGACTAGAACCCCATGCCGACCAGGGCGGTGAACCCGGAGTTCTTGACGTCGTCCGGGTTCTCCGAGTCGTCGAAGCTCGACAGACCCATGGTGTAGCGGCCTTCAATGCTGAACTTCGTGAACGAGGCGCCCACACCCAAGGTGAGGCCGACGTCCATGCTCTTGATGTTTTCGATATCGGTTTCAGCCGAGACGCCATCGCTCTCGACCGCGACCTTGGCGTCGAGGTTGAAGGCGATGCTCGGCCCCGCCACGAAGAACGCGCTCGACTCGGCGCCGGCATTCAGCTTGAAGAGCAGAGGAATGTCCAGATAGGTGAACTTGAATTCCAGCGAATCCCCGCCCTCTTCTTACTTCGCGCCCTTCATCGCATAATAGACTTCGGGCTGGAACGAGAGCATCGGGGTCAGCGGGTAGTTGGCGTAACCGCCGAAGGCGAACCCCATCCGATAGCTGGGATCAAGGTCAAACACCTCGGCGTCGGAGCCGGTGAAGGTCGAGTACGTGAGACCTGCCTTCAGCCCCATGGTGCCGGCAGCCTGCGCCGACGAACTGCCGAAGAGGAAGACGACCAGCACCGACAGCGCGATCAACAGCATCGATTTCTTCATGTCAGCCTCCCGAATGACGGACCAGGTTACGCGCGCAACACACCGGGGTCGGGGCCGCGAACCTGAGGGGCATCGTGGCCCAGACGCACGGGATACGCAATATGAATGCGGCGATGCCCGGGTCCGTCATCGGGAGCGGACCCGTCCCGTTTGAGGGCCATCCCGGGGCGATCGCTCGACCCGGCGCCCGAGCGGCGCCCCGCCGCGGGATGCCGATCCCTGCGGCTTGGGTTACCATCACCGGGATTTGCGCCGGCCCGACGGACGGATCCGAAGCCCGGGCCGGGGATCGACAGGAAAACCGGCAGAAGCAGGACGGAAACGATGAACTGGATCGACGTACTGGGCTACGCGGCCTCCGTGCTGGTGGCCATCTCGCTGACGATGAGCTCGCTGGCCCGGCTGCGCGCACTCAATCTGGTGGGCGCGGTGCTGTTCGCGGGCTATGGCTGGCTGGTCGACGCCTACCCCGTGCTGGTGGTCAACGGCTTCATTGCCGTGGTGAACGTCGTCTACCTGGCGAAGATGCAACCGGGCCGCAGCGAGGCCTTCGAACTGCTGGCCATCCGCCGTCTGGACAACGGCTATGTGCGGCGTTTCCTGGACTTCCACCGCGCGGACATCGAACGTTTCTTCCCCGAGTTCAGGGTCGGGGACATCACGAATCCCCGCATCGTCCTCATCCTGCGCGACATGCTGCCGGTCGGACTGGTCATCTGCGAACCCGACGCCGAAGACACCCTGATGGTGCGTCTGGATTATGTGATTCCGGCGTACCGCGACTTCCGCTGCGCCCAGTACTTCTATCGCTCCTGGTCCGCGGTGGTGGATTGCCCGCGAACGAGGCGATTCGTGGCCCGCGGAGGCGTCGAGCGTCATCGGTCCTATCTGACGCGAGTGGGTTTCGCGCCGGATCCGAAGCTGGGGACGGACATGTACGCCCGGGCGGCCTGAAGGAACCGCCCCCGGGGGACCTGAACGGACGGAGGCTGTTTGGCGGCTTAACCCTTTTGCCGCTCAAGGTTGTCTGAATACGCCCGATCAAACCGGACAACCGGAGCAGCTATCGCGCAGCCATCGGCACGAGCGCCGCTTCCCGCCGTTCCTGTCTCGCACAAAGGGATCATCCGCGATGAGTCTTCGCTTGAAGCTGCTGCTCGGCGTCGGGGTTTCCGCGCTGGCGTTTGCCGTCTTCGCCTTCCTGTCGTGGACCACCGTCGGGGCCACCAAGGTCAACGGTCCGGCCTACGCGCGCATCATCGAGGGCAAGGACCTGGTCGCCGACGTTCTGCCGCCTCCCGAGTACATCGTCGAGGCCTATCTGATGGCCTACCAGATCGCGGACGCGGATTCGCCGGCGGAGGTCGTGGAATTTTCCGACCGGATGCGCACGCTGCGCAAGGAACACGCGGACCGGCACCGGTACTGGGCCGATTCCGGCATCACCGGTCGGCTGCGGACACTGCTGCTGGAGGACTCGTACGGACCGGCGGAACAGTTCTTCACGATCGTCGACCGCGACCTGACGCCCGCCGCCACGCGCAGGGACCGGGAGCTCGCGCGCGCCGTGCTGCACGGGCAGCTCGAGCCGCTGTTCAAGCAGCACCGCACCGCGATCGACGAAGTCGTGACGCTGGCGAACGGACAACTGGCCACGGACGAACGGAACGTGGCGGCCCTCCTGCGCTCCCGCGCCACCTGGCTGGCCGTGGTGGCCGCCTTCGCAGCGGCGGCCCTGACCTTCCTGGCCTTCATGGTCAACGGGATCGCCGTCACCATCACCCGTCGCCTGGGCGGCGCCGTGACCTTCGCCTCGGCCATGGCGCGCGGCGACCTGACCGGCACCCTGCCCGAGGGCCCCGAGGACGAGGTCGGGCGCCTGATCCGCGCGTTGAACGCGATGGGGCGCTCGTTCCGCGACGTCATCGGCGAGATCACCGGCGGCATCCAGACCGTGGCCTCGGCCTCGACCGAACTGTCGGCGGTCGCCGGCAGCATGTCGGCCGGCGTGAGCGAGATGAACGCGCTGGCGGGAAACATGACCGAGACCGCCGGGAACTTCAGCGCCGGCGCCCAGGACGTGGCCGCGAACATGCAGCAGGCAACCGCCAACCTGCACACCGTTGCCGCCGCGACCGGCGAACTGAGCGAGACCGTCGGGAGCATCGCCAACAGCTCGGAGCGGGCGCGGGCCGTCAGCGAGGACGCTTCGCGGCAGGCGCTCGAGATCAGCCGGACGATGGGCGATCTGGAACGGGCCGCCAAGGAGATCGGCAACGTGACCGAGACCATCTCCAGCATCTCTTCCCAGACCAACCTGCTGGCCCTCAACGCGACCATCGAAGCGGCGCACGCCGGTGACGCCGGCCGCGGCTTCGCCGTGGTCGCCAGCGAGATCAAGGAACTGGCCCGCCAGACGACGGTCGCGGCCGAGGACATCCAGCGGCGCATCGCCGCGGTGCAGCAGTCGACCGGCAGCGCCGCGACCGACATCAACGTGATCACCGGCATCATCGCCCAGATGAGCGATTTCACCGGGACGATCGCGGCCGCGATCGAGGAACAGACGGCCGTCACCCGTGAGGTGGCGGCCAGCATCGCCGCGGCCAACGGTGGCGTGGCCAGCACGAACGCGCACATGACCGAGATCGCCGCCGGTTCGGAGACCATCGCCGACGGCATCGCGCGCGTGAACGCGGGCCTCGGCGAGATCGGCAGCGCCGGCCGCCAGGTCGACGCCAGCGCCGCCGAACTGTCGCGTCTCGGCGAGGTGCTGCGCGTTTCGGTGGGACGCTTTCAGTGCGAGGAACCCGTGGGCGCGGGCAGCCGCTGACGACACCGTATCAATGACGGCCCGAAGAGGGCGGCCGGGGCTGCGGACCGGCCGCCTTCCTTCTTGTTCGGAGCCGTAGCGGCCTGAAAAGCCCGGCGGTATCATTGGCCGACACCCGAGTCCGGACGATCGGACATCTACCGGCGAAAGGCGAGACGGCCATGTCCACCCACACCGTCAGTCTCCATCGCATCCTGCGTACCCCGCCCGAACGGCTCTACCGCGCGTTCCTCGATGCCGACGCGATGATCAAATGGCTTCCGCCGCACGGCTTCACCTGCAAGGTGCACCACCTGGACGCCAGGGTCGGCGGCACCTATCGGATGTCGTTCACGAACTTCAGCACCGGCAACAGCCATTCCTTCGGGGGCGAGTACCTGGAACTCGTACCCAATGAACGCATCCGGAACTCGGACAAGTTCGACGACCCGAACCTGTCGGGGGAAATGGTGACGACGGTCACGATGAAGCAGGTGTCGTGCGGGACCGAACTGCACATCGTGCAGGAGGGAATTCCCGGGATGATCCCGCCCGAGGCCTGCTATCAGGGCTGGCAGGAATCACTGTCGTTGCTCGCGCAGCTCGTCGAGGCGGAGGTTCCGGACTGATCCGGAATCGTCCGCGGGTCACCCGTCGACGTTGCAATCCGGCCGGCCCGAAGCCTCGTGCAGCGCCTGCATGCGCAGGTCGGTCGCGGCGATGACGTCCGCGCAGGCCCGCAGTTCGCGGGCCACTTCCTGCCCGCCCCGGTCCGTGAGCTTGTACGCCAGTTCGTGCTCCAGCGAGGCCCAGAAGTCCATCGCGATGGTCCGGATCTGGACTTCCGCCGTAACCCGCTCGGTGCGATCCGACAGGAAGACCGGGACGGACACGATCAGGTGCAGGCTGCGATAGCCGTTCGGCTTGGGGTCGGCGATGTAGTCGGTGCTGCGGATCAGTTCGATGTCGTCCTGGGAAACGAGCAGACCGGCGACCAGATGGATGTCGGCCACATACGGGCAGATGACCCGGATGCCGGCGATATCCGTCAGATTCTCCCGCGCGGATTCCACACTGAGCGGCAGGCCGCGCTTCAGCAGCTTGTCCATGATGCTCTTGGGCGTCTTGACCCGCGTCGTGATCAGGTGGATCGGGTTGCGGTCCTTCGTGTACTTGAACTCGTCATTGAGATTCTCCAGCTTCGTGGCGATCTCGCGGACCGCCGAACGATAGAGGTTCTCCGTCGCCGCGAAGGACCGGATGGTCGACACCACGAACTCCGGCAGGACGCTGGCCGACACGCCGTCGAAGACATAGCTGACCTGCGAGCGATCGATTTCCGCCACAACGTCCTCCTGATCGGAAATCCATGGTCACGTGCAGGCGCCGGGAGCCCGGCATCCTGCTATGGACCATGGCGCCGCCAAATAGTTCCCGACGCCGGTCAGACGTAGCGGAACAGCGGCGGAAAGACGCCCAGGACGATGACCGCCCACACGGCATAGACCGGCAGGTAGTCCGTCTGCCAGCGTTCGATGCGCGCGAACGAACCCCGCCCGCGCAGAAGCCTCACGTAGAGCACGGTGGACCAGGCCAGGTTGACCAGCAGGATCACGTTCTCGCCCAGCGCCGCCACGCGGTTGGGTGTGAAGCCGAATTCGTTGATGCGCGCGGCGACCGGACACCTGCGCCCAGCGGCCGCCGGCGTAGGCGACGCCCACGACCAGCCAGAGCGCGATCGGCAGGTGCAGCGCCGTCAGCACCTCGGTGGAGCCGAGTTTGACGAAGGGATGGATGTTGGCGATCACGACCGCCGCGGCGAATGCCGCGACCAGCCAGCGCACCGTGCGGGTGTCGAGGCCCCGCTTCCAGGCGAAGTAGCCGGTCAACAGGGGCAGCACGAAGAAGCTGAGGTTGCGGCCGTAGAATCCCTCGTCCTGTCCCCACCTCATGCCGAACAGCGTCGGCGCCTTGATGAGCAGGCCCGCCGCCACCGCGAGGCAGAAGGCGACGATGGCATCCTTGCGGGTCCGTCCGTGGGCTTCCCCGCCAGCGGAAGGGGCGACGACGAGCTGCTTCCAGAGGCGGTCCGAGTGCTCGCGTGCGAACTCCCGCGAAAGCGCGTCCAGATTGCCCATGCGCTTGACCGCCACCAGGAATGCCTCGTCGACGCCCAGTCCCGCGTCGACCAGCCCCGCGATCTGCTCTCGCAGGTGGTCTTCCAGTTCGGCCACATCGACGGAGTGGATCGCCTGCCGGCGGCGCAGATAGTTGCGCCACTGGTCGATCTGATCCTCGAGCGCGGCCTCCTGGCCCGGAGTCGTCATGGCTCAGGCTCCCTGGGGAAACGGCGCGGCGGGCGCCGGGTGGCTGACCGGGACGGAAGTGGAGAGCGCCGACCAGATGCCCCGCAGCGTCGCGTCGACCGCCTGCCACTGCCGGCGTTCCTCCGCGAGTTGGGCCCGGCCTCCGGATGTGATCCGGTAGTACTTGCGGCGGCGGCCGCTTTCGGCGACCTCCCACCTCGCCTCGACGTGGCCGAGCCGCTCGAGCCGGTGCAGGACGGGGTACAGCATGCCGTCCGTCCACTCCAGGCGCCCGTCGGACAACTCCTTGACCCGCTTGATGATGGCGTAGCCGTAGCTGTCGCCTTCGACCAGGATCGCCAGGACGAGCGAGGTCGAGGAGGCGGCCATCAGGTCCTTGCTGATCTCCATGAATTCACGTCCCGCGCGGCGCTGGTGGTGCTGAATCCGGCGTACCTTGCAGCACTATACATTGATCTGTGATGTATGCCAAGAGGGGGGGCTTCGGTCGCATCGCGGGGACGAGCGGCGCCGGCAGCGCTGAGCCGCCGACGGTGCCGAGGTGGGCCGGAATCGATTCCGGCCCACCTCGCCGGGGTCACTGAACGGTTCTCTTCTGCATCACGACCATCACGACGATCAGCAGGGCAAAGCCGGCCAAGAGCAGCCCGGCCCCGTACCGTTGACGCCAGGACTGCTGCTCATTCGGGCCGCCGTTCTTGTTGACCTTATTGTGATTTTCCGGATTCGACATTGCGGACTCCTCCCGGAGGTCGGCCCGTGGCCGACCAGGGTTGCTTCAAAACGACCGTGGCATTTGGTGATCGACTAGAAGCGGGGAGCCGTGGGCGGCGCTCGCGGTTTTCGCGGCTGCAGGCGGATGGATTCGGCGTCGGCCAGTTTCGCGATGCTGGTCCGCGACGAAGCGGGATCGCCATCGCACGCCGGGATGGGCGCGCCGGCGAGGATGAACTTCGCCGACTTCCCGTCTCCCTGAAGCGCCGACTGCCGCGGCGATTCGGCCAGCCGTTTGACCGCGATCGGACTCTCGGCCGTGGCCGGCGGGCACTCGAAAGGACTGCCGGTGAATTGAAGGAGCCCACCGGGCTCGACATGCAAAACGGCAGGCGCGAATGCGGCCTGAAGGCTTCCGAGCAGCAGGAGGGAGAGCAGGAAGGATGTTCGCATCCGCGACAGCTTAGCACTGCGATATCCTCCTGCGCAACCCGGGCCGCGTTCGCCGGGGACGGACGGCGCTCTGCAAGGACTTGCGCCGGCGCAAATTCGCCACGGGCGACGCGATCACCCCGCTGGCGGCACACGCTCTCCTCTGGCTCAAAAGCCGCCGAACCGATAATCTGCACGTCCACCAGCCTGGCCATGGCCGGCATGGCCGGAACCCGGGATCGCGGCCGCCGCCAGGCCGCGAAGGAGACCGTCTTGACGCCACATGCCTGGATCCGCGAATTCCCCGCGGCGATCACCGTCTGCGACGCCGCGGGCATCATCCTCGAAATGAACGCGCGCGCGGTGGAGACTTTCGCGAGCGATGGCGGCGCCGACCTGATCGGACGCAACGTGCTCGATTGCCACCCGGAGCCGTCACGATCACAACTGGCGGCCATGCTGGCCGAGCGCACGTCGAACGCCTACACGATCGAGAAGAACGGCGTGCGCAAACTCATCTACCAGTCACCCTGGTTCGAGAACGGCGAGTACCGCGGATTCGTCGAGATGTCGCTCGTGATCCCGGAGTCGATGCCGCACCGCGTCCGGGGCTGAGGCACGGGCGCCGGCGGGCCGTGCCGAACCACGATGACCGGGAGCGCGAACGCGACACCCCATGGTGTCCTGATCACCTCACCGGGCAGCGGGTTGACAAGACACATTCACTCCTTTTTTGAACACTGACCGCTTCATCGGTGATATCATGGGAGTGGGCATCGCCCCATGTCCACGGCGCGGATCCCCCTCTCATCCATCGAAGGTGGCCCATGAACTCCCGGCGCGGTTTGCTGTCGTGCTTCCTCGCGGTGTTGGCCCTCGGCATTCCCCTGCAGACCCGGGCCCAGGTCGAGATGTGCACCTACCGACTGACCCAGTCGACCGAAGCGTTCGACCTCTGGACGTGCCCGCCGGGCGTCAAGGTGTTCAAGAATGACGCGGTCCCTGTCGCCGAACAGTCTCTGGTCCAGGTTCATGCCGCCCGCAACGAGTTCGAGCCGTTCCTGGTCGTCGTCAAACCGTCCGCTTCAGGCAACGTCACCGTGTCGGTCGGGGACTTCGGCGCGGGCATTTCGCAGCTGATCTACCAGGTGCAGTACGTCACCGTCACCCAGGCCACCGACATGCGCGGCGGCGTCGGCGAGTACCCCGACCCGCTGTGGCCGCTCGAGAACGGCGACACGGTGGCGCTGACGGCGGGAGAGAATACCGCGTTCTGGGTCACGGTGGAGGTTCCGGCCGGCACGCCGGCCGGCGATTACAGCACGGACGTGACGGTGGCCGGGATCACCGTCCCCATCGCCCTGCACGTGTTCGATTTCCAGTTGCCCGGCGAGCTGAGCGTGGCTTCCAGCGTGGGCTTCTCCCAGCAGGAGGTCCTTGCGAAATACGGCGCCGGCTACAGCGACTGGTCCTTCATGGATCGCTGGCGGCAGTTCCTCATCGACCACCGGCTCACGCCCCAGGTCGCGCTGTGGCCCAGCGGCCTGACGTACGGCGGCGGCACGCCGCTCATCAGCTACAACTGCGCCACGCAGACACTTTCGGATCCCGACGGCATCTGGGGCTTCGAGCTCCCGGCCGCGCGTTGGCTGGACGGCACGGGCCTCATGGGCGGCAACTTCGCCGAGCCGTTCAACGACGGCGTCGGGTTCCCCTCGTTCCAGGCCGTGGGCCTCGGGAGCGTTGCCCCGTCGCAGGACCCGCGGCCGTCCTCGCTGTGCGGCGAGAACCGGAGCGCCGCCGACTGGTACGCCGCGAACGATCCCGGCTCGGCCTACAACCAGACGTGGTCCGCCTATATCGGCGCGCTGCGGAACTACCTGGCCGATCTCGGTTACCTCGACCGGTCGTACGGCTTCATCGCCAACGAACCCTTCGACCAGGCCGACTACGACGCGATCGCCTGGTATTCGCGGCAGCTCAAGGCCGCCGCGCCGGATCTCCGCCTGATGGTGTCCGAGGAACCGAAGCCGGAGATCTACAACCACGCCGACTACGTGCAGGACGGACAGATCGACATCTGGCTGACCTGGCTGGGGAACTTCGATCCGGCGGTCGCCGCCGATCGCGAGGCTACCCACGGGGAGTCCTCCTGGCTGTACTACCTGCCGGATTCCGTGGCCCCGTATTCCAATCCGTTCACCCTGGACCATCCGGGCATCGACAGCCGGCTGATGGGTTGGTTCTTCTGGAAATACCGGCTGCGGGGACTGGTGCACGACTCCCTGCTGGAATGGTCGAACAATCCCTGGACGACGCCCGCACCGACGGCCAACAACGGATTCACGAACCTGCTGTACCCGCCCGCGACGACCAACGCCGCCATCCCCTACGGATCGAACAACCAGCGACCGGTGCCGTCGATCCGTCTGGAACTGATCCGTGACGGCCTCGAGGACTACGAGTACCTGCGCGTGATGAATGGCGCAGCCAACCCGGCCGCGGGCGTGGCCAATGTCGCCGACCCCCAGGTCGACAAGGTCATCGGCGGGCTGGCGAGCTACGTGCAGGACGCGGAGTTCATCTGCAACCTGCGGCGGCTGATCGGCCAGTTCACGGCGGGCGAGATCGCGACACTGCCGGACATCTATCCGGCGCCGACGCACCAGAGAGCCCAGGGCGCGCCCGGCGACTACTACCTCAACTTCCAGGATCCCGTGGGCGAACCGACCGCCGATCCGCTGATCGTTGACGGCAAGACGTACCTCAAGATCGGCGACGGCGCCTACAGCGACAACGACGGCTATGGCTGGTACAGCCCGCCCAGCGTGTTCTGGCAGTACGGCTGGGTTGCCGCGGGACCGAATGAACTGCAGAGCAGCATCCTGTACTCGGAATACGGCCGGCCCGCCGTCTTCGAGTTCGACCTGCCCGCCGGCACCTACGACGTGACCGTGTCGGTGGGCTGGCCGGGCCTGAGCTACGAACACGGAAAGATCGTCGTCGAAGGCGTGCCGCTGGTCGACGACGAAACCGTGACCGACAACCTCACCCGCACAGCGACGATCGCGATCCCCGATTCCAAGCTGACGATGGAGATGGGCGTCCCCGGTTACTACACGATGTTGAATTCCCTGGAGATCGTGGCCCATGCGGACCTGTCCGCCGTGCGGGACGGCTTGCCGTCGCCCGGCGCAGGCCACCGTCTGCACGACGCCGTCCCCAACCCCTTCAATCCCGCGACGCGGATCGCCTTCACGCTGGCCGGCGGATCACGGTCGACGCTGCGGGTGTACGATCTGGCCGGACACCTGGTGAAGACCCTCCTGGTCGATGCGCCGCTCGCGGCCGGCCGCCACGAGATCACCTGGGACGGGACGGACGACAGTGGCCGTTCGGTCGCGGCCGGCGTGTACCTCTACCGGTTGAATGCCGGCGCATTCAGCGGGACGAAGGCCGTGTCGCTGGTGAAGTGAGGTGGACGGAAAGGTCGGGGCCGGGCAAATCACGCCATTTCCATCCTCGTTATGCCAACTGGCCGGCGCCGACTTTGGGATCGTGGAGGTCGCCCCGACCTTACCGTTCCCCGCAGGTGATGGCGCCGGCCGGCCGGTCCCCGGCGCTCATCCCGCGGCCGGCGGCATAGCCCAGTCCGCCGCCGATGACGCCCCCGGCGGCCGCGCCCTCGAGTCCAGCCATGAATTCGTCGCCGTTCTTGGTCATCTTCCAGCCGATCGCGACGCCGACCACCGAACCCAGGAAGGCACCGGCGACTCCCAGACCGTTCCCGCTGCGCTGGCTGTATTCGTACCGCTGGACCTCGTCCGCCTCGGTCCGGCTTCGCGAGGCGCCGAGCTCGTCCCAATGCTCCATGGTCACCAGCCGCTTCTCAAGGTCGAACGACACGAGCTTTCCGTCGATCCGGCGGCCGTCGAAGAGCTGGATCGTCAACGGCTCGCCCGGATTGACCACAAGGCTGGCGTGGACAAGACAGTCCTCCGGCGCCGTGTCGACGGTCGCGAATTCGTCGGCGATGCCCGGAGACGGGGAGACCAACAGCGCCAGGGCGCAGAACAACGCGGCGGACCGATCCGGCACTTGTCGCTGATTGCGCTTCATGATGGACCTCCCACTTGGCTGCCGTTTCCACGGCAGGACACACATCTCAGTGCACCAGCACCTGCGGAACGCCCGGCGCCGTCCGCGAGGCGGCGCATCCCCTCTTGCGCATGCCCTCCACCATCGAGGCCAGGTCGCCCGTCAATGCATTGCCGACCGACCCCTGGCAGAACGGACACGCATGAATCTCGGCGCGCGAGTCGGCGTAGACCATGCGGTTGCCGGCCCCGAAGCAGCCCAACGCGCGCCGGTCGTAATCGGGGCAACTGAGCCTCGGCAGGTGCGCACAGGCCGGGTCGGTATTGACCTGGTCGTGAACGGCCCAGAGCAGTTCCGATTGCTGCGGGTCCAGTTGCACCGGCCGGCCCGCATAGCGCCCGACGGCACGCGGTTCCAGGATGCGCACGTAGACGCCACCCCACGAGCGCACCAGCTCCAGGTAGCGCCACATGTTCTCCCGGTTGACGAAATCCCGGACCGCGCACAGGGAAAAGCCCACGAGCAGTCCGGCCTGACCGGCGTTGCGAGCGGCGTCCCTGGCCCAGGCGAAGGCGCCTTCCCGACCGCGAAAGCGGTCGTGTTTCCCTTCGTCCCAGTGGTCCAGCGAGATCTGGACCGATCGCAGCCCGGCGCGGCGCAACTGCCGGGCCTTCTCGAGGGTCAGGCCGACCCCCGAGGTCATCATGGTGAACTCGATTCCAGGGCCGGCGCCCGCCATGAGGCGGCAGACATCATGGCATCGCAGGAGAGGTTCGCCGCCGCTGAAGAAGACCTGCACCACGCCGAGGTCGCGGAACTTCGCCAGCACCCCCTCGAGCTCCTCGAAAGTCAGATGTTCCCGCTCGCCAAGGTTGTCCCCTTCCAGGCAGTGCTCACAGTCGAGGGGGCAGCGGCTGCTGACGGCCCAGATCACGCTGCCCAGGCGGACGTCGGCGGGCCGGAAACTCTGCAGGCGGTCGAGAATCGTTTCGACGAAGCGGACGAACGCACGCGATGGCCACTGCGGAACGATGGGTGTCCAGAAAACGCGCGGTCCACAGCGATAGTACTTCTGGCCGTGCTCACCGCCGCGCAAGGTACCATTCAGCCTTCTGATGTGCTGCAGCGCCCGCCAGGCCGACCGCGGTGACCGGTACGCCCGCAAGGCGATGACGACCACGCTGGCATGGACGAGCCAGGTGAAGAGCCTGGCCCGCGCGCCCGTGATGGGCGCGCGGACCGTTGCGAATGGTGCTTGCCCTGCCACGTCAGCGATCCTGGTCGCCGCTGAGCTCGCGGTACAGATCGCGCGAGAACCCGGCCATGCGACCAGGTTGCCGGAACGAGGCTACGAATGCCAATTCCGGCTGGCCGACCGGATCGCGCAGGATGTCGTAATACCCCTTGCTGTGGAGGATCACCGAGCGCGCCTGCCCCACGGCCAGCGGCGGGAGGTGATAGTTCAGCGAAGCAGCATCGCCCACATTCGGCTGGTGCAGGTAACGGTCGTCGTCCGCCAGGAGATCGGCTGTCACATCGAGGCCCTCACCGGTCACGGCGCGCGCCAATCCGACCGTCATCGCCGCGGGCGGGGCCGCTGCGGTGAAGTCGGCCATGACGCTGTCGATCTCCCAGAATCGATACCCACACTCGAGTTTCACGGTGACCTGGTCACCTTCCACGCCGTCCAGGTCGACCGCGAGTACGGCATCGCGCTCGGCGATGGGCCCGGGCAGGTCGAACTGGTCCACACGACGCCAGCCTTCGGGCGTCTGCAGCGAGACCGCCAGGGGCAGACCCTGGTCCCGGCACCACTGCTGCATCGACGCGGCCGAGCCGGTCTTCTGCGCCTCCTGCCAGGGCTTGAACTGGTCGCCCATGCGCTCGAAGAGGACACTCATCACATGGTCCAGCCAGTCGCTGTTGCGCGCATTGACGACCAGCTTCATCTGCGCGGCGTCGACGGGGCGGTCGAAGGTGAGAATCACGCCGTCCATGCCGGTGGTCGCGGCGGCGGGCGACTGCAGATCCGGCGCCCGGCCACCGTCGACGAACGGGATGCCGTCATCGGTCGCGATGAGATCGAGGACATCGTCTCCGGCCAAGGACCGCGCCGTCGACGGGGCCATGGCATTGGCCAGCCGATGAGGCGTCCCGTGCCGATCCACCAGAACCCGTTCGCCGGATGCGTGGTCGAAGACCTGCAGCTCGGCCAGGTTGGTGTGCTGGATCTCGAGCACCTCGTTGGTGATTCGCAGGTTGCAGTCGCCGTCGCCGTTGACGGGCAGTGCCAGGTAGTCGTCGCGCTCCAGCGGCGGATGGATGGCGCCACTGTAGATTTCGCCGACCAGGACTTCATCCTCGCCGTTCTGGACGTAGATGAACGGACAGGAATCCTTGGTGGCCATGATGATCACGAAGGTGATGCCGGCGGTCAGCACGAGGGCGCCGAAGGTCTTGACGATGGCGAGCCCCGTGTTGCTTTCGAGCACCTGGACCATGCTGATGTTCCCGAAGGGGATGGCCACGCTCGTGCCCACGGCCGCGGCGTCGGCGGGGACGAGCGGAAACGAGCGATCCACGTAGACCTGCAGGATGCCGCTTCTGGCCTTGGGCGCCTTCGCTCTCCCCTCGTCGCCGGTCCAGACGTCGGTGGTTTGGCGTGCCTTCGCGCGGGACGCAGCCGATGCACCCGTTTCACTCCCGGGCTTCCTGAGAACTCCCGACAGGACCTCGTCCTTCACAACCGTCTCGCAGAGATCGAACGACAACTCGCCCCAGAACAGCCTCACGGCGGTTCCCGCCGGATCGAGGGTGGTGTCGACCGGTCGATGCACCATGCGCCGGGCCGAACACGCGTTCAGGAGGGACATCATCATGGCTACAAGCAGGAACGCGGAACCCCGACGGAGCAGCGGCATGAGCATCGGCCCGTGATTCATGGAGACCTCCCCGGATTCGGCGACGGCCATGTGCGGGAGCGGCGATTTTACCATCGGGCGGCGTATACTCAGAGAATGAAATCGGCGCCCTTCTGACAAAGAGGGAATGGAGAGCTTTCGAGTCGTCGTTCGCCACCTGACGCCGCCGCGCTCGCCAAGCGGATGATTTTCCTCCTCCGCGCATGCTATGCTCACTCCAAATGAACAGCACCGGAGACCACGGGAACGCCGTACGGCAGGGACAAGGCAGGATCATGCAGACCGAAGCCGAAGGAACCGCATGAGCGTACCGGCTTCCGTCCGTCCGGCCCTGGCCGGCGCCGTGGCGTTGGCGATCATCGTCGTGCTCACCGCATTCGCGCCCGGAAGCTGGCGCCTGTGGGGACTGGACGGCTTGGCTTGCCTGCCGCCGGTCGCGAGATGGTCCTGGCTGGCACTCTCCGTGTTCGTCGCCTTGGCGGCGGCGGGGATGGTGACGCGAAGTGCGACGATGCGCAGCCAGGCGGCGTGGATGCCGGCCGCGGCTTGTTCCGTCCTGGTCTTGGCGATGGTGATCCTCCTGCCGGCGGCTACGCTGCTGCGGGGTGATGGCCAGTTCCTCGTCAACGTCTTCACCGACCCGCAGCACCGGCTCGAACTGCCTCCGCATGCCGTTCTGTCCGACCGGCTGCTGGCGGCGATCACACGCGCCATTTCAGGCGCGGAACCTGCCGCCGCCTTCCGGCTTGTCGCGCTGGCGGCGGCGGTGATCACGACCGGGGCATGGCTCCGGTTCGCGCGCCGCTTTCCGACCGCGGGCGGCCGACTGCTGGTGATGGGCTGCGGTCTGTTCAGCGGTGCGCTGCCGATCATGGCCGGCCTCGTGGAATTCTACGCCCTGGCCCAGGCGTTCGTGACCCTGGCGCTGGTGCTGGCCGTCGAGTCGCTGGCCGGCGAACGGATCGGGCGCGTGCGTCTGGGAATCGCCCTCCTGTCGGCGCTGCTGGCCGTGGGATGTCACCTCTCGGCGGCCGTCGCGCTGCTGGGATTCCCGGCGGCGCTGTTGTACGGGCGTGGGCGCCGGTACGTCTGGGGCGCGTCGGGACTGCTGACGTTGGTCGCTCTGGCGGCGTTTGCCGTTGGCGGGCGTTCGCATCTTCTGTGGCCCCTCGGCCCACGCACCGCGGACGGCTATGGGCTATTTGATCCGCGGCACCTGCTGGACCTGGTGAATCTCGGCTTCTGGGCAGCCCCGGTGACGATCGCCGTTGTCTGGCCGCTGGCGTGGCGAGGTGCAAAGCGTTCCCCGGTCGATGCCGATCAGGGTTCGAAGCGGGTCGCCGCCCTGCTCGGCGGGGGAGCGGCGGGCGGCGCGCTGTTCGCCTTCGTGTTCGCGCCCGAACTGGGCATGGCGCGCGACGCCGACCTGCTGTCCATCCTCGCCGCGCCGGTGACCCTGGCCGCGTTGTGGCGCGTCCGTTCCCACGCCGCGCTGGCGCAACCAGGAGCCTCAGCCTGGCTCGCCGCCGCCGCGCTGCTCGCCGGCCTGTCGACCGTCGGCGCCCAGATTGCGGTCCAGGCACGGGAAACGTCCTCCGTAGACCGTTTCGTGCGTCAACTCGAGCGAGATCCCGGCCGCAGCGCGTACGGTTGGGAGGTCCTCTCCATGCATCACCGCGCGCGGGGAAATGCGGCCGGCGAGGAGGCCGCCATCGGCCGCGCCCACGAGGCCGGCGGCAACCCGCGATTCCTGGTGCATCTGGCGCGCTTCGCCTGGGACCGCGGCGACCTTGTCGGGTCGGAACGTCTTGCTCGCCGCGCCATCGCCGAGCGGCCGGACCAGGGTGAAGCCCACGCCCTGCTGGGGTTGCTGCTGTTCGAAGAGGGCCGCGAGGCCGAAGCCCTACCCGTGCTTGAACAGGCCTCCCGCTGCGGCACGCGCAACGCGGACGCGCACGTCGCTCTCGTTTCTCTTATCCTCCGAACGGGCCGCGCGGGTGACGCGCGCGCGGCACTCGCACGGGCGCAGCAGCAAACACCGGCCGCGAGGGCCGCCCTGTTCGTCGCGGCGGGAATGATCGAGCAGACGGCGGGAAACGCCCAGCAGGCCACGCGATACTTCACCGAAGCGCTGCGGCACGGCGCCGCGGCGGGCCCGTGGCGCGAGACGGCCGAGAACGGGCTGAAGGCATCAGCGGCGGCCGGACGCGGCGCCGGCAATCACGGTGCCGACGCCGTCCCAGACCGTCCCTGATTCCCCTTCACGTCCGCCCTTCATCCCCCGAAGAGTTCGCGCGGAGCGACGCGATAGGCGTCATGGAGCACGACGACGGCCGCCGTCGCGCAGACCAGAAAGCCGAGAACGACCGCGAACTGGAGTTTCGAAGTCTTCTGGATCGCGTGCCGGGCGCCGGCATCGCACACCTCGCCCGGGCAGTGCCGGGCCCGCTCGCGGTAGACCAGCGAGTACACCTTGCAGCCGATGCAGATCCCGAAGGCCGTCTCGCAGAAGAGGAAGACCAGGCAGACCAGGCAGATCAGACCCGTGATCGGGCTGTAGGAATTGACGACAACCTGCAGCGCGAACATGACCGAGGCCAGGAAAGCGCCGATGATCCAGGCGAACTTCTTCTGCGCGGCCCCGACGTACTCGGGCATCTGGTTGCGGACGATCAGGCGACCGGTGATCAGGGACGGCGAGAACCGCGGGCTGACCAGGATACGGATCAGGATGTCCGCCAGGAAGATCGTGACGGCGTACTTCAGCAGCAGGAAATCGTGTTTGAGCACCGCGACGAGAATCGCGACGAACATCATGACGAACAGGATCCCGGAGGCGGCCCTGATCTCCCGCTCGTTGAGCACCGGGATATCGTAGCCGTCCACCCGTTCACCGAACCGGGGTCGCTTTCTGGCGTATTCCATGGTTGTTCCGGCCTTTCCGCACACGGCTTTGCCGCCGCTTGTTCGATTCTATTCGAGGTCCAGTTTGACGGTCCCCTTGTGGATGCGGCACTGGCACATCAGACGGCATCCCGGCTCCAGTCCCATGGCAGCCTCCTGCTCCGTCGGGGCCGACAGGTTGCCGAGCCCCGACAGGACCCGCGTCGCGCACTTGCCGCAGATGCCGCTGTGGCAGCCGAAGAGCACGCCGAGGTCGGCGGCCGCCTCCATGGAGCCGCCGGCGATGGCGTTGCGCTGTCTGGAGCGCGTCTTGATCACGGGCATGGCGTGCAACTTTCCCCGGATGGCGTGAAGCGGCGGCATTGAGCAGCCCGTGGTTAACATCAGGACGGCATTGCTGGGAACCAGAAATGTGCTCTCAGCGTGTTTTTATGAGTCGGAAGATCGTTTTCAATTCCCTCAGTATGCGCGGGGGCACCCCCGTATTGATCGGGTGACTTCCGTTCTGATGGCTGCCCCCACCCGATTTTCCAGTGCTGTCGTATCTGCGCCAACGAGTTGCGTCCCGGCCCGGGTGTTGCGGTCAGGCAGATGTGCACCATCGCCGCAACAAACCGCTCAGTCCGGGGAGAATCGACATGGATACGGATCAGAAGGAACGCCGCCACGGCTCGCGCCGAACCGCAACCCGCGTGGGCATCCGGCCGCAACCGCGGCGTCTGGAGCGGGCGTTCATCCTGGCGCTGGTGTCGACCACGCTGACCGTGGCGACCGTCGCCCTGACGGCACGGAGCGCTGCCTCCGAGACCCTGGACTATCTCGAGCAGATGGTCGCAAGCCAGGACTCGGGCGACTGCAAGGCGATCGCCGACTTCGACGGCGACGGCCGGAACGACCTGGCCGTCGGCGGCGACAATCTCGCCTGGTACTGTTCGCCTGCCTGGACGCCCATGGTGATCGCGGCCGCCAACGTCGAGTTCACGACGGACATGGAAGCGGTCGACCTCGATGGTGACGGCGATGTCGACATCGTCGTTCCCGACGGCACGGCCGGCGTCTACTGGTTCGAGAACCAGAATGCCGGCCAGTTGTGGACCCGCCGCCTGATCGGCGCCTCCGGCGGCATGTACACCCATGACGTGGAAGTCGGCGATCTTGATGCCGACGGGGATCTCGACGTGATCGGTCATCCGCTGAACGGCACGATGTACGTCTACCGGAACAACGGCACCACCTGGAGCGCCCGATCACTGGCCACGTCGGGCGGCGAAGGTCTGGACCTTGCCGACCTGGACGGGGACGGGAGACCGGACCTGATCACCAGTGGCCAATGGCACCGCTCGCCGGCAGGCGACATCATGACCGCGGTGTGGCCTGTGTACGTCTACGATTCCGGCCGCCTGGGACAGATGATGAAGGTCGAAGCCGCCGATCTGAACGGCGACGGTCGGCTCGACATCGTGGTGACGCCCGCCGAAACCAGCGGCGAGATCGCGTGGCTGAAAGCGCCCGCCGACCCGCTGACCGGTTTCTGGACGCGGACGGTGCTCCGCACCTCGGCCGACCACTACCACAGCCTCATCCTGACGGACCTGAATGCCGACGGCTGGCTCGACGTCGTGACCGCGCAGATGCACACCGCCGTGACCGGCCCCAATCTCGAAGTCTACCTGAACGGCGGCGCCGCCGCCGCATTCACGCGCCAGGTGCTCGCGTCCACTTCCTCGCACAACATGGTCGTCGGGGACCTGAATGCCGACGGACGGCCGGACCTGGCCGGATGCGACTACATCGACAACCCGCCTGTCCGCGCCTGGCTGAACGAGGCCGCGTTCATCAGTGCGGTCCCGCTGCCGGTGCCAGGGATGGCGCTGTCCGCATCGCCCAACCCCTTCAATGCGCGCGTGAGCGTGACCTTCACCGCGCCCGGCGCCGTACCGGCGTCGCTTCGCATCTACGACCTGCAGGGGCGCCTCGTGCGCGAACTCTGGTCCGGCATCACCACGGACGGTCCGGCCACCCTGGCCTGGAACGGTCTGGATGACGGAGGCGCCGCGGCGGCCTCCGGTGTCTATCACGTCGTCCCGGCATCGCCTGCCGGGCGGACGGCGCAGTCGATCGTGCTCGTGAAGTAGTCGATTGTGCAAGCGGATCCGACGTCAGGCTCACTGCCGTCCGGATGATCCACCACTGGCCACGCCCGGTGAGAGGTGCCGCCTCCCGGCACCCCTCACCCGCGGGACCCGACCTCGAGGTGCGAAATGCTTTGGACCATCTTCTTCGTCCTGCTCGTGCTCTGGCTGCTCGGACTGGTGACGTCCTACACCATGGGCGGGTTCATCCACATCCTGCTCGTGCTCGCGATCGTCGCGGTTCTCATCCGCGTTATCCAGGGTCGCCGCGTGCTCTAGCGGCGGCGGTTCCCGTTAGCGCAACAGCAGGCAGCGACGGCTGTCGCTCCTGTCGCCCTGTCGCAATCTCAGAATGTACGTTCCCGCCGGAAGCTGTTCGGCGTTCCACTCGAGGCCGTGCACACCGGCGTCATAGCTCCCGACCTCGGTGTGCATGACGCGCCGACCGGCGATGTCGTAGACTTCCATCTCCACCGGGCCGGAACGTCCCACACTGAACTCGACCCTGGTGCGCCCGTGGAAGGGGTTGGCATAGGTGTTGACGATGGAGATCCCCTTGCCCGGCGCGAAGAAATCGCCGGGGACCGCACTCACATCCACGGGAATGGCGGCGGCGACGGCATTCGTCAGTTTCATCCAGTTGGTCTGCGTGTCACGCAGTCCGATCCGCGCCTGCTCGACGTGGATGAACGCGCCGGTCGGCGTGCTGTCCGGGGTCCCGCACGGATCCGGGCTGCCGTTGAGCAGGCGGCCCTGGGTATTGGTCGTGCCCCACAGGTCGCTCGCGGCCGGGTTGACGTGAACGACATTGGCGTCCAGCGTCCCATCGATCGCCTCGATGGCCGCGGCGACGGCCGAGGCATAGTCCGGCCCGCTGGGCCAGGACGTGGTGCCGTTGCTGATCACGAGATCGGGTTCACCGACAGACTGGGCGAAACCGTGTGGCTGCACGATGAGCAGCGAGGCGTCGTTGTCGAGCATCGCCTCGGTCGTGACCTGGAAAACCGCATCCACCACATGGGCCATGTCCGAGTAACGGAAGGGTTCCGAACTGCTGCTGCAGGCGGTGGTCGTGCCGTCGCAGGGCGAATACGACGTGCCGTTGCAGCGATGCGTTCCCGAAACGAAATAGGCGCGGGCGGCCGTGGTCCGGTACATGCGGATGCTCTGGTAACCGGTGTTCGTGTCGTAGACCGGATGCGGGCACTGGATCACCAGGTGCTGCCGCAGCGGGTCCGTGTTGAAGATATAGGTGCCCCAGAACCGGGCGGTGGCTGTCGGGGTCCTTTCCAGCACGACGTGTACGGGATTGCCCGCGCTGGCCGTATCGGTCCAGATGACCACCTGGTAGTTCTTGGTCAGGGCGTCGGCATGAGCCAGGTCGTACTCGCCGGCCAGGATGTGGTCGATCATCTCGCGCCACAACTGGCGCGACGTCAGATTCGGCTGCAGGTAGTCGCCGCCGCCCACCGTCGTCGGCATGGATCCGATGATGGCGTCGATGTGGGCCACAAGGTCCCCGCTCTGGTAGACCTGGGCATTGGCCCCGGTGACCGCAAGCAGGAACAGGAAAGTGCCGATCACGACGCCGTGCTTCTTCACAACGAACTCCTTGCAGGGGCGGCAGTGGCCCGCCGTTGTCGGGATTGCCGGGTGCGGTCGTCACGTACCGCCACCCGGCAATCGCCGTACTGTCTGTCACCCGCCCGCTGGACGGCCCCCGGGCCGGCCCTCTACTTGAGCAGGACCATCTTGCGGACCAGCCCGGCGCCGTCCGCATCCAGCCGATAGAAGTAGGTGCCGCTGGCGACGCGGTTGCCGGCGTCGTCCTGGCCCGTCCACACCTCGGTGTGCGTCCCGGCCGTCATCACGCCATCGACCAGGCGGGCAATCCGCCGACCGGAGATGTCGAAGATGTCCAGGACCACATGTCCGGCCTTCGGCAGGCTGAACGCGATCGCGGTCTGCGGGTTGAACGGATTCGGCTGGTTCTGCGCCAGGCGCAGGAGCGGCCGCTGGATCTCGATCGCGCCGGTCTCGAACAGCACCCAGGATGTCGTCCCTTCCTGAACCTCGACACGATAACGATATGTCGCGCCGGGTTCACCGGACGCATCGCTGATCGAGAAGGAGGAAGAACCGGAGCCGACGACGGCCGCCCCGAGGCGCAGTTCCTGCCCGCCGGCGTCCGCCGTACGGTAGACCGCGAAGCTCGCCGCGTCGGCCGGCCAGGCCGTGCTCCACGTCACTTCCACGACCGATCCGCGCAGAACCGCCGCCGAATCGGCCAGGAAGTTGGCCACGACGCCCTCGGCGCCGAGCGTCAGCTGCATGCAGGACAGCAGACCGGTCGCCGTGACCGTGTTCGCCGTGTCGTCCAGGAACGAACCGACCTGTGTCCAGCCGCTGCCGGTATCCGAGAACAGGACCAGCGACGATTCCTGGATGCCGTTCAACTCGGACTCGTCATAGCGGAACACCACCGTGGCATCAAGACCGTTGTTGTTCGCGGCCGTGACGTCGAACGAGCGCAGGATCCCTTCGGACGACGACTTGCCGGGATTCGGCAGCGTGGTGCGGATAACCTCCGTCTGGCCCGGCTCGGCGCCGGCAGCCGTCAATTCCAGACCGATGCCGCCGAACGCCTCGACCGTCGACTGCGCCACCGTACGTGACGCGCGGACCGACCCGATGATCGTCGCGCCCGGCGACTCCACCAGCGTCGCGCCGGAGCCCAGCGTCACGCCATAGGCGCCCGTCGTCAGGTCGCTGCCCGAGATCGTGCACGCACCGCCGACCAGCAGGTCCACATCCAGGGTAACGCCCTGATCTCCCGAAAGCGTGAACGCCCGGAGCACGCCCGCGGCCGCCGGCACTTCGGGGCCCGTGGTCACGGACAACGCCGAACTCGTGTAGCTCAGGTCCACCTGACCCGCGAAGGCGGGCGCGACGACCAGGGAGCCCGTTGCGCGCTGGATCAGCGCGCCGTCAGCCATCGTCAGCACGGCATTGGCGTTGCTGTTGTCCAGTTGACCGCTCGCCAGGTAGAGCACCTTGCCGACCGTCAACGCCTGCGGCGCGGCCGCCGTCAGCTGCATGATGGCGGTGTTGTCCACCCTCAGCGTGTCGTTGACGGCGTAGCTTCCGGCCAGATCCCAGACCTTGGGATTGACCGGATCGAGGCTGACCTGGAGGCTCGCGTAGTTCATGCCGGCGATCGTCTGGATCGAGCCCTCGCGCGAGTACCGGACCGTGCCGTTGTTGACGAAGGCCGCGGGGAATGCCGTGGTCGACGACTTCGTGTCGAACAGGCCGCCGGCATCGAGCGTCACGGAAGCATTCGCCCCCCAGATGTCCGACGTCGTGTAGTTCTCCAGCTCGCCGCCCGGCTTGATGCGCAGGGCTCCGCATTCGAACAGTTTGGGCGACATGCTCGTGCTCGTGACGATCTTGCCGCCGTTCTCGACGTTGACCCCGAAGAGATTGATCCTGATGGTGCTGGCGTTGATGAACGTCGCCTTGCCCTGGATCGTGAACACGCCGATCGGATACTGGGTCAGGGGCGAGGCCAGGCTCCCGCTCCTCATATGGTGGGCGCCGCTGCCGACCAGGACGAATTCGCCGCCGCTGCGGATCGTCACGTTGGGCAGGTTGGACTGGCTGGTGCTGCTGCTGGTGTAGTTGCCGGTTGAAGCGAAGCGTCCTTCGATATCGTCGTCGCCCGCCAACTCGAACACGCCGTTGACGATCTCCAGACTGTTCTGGATACCCAGCCGCATGTTGTTGCCGGCGGTCGTCACCTTGCCGCCGTCCTTGTCGATGATGACGTCACGGAACGAGGTCGAGCCGCCGCTCGTGCTCCAGCCGCGCAGGGTCTGCACGGCCGGGCCGGCGAACTTGATATAGGCGCTGGTCGCCGACCAGCCCGCCGAGAATGCGACATGAGTGGTACTGAACAGCGTGATGTCGCCGTAGACCGTCAGCATGCCGTTCGCGTTCATCTTGATAAGGCCGGTCGTGCCGCCGAACGTGATGTTACGGCAGACGCCGGTCGTGCCGTCCACCGCGATCGTGTGTCCGGCGGCGATCAGGACGTCGTCGTCGCTCGTCGGCGCCACGCCGCCGACCCACGTCGCGCCGGTGGTCCAACTGCCGCTGGCCGCGGACGCGACCAGGGCACTGGCCGCGCCCGGCAGCGTCGCCAGGAGCAGCACCAGCAGGGCAATGGATGTTCTCTTCATCTTCATATCCTCCGGACTCGATGACCTTGGATGCGTTCCCGCCCAGGGGGCGCTGTTGTGTCTACCTTGCCAGGATCATCTTCCTGGACTGCACGTCGCCGTCGGCGGCCAGCCGGCAGAAGTACACGCCGGAAGCCACGGCCCGACCGGCGTCGTCCTGGCCCTGCCACACCAGGTCGTACCGGCCGCTGTTCATCGTTCCGGAAGCCAGCTTCTGCACCAGCTGGCCGCGCACGTCGTAGATCGCCACGTCGACGGGACCGGTCTTCGCCAGGTCGAACGTCACGTGGGTGGTCGGATTGAACGGGTTCGGGTACAGCGAGACGAAGCCCGTGCGCGCCGCGACCACATCGCCGCCGACGCCGCTGACGTAGCCGGCACGCAGCGTCAACCGCGCCACCGAGACCAGCCCGGGAACCGTCAACGTGTTGCCCGACTCGTCCAGCGTACCGGTCACCTTGGTCCAGGTCGTGCCGACCGCCGGGGCCGTGAACGGCTCCAGCGTGGACTCGGCCGTGCCGGCCAGTTCGGACTCGTCGTAGTGGAAGATTAACGTGGCGTCCAGCCCGGCGTTGTTGGCCGCCGCGACGGCGAAGGAGCGCTCGATGCCGCTGGTGCCGTTGACGTCCAGGGCCAACCCGGTGGTCCGCGTCACGGTCGTCACGCCGGGGGCCGCGCCGGCCGCCGTCAGGTCCAGCCCGATGCCGCCGAACGATTCGGCCGCCGACTGCGCCACCGTGCGTGTCGCCTGGACCGTACCGTGCACCGTCGTGCCCGGCGACTCCACCAGCGTCGCGCCGGCGCCCAGCGTCACGCCGTAGGCACCCGTCGACAGGTCGCTGCCGGAGATCGCGCACGCGCCGCCGACCAGCAGGTTCGAGCCCAGCGTCACGCCCTGGTCGCCCGAGAGCGTGAAGGCACGCAGCACGCCGTCAGCGGCCGGCACTTCCGGTCCCGTCGTCACGGCCAGCGCCGTGCTCGTGTAGCGCAGGTCGACCTGGCCCGCGAACGCGGGCGCGGCGGCAATCGTGCCGGTCGCGCGCTGGACCAGCGCGCCGTCCGCCAGCGTCAGGACCGCATTGGCGTTGCTGTTGTTCAACTGGCCGCTCGTCAGGTACATGACCTGGCCGACCGTCAGCGTCTGCGGCGCCGCCGCCGTCAGCTGCAGGGTCGCGGAGTTGTCGACTTTCAGCGTGTCGCTGACGGCGAAGTCGCCGGTCAGGTCGAGGATCTTGACGTTGTCGATGTCGAAGCTGATCTCCAGATTGGTGTAGTTCATGGCCACGACCGACTGGTCCGTCAACCCGTCGCGCGAATAGCGCACGGTGCCGTTGTTGACGAAGCTCACCGGGAACAGCGTCGAAGCGGATTTCGTGTCGATCAGGCCGGCCGCGTCCAGCGTCAGGGACACGCTCGGACCCCAGATGTCGGAGGTGGTGTAGTTTTCCAGCTCGCCGCCCGGCTTGATGTGCACCGCTCCGCAATCGAACTCGCCGCCGCCCATCTCCACGCTGGTGATGATCTTGCCGCCGCTCTCGACATCCACACCCGAGAAATTCATTTTGTAGGTGCTGGCGTCGACGAACGTGGCCTTACCGTAAACGGTGAACTTGCCGATGGGCAGGTGCGTCGCGGTCGCCGTGATGTAGCCGCTGCGGATGTGGTGGGCGCCGTCGCCGTCAACCATCGTGAATTCGCCGCCGCTGCGGACCGTCACGTTCGGCAGCGTCGCACTGGTAAAGACGCCGCTCGAGGCCCAGCGGCCCTCGATGTCGTCCTGGACCGCGAGTTCGAAGACGCCGTTGACGATGTCCAGGCTGTTCTGGATGCCCAGCCGCATGCCCGTGCCGTCGGTGGTGACCATGCCGCCGTCCTTGTCGATGATCACATCGCGGAAGGACGTCGAACCGCCGGTGGTGCTCCAGCCCCGCAGGGTCTGCACTTCGGGACCGGCGAACTTGATGAAGGCGCTGGTCGCCGACCAGCCGGCCGAGAACGCGATCTGGGTCGTGCTGAACAGCGTGATGTCGCCGTACACCGTCAGCAGCGCGTTCGGGTTCATGTCGATCAGGGCGTTGACCCCGCCGAAGGAGATGCTGTGGCAGACCGCGGCCGCGTCATCGACCGAGACGGTATGGCCGGCGTCGATCAGAACGTTATCGACGGTCGTCGGGGGCACTCCGCCCGACCAGGTGGCACCGGCGGTCCAGCTGCCGCTGGCCACGGATGTGATCTGGGCGCTGGCGACCAACGGCATGGCCAATGACGCGAGCAGGCAGAACATTCTGATGGCGGACTTTTTCATCTTCGCGAACCTCCGGCGGACAGTCCCCCCAAGGGACACCATTAATGCATCTGCGACCTTGCTCCACGTGTCACGGGCTGTGCAGAAATCCGAGTCCGCCAGGCCCATTCGAATCGGCGTATTCATCAACAAAGGGCCGAGCCGGGCAAGGATAGCACGTATCCATCATCGGTCCGGAGCCGTTGTTAATCCCTCAACAATTGTCCGGATTGTCGGCTTCGGCCTTTCGATCCCGGTCGGAGCAAGCTGACGCCGGCACTCCGGACAGGGAAACTCTTTGGTGGGGATTACAATCTCCGTGCCAGCGTTTGTTGTTTATTTTCTTGAAGTTAGCAGGCCAGGAAGGGGTCTGGCGGGCTGAATCGACTCACCGCAGGTGTGCGAATACCGCACGATGTTTCATGCCGGAAGTTGCTCATCATGCGCCCCGCGAGCGCGCCTCCGTGGCGGGGCGCACCTCCCGGTTGCCCACCGGCAAAAGAGCACGCGGTCGCCGGCGCCGCCATGAACGATGCCGCCCACCCGTTCGCTGACGGGTGGGCGGCACCACCGGGGAACCGGCCGGCACGTTTCGCTCGCACTTACCGGACCAGAAGCATCTTCCTGACCAGGCTCCGGTTTTCGGTCGTCATCCGGTAGAAATAGGTGCCGCTGGAAACCTGATTCCCTGCGCGGTCCCGGCCGTCCCATTTCTCGCTGTGCGCCCCCGCGGACTGCACGTCATCCACCAACCGGGCGACCAGATGACCGGCGATGTCGTAGACATCCAGGGTCACGTGCCCGGTGGCGGGGACGCTGTAATCGATGGCCGTCTGGGGATTGAACGGGTTGGGATGGTTCTGGCCGAGGCTGAGCACCGGCCGCGGAATCTGCACGGGGTCCGTCTCGAACAAGGTCCAGGTGCCGTCGTTCCGCTTCACGTCCACCCGATAGGTGCACGTGGTCCCCGGCGCGCCGCCGGCATCGACGATCCGGTACGAGGAGTCGCCCGTCGCGACGACGGCGTCCTGCAGCAGCACGGGCGTCCTGGTCTCGCCGTCGAGACGGAAGACCTGGAAGTCCGCGGCGGGAATCGCTTCGGAAAGGAACCACGAGATGTTGACCGCCGCGCCCGCCCACTGGATCTCACTCGACCTGAGCAGGGAGGCCACGACGCCGTCGGCGCCCAGGACGAGCCGCGAAAACACATCGACCCCGGCGCTGGTGACCGTGTTGACGGGCGGAGCCGCCACCGACAACACCGGCGTCCAGCCGGAGCCGTTGTCGGCGTACATCATGAGGGATCCCTCGTTGATGCCGTTCAACTCGGACTCGTCATAGTGGAAGACCACGGTGGCGTTCAGGCCGGCGTTGTTGGCCGGATCGACCTGGAAGAACCGCGTGATGCCGTCATTGGCGCCCTTGTCGACCGTGGCGCCGGTGGTCCGCAGGACCTGCGTCAGTCCCGGCGCCCCACCGGCGGCCAGGATCTCGAGGCCGATGCCGCCGAAGACTTCGTTCACCGACTGCCCCACGGTCCGGGTCGCGACCACGGTCCCGATCACGGTGGCGCCCGGCGCCTCGGCCAGGCTCGCGGTCGGCGTAAGGTTCACGAAGTGGGCGCCGGTGAAGAGGTCGCTGCCCGCGATCGTGCAGACGCCCTCCACCGTGATGTCCGTCGCCAGGTCCACGCCCTTGTCGCCGGACACCGAGAGGTTGCGCAGGACGCCCGCGGCAACGGGCATCTCCTGGCCCGTGGCGACCCGCGCCGCGGTGCTGATGTAGTCAAGGTCGACCATGCCGGCGAACGCCGGCGCCCGGGTGATGGAACCCGTGGCGACCGTGATGGCGCTGCCGTCGGCCATGGTCAACGCCACGTCCGGGTCGTTGTGGTCGACAGCGCCCGAGGTGAGCCGCAGATTACCGCCGATGGTGAGGGTGTGGGCGGCGTCGGCGACAATGACCGCCTGGGCGGAATAGCAGTTGTTCAATTCACCGCTGACCGTCCGGTCGGCACCCAGCGTCCAGATCTTCCGTGCGCCCGCGGTCGAGTTCCGCAATTCCAGATTGCGGTAGTCCATGTCGAAAACGACCTGGTCGCTGCTGCTGCGGCTGTAGACGAACGTCCCTTCGTTGACCGTCAGCGGCGGATACAGGGGCGCCGAGCTGTTGGCCTCGATGGTCCCGCCGTCCAGCAGCGACAGCGTGTTGGGCGTCGTCACATTGGTGAACCAGTAGGCGGAGTTCAGGGAGTTGACGAAGGTGCCGCCCGCCTTGACGGTGACGGCGCCCGGGTTGAAGCAACTGACGCCCATGTTGCCGCCGGCGCTGTAGTAGGGCACCTGCAGGAGCCCGCCGGATTCGACATCGATGCCGCCGAGGTTGATGCGGTTCGTGGTCGACGAAGCGACGTAGGCCTCGCCGAAGACCGTCATCCTGCCGAGCTTCGAGGTGTCGTCGCCGACGAAGTTGCCGCGGCGGACGTGCGAGGACGAGCCCAGCATGCGGAAGATGCCGCCCGCCTGGACCGTGATGGTCGGGCTCGTCGCGGTGCCGGAGACCGTGCGGCCCTCGATGTCGTCGGATCGGCCCAGCTCGAAGATGCCATTGACGACTTCCAGGCTGACGCCGATGCCCAGCTTGAGATTGGACTCCAGACCCGCGATGGGGTTCGTCGTGAGCTTGCCGTTCGACTTGTCGACGACGATCTGCTGGAACCGGCAGGGGTAGGGCGAGGTGCTCGTGACGCCGAGGTTGGTGATGGTCTGGACGTCGGCGTCGCCGGTGAAGACCATGCGGGCCGTGGAGCCCCACAGGCTGCTGCCGGAGTAGAACGGATTGGTCGCCGTGTCGTAGATGTTGAAGTTGCCGTACACGTTCAGGTCGCGCGTCAGGCCCAGCCGGCCGGCAGCGTCCTGGAACGAGATGTCGAGGCAGCTGGACGCCACATCGACGATGACCGTGTGCCCGCTGCCGATGACGACATTGTCATTGGCTCCGGGCACGACACCGCCGACCCAGGTGCCCATGTCGCTCCAGTTGCCGCCGCGCGCGGACTGGATGGACGGCGGCGGCGGCACGATGGCGAAGGGCACGGTGTGCGTCAGCGCCCCGTCGGCCAGGGCCGTGACCCGCAGGAGGCACTCGGTGGATACGGTCGCGGGCACGGTCCAGTTGTAGCGCGCGGTCACGCCGGACGCCACGGGCTGCCAGGACGCGCCGTTGTCGGTCGAATACTCGATGGCGACGGGCTCGCTGTCGCCCTCGTTGATCCACTGGATGGCGTGGATGCTGCCGGCCTTCCAGGTCTCCAACTCCCGCGGCGCGGACACCGCCAGGAACGGCGCGGAAGAGGCCACCCACTCCGCGGCGTCGGCGACCATGTACTCGTAACCCGGCGTAACCTCGGGGTGCGGGCTGAAGGCGACGGCACGGCCCTGATGGTAGACGCTGAACGCGAACGCCGTCGAACCGATCATCACGCCGGTCGGAGCGCCGTTCAGGGCGATCTCGGAGGCGAAGGCGCCGGCGTCGACGTAGGCGGGAAGCGAATCGATCTGCGCGGGGGCCATCAGCGCGCCCTGCCGGTACTCGATGACGACGGTGTCCTGGGCCAGGGAGAACATCTCGCGGCCGAAGCCGCTGAAACGGACATCGACCGGTCCGGTGCCTCGGTCCCAGTGCGCCGAGTCGATGACCTTGGCGTTCAGGAGGTTCAGGGACCAGGAGTAGTAACTGCTCGCCAGGTACGAACCGGCGCAGATCCCCAGGTAGCCGCCGCCGCGGCGGACGAACGCGCGCACGCTGTCGCGGCCGGACTCCTCGAGCGAAGCCCCCTGCGCCGAGCCGCTGCCGCCCGGATGGATCAGGACGTCGAAATTCGCCAGGATCCCGGCGCGGATGTCCGCGCCCATGACCGTGGTCACCTCGAACCGCGCCGGGTCGTCCAGCGCGGCCGCCACGTTGACCCAGCCGGAGCCGACGCCATCATCGACATACATGGCGACCCTCAGGGGCGCGCTCCACGCGAACGAAGAAAGCAGGACCGCCAGCAGAACGGCCAGCAGCGCAATGCGCAGGTTCACGCGTAACATCGTTGATCCTCCTGTGGTGGGGTGGATGGCGCAGCGGCCGTACCACGGCTCTGTCGAGGCCAGATCGAAAACGCCTGAGCAATTGCCAAGCCATTGTTAATTGATTGTCAATAAACATTTTAAGGGGTTCGCCGGAGCATTCCGTGCGCTGAATCGTCACAGTGACGGTGTGACGATTCAGCACAGTCGAGCGCCGCGTTCGAACGTGTCGGAAACCTCGGAACAGCGGACCGATCGTGGACCTAATGGGTTGCGGTGCGGCTTCCACGGGCTGGTCGCAGACACCAGAACAACGCCAGCGCAATGAGCGCCAGCGCACCCAGCGGCAGGCGGCGATCGGCCCGGCGCACCAGGTCAGGACGGCCCGCATCGCGGTATTCCCGGCCCGGTTCGGAGTCCAGTCCGTATTGCATCGCCAGGTCGCGGATGGACAGCAGGTTGATGACGGGAACGCCCTTTTCGTGCAGGCGGGTCGCCGCGCCCCGCTCGGGGCAGTCGCAACCGGAGCCGGCGGGCCAGCGTCCGGCCGGCAGCGACTCGGCGTGGGGGCAGCGGCCCAGGGCGGCCTGGCCACCGCCGACGTTGACGACGGCCGCCAGGCGCGGCACGTCCAGGAAAGTCATCCTCGCGGCGATCGCTTCCGGAAGGTCATGCGGAACCAGCGCGGTCCGGCCATGACGCACGAGCGCCTGCTCCAGCCAGGCCCTCCCTTCGTCGTCCATCCCGCCGCCGCCGTCGCCCTCGCCGCCGAGCGTCACCATTTCGCGCGTGGCCGCGACCGCCCCCGCGGTGCGAACCCACTCCTCGAGGTCCAGCCACGTCGCCAGACGGCCGTTGGCGCCGTAGGTCGACGCGCCGAGCGAGACCGCGACATAAGACTGCGCGCCGAGTTCCTGCGCGGCCGCCAATGTAGCGATGGCCAGCGCCGGGAAGGATCCGGAGGCGAGGATGCCGACCACATCCCCCTGGCCGACCCCGGCCTCGTCCAGCAGCTTCACCATGACGGCGGCCCAGGCGGGGTTCGTGGCCGCCTCCTTCGCCTGCAGCGATCCGAGTGTGGTGGTGATGGGGGTGTAGTCCTCGCCCAGCAGCGCGCTCCAGCGAATCGGCGAGCTGGACTCGGACAGCAGTCCGCGCGCGCGCTTGACCGAGTCGACGGCCGCGAACGCGGCGGTGGTCCGGGCTTCGGCCCTGGCCATCGCCTCCTGCCGGGGATGGGGCACCTGCCTGAAACCCCACGTCTGGACGACGAACCAGCCGGCGGCAGCCACCAGGAAAACGACCAGCAGGCGGCGCGCGCCGACGGGCTTCACGTCGTGCCCCCCCAGCCGAGCAGCAGGCCGATCAGCGCCGTCACCACCATCACGATCCCGACCGACAGCACCGTCGGCACCACCTTCTGCCGCACCATGTCGTTGGCGATCAGGCCGGGGATGACGAAGCCGATCGTGTGCACCTCGAAGGGCAGCGACACGGACGGGACGAGCCAACGCTCCACCAGCCACTTCGCCGCGAACCCGAGCAGCAGCGCCGTCAGCAGGCGGCGGCGCCCGTAAAGGAACGTCCGGGACTCCAGGAACCTGATCGCGCCGAAGACGACCAGGGCCAGCAGGACGGTGAGCACCACGCGGTCCGGTTGCCGGATGAACAGCGCGAAATAGGCCGGCGGCACCACGCCGCCGGGCGAATACCCGGTCAACTCGTAGTAGCAGAACCCGACCAGGAGGCCGACCAGGAACAGATCCCAGGACATCAGCTCACCTTCTCCGGCTGCCCGGCGCGCAAGGCCAGGCCCAGCCCCCGGGAGTTGCCGATCCCGACCAGCACGGGGCAGTCCCCGGCCGGCGCCGCCGCGGGTCCGTCGAGCACGGTCAGCGGCATCTGCCGGCCGCCGATATCGTGCACCGTGATTCCGTGCCGGCGCAACATCGCCTGCGCGGCGTGCCGATGCGAGCCCGTGACGTAGACCGCTTCGACATCGGCGCGACCGGCCAGCCACGCCACGAAACTGCGGGTGCGCAGGGGTCGATCGGCTCGGGTGGACAGGATCACCGACCACGGGCGATCCGAGACCAGCAATGCGCGCCACCCCGACCACAGGAATTCCAGGGACTCGGTATCATTGGCGGAGAACGCGTCGAGGAAGACAGTCTCGCTCTGCCGCCACAGCAACCGTCGCGGTACATTCTCCATGGTGCGCGCCGCGTCCACCATCGCCTGCAGCGAAGACGCGGACGACCAACCGAGCGCCGCCAGCACGTCGTCGGCAAGCAATACGAGATCCCTCTGCACCGGCGCCAGCCCATCCAACCGGTCGGGCTGATCCGCGGCTGCCGCGACCGGGGTGGCCTGCACGCGGGGCAGGTGATCGGCCAGGGCGGGATCGCGCGTCAGGACGCGGCTGTTCGCGGGCAGCGAATCGAGGTAGGCCCGGCGCTGCTGCACGGCATCGTCGCCGAGTGTCTCCCGGTGGTCGTCGCGGACATTGACCAGGGCGACGACGGACGGGAGCAGCAGGCGCGCCTCGGCCTTCATGAGGTCGGGCGTGATGGTCATCGCCTCGACGACCAGGCAACGGACCTTGTGCTTCCGGCACCGCCGCAGCAACCACGCCTGCTCGGAGATCCGCGCTCCCGCGCGCCGCCGGATCACCTGGTCCCCGTCCGGCAGCAGCACGGTCGGCACGTCGCCGGTGATCTTCCCCCAGGTGGACGGTTCGGCCACGCGCGCGCCGGCCGTGAGGATGCGCACCAGGCTCGACTTGCCGCGAGTCCCGGTCACCATGATGCGAACGGGCACGCTTTCGCGCGCCCGCCGCAGTGATCGCTGCTCCAGCAGGAGAAAGGCCACCCAGGCCGCCGTCAGCAGCACGGCCCAGGGGATCATCCGGATGCCGCCGCGTTCCTAGTCACCAGGCACCGGTTCCAGGATATCGACGCCGAGGACCGACGCCGATCCGCCCCGGCGCTTGTCGGCCGAACCGACGAATCCGGTGCCGTCTTCCTTGAAGGCGGCGATCTGGACGCCGCCGAAGTACAGGTCCATGTCGCCCAGAACGCGGACATTGTGGCCCTGCCGCTTCAGTTCATCGACCACGCCGGCCGCCACGCGCGACTCGATGAAGAGATGCTCGTCGAACTTCTGGCAGAAGAAGCGGGGCGCCTGGTTCGCCGCCTCCACATCCATGCCGAAGTCGATGATGTTGACCATCACCTGCGCCACCGTGGCGATGATGCGTCCGGCGCCGGGGGAACCCAGCGACATGAGGGGACGACCGTCACGGAACGCGAGCGTCGGCGTGATCGACGACCGCGGCCGCTTGTTCGGCCCGATCAGGTTGGCCGGCGACGCCGTCGAGAAGTTGACGCGGGCGTTGTTCAACAGGATGCCGTTCACCATGGTCTTGGAGCCGAAGAAGTTCCCCAGGGTCTGGGTCAGGGACACCATGTTGCTGTCCGCGTCGATGACCGACAGGTGGGTCGTGGAGCCGCCGTCGAAATCGTCGTCGTCGATCTTCCGGCCCTCGCCGGTCTCGCGCTTCGGAGCTGCGCCCTGTGCTGGCGATTCCTTCACGTCCTTTTCGCTCTTGCCGTCCTTGCGCCGGTTCCAGCGGTCGAACGGATCGTCGGCCTGACGCGCCGAGCCCGGATCCTCGTCCCGGTCGTCGTCCCACCGCAGGCGATCCTGGCGCGCCGCCGCCGTCGGGGCGGCCGAAGCGGGCGCGAGGTTCTCGTACTTGCCGGGGGATCCGTACGGCACATCCTTGTTCGCGCGGGGTTCAGCGCGATACGGGTTGATCTCGGCGAACCGCTCGGCCGCGTACGCCTTGGCGACGAGACCGTCGGCCGGGACGTCCATGAAGCGCGGGTCGCCCAGGTACTGGCTGCGGTCCGCGTAGGTGCGCCGGAAGACCTCCGCCATCAGGTGGATGTCGCGCGCCGAGCTCGTGAAGTGGTCCTTCGACTCGAACTCCACGTGTTCCAGCATGTTGAGGGACTCCAGAAGCGTCGCGCCCGAATGCGGCGCGGGCGCCGTGACCACTTCCACGCCGCGATAGGTGCCGCGCAACGGTTCGCTCATCGTCGGCTGGAAAGCGGCGAGATCCGCCAGCGTCATGACGCCGCCGCCCTCGGTGACTCCGGCGACCAGCCTGGCGGCGGTCTCGCCCTTGTAGAATCCGTCCGGACCCTGGGCCGCGACCAGTTCCAGGACGTGGGCCAACTCCGGCTGCTGCAGCAGTTCGCCCTCCATCTTCGGGAACCCGCTGCTCATGAAGATCTCCGCCAACGGCGGACGGGCGGCGATCGCTTCCATGTTGTCCAGCAGGAGGCCCGCGAGCGTCGGATCGACGGGGAAGCCCTCGCCCGCGTAGCGGATCGCCGGGGCCATCACCACCGACAACGGCAGGGTGCCGTAATCGCGCAGCGCCTGGCAGAGCCCGGCCACGGTCCCGGGGACGAGAGCCGACTTGGCGGTGTCGCGCTCCTGGCGCGCCGAGAACGAGATCGAACCGGGATCCTGCGGCGCCTGCGGGTAGTAGTTGATGTAGACCGTTTGGCGCCGGTCATGCAGGTAGACCAGCATGCCGCCGCCGCCGCCGATGCCGGAGCCGTCGGGTTCGACGACGCCGATCGCGAACGCAGCCGCGACCGCGGCATCGACGGCGTTGCCGCCGCGGGACAACATCTCGTTGGCCGCCTCGGTCGCCAGCGGGTGCGCCGTAGCGGCGACGCCGCCGACGCCGCCGGCCAGCGCCGTGGACCAGACGAAGACGAAGACAAGGAACAGGAGCCCCGCCCACGCCGTCCGGCGGACCCGGCCGCGCAGCTTCTGTTGGCGTCCGCCAGACAGGTACATCACTTCGCGATCACCTCTTCCAGCGGCTTCATGGCCTCGGCCATGTTCTTGACCGGCTTCAGCGGGATCATCGCGCCGGCGCAGGCCTGCGAGAAGAACCCGTCCTCGTCACCCTGGTCCACGATGATAACCGTTGCGGACGCTTCGGCCACGAGCTTGTTGAAGTCGTCCGACTGCACACCGCGGCGGGCCTTGCCGCCCAGGTGTACGGTCAGCACGGGAATCCCCGCGGCCTTGGCCGCAGCCAGCAGGTTCCTGACCCGCGCCAGTTCGTCCTCGCGGCTGACGCCGGCCGAACCGAGGCCTTTGGAGCTGTAGCCCGGCACCACCATCAGGGTCTTGAAGCCCGTGAGGTCGGCGGCCGTGGCCGTCACGTTCGAGGTGTAGTTGACCTTCAGGCGATCGAGCAGGACCCCCGCCAGCTTGACGTCCACGCTCTGGCCCGCGGTCGTCAGGAGGATCGGCTGCTGGAACTTGGTCTCCGCCGCGGAGGCGGACAGCGCGGCCAGCGATGCGATGACGATCGCCAGCAGAGTGAGCTTCTTCAACATGTCGTCTTCCTACCCTTGTTCTTGGTGGCCCCGCGCCGGCGGGGACGCCGGACTTAGAACTGCACCCTGAACTCGAACATCAACCTGTCGGCCGTGACCTTGTCCTCGATCTCGGAGATGTTGCCATCGCCGTTCTGGTCGAAGTCGGCGCCGTTGGGCAGGCGCCTGAGGTAGCGGCCCTGGATCCGGACATTGTCGTTGACCTGATAGTACACCTTCACGCCGAACTCGTCGTCCGGTTCGGTGTAGTTGTCGTTGTTCACGTAGTCGCCGACCGTGACGTACTGCAGCTGCACGCGCGCCTTCGGCAGGAAGGTGGGGCTGACGTAGACGCGACCGTACCAGACCCTGCTGCCTTCGACCTGCTTGTCGTGGTTCGGATAGTCGCCGCCGACGCTGCCGTTGGCGTAACCCGTGCGATCACCCCACCACCACGACGGGTAGAAGGGGCTGAAGATCTCCTCGTCGGTGGTCATCGCGTCGTCGCCCTGGTAGGCCGCCGTCCGGATCTCGGCCTTGGCCGAGCGGACGTGCGGCATGGACCAGCTGTAGCTGACGCCGGCCATGTAGGCGATCCCGCCCTTGTCCGGCGTTCCGGTCGGGGTGTTGAAGGACTGCTGCGCGATTTCCGCGAAGTACTGGAGCTTTTCCAGGACGATGCTCCCGGAAGAGCCGGCGCCGACGATGATGTTGTCGTTGAAGTCGCCGCGCTTCTTCTCGTACACCGTGTAGGCCAGCAGCGTGTGCTTCGGCAGCTCGTACTGCGCCTGCGCCACGTACAACTGGTCGCTCAGCGGCTCGGGGACGAACCCTTCGGGAGTCAGCGCCTGCTCGGTCACGGCGCCGAACAGTCCGAACGTCCACGAGTCCCGGGCGAAGTCCACGCGGATTCCGTCGTAGTCGTCGACCTGGTAATAGCTCTCACCCAGGGTCAGACCGTTCCCCAGTTCGTAGTGCTGCCTTCCGAAGCGGAATCGGGCCATGTCGAACACGAGGAACTCCGGCTGCGTGAATTCACCGTAGATCTGGCTGATTCCGAAACGGATGGCGCCGAGCCCGCCCAGCGAGCGCGACGGGTAGACCGGGTTGTCGCCGATGGTCACCAGGTCGGTCCGGAACTTCCCGTTCCGGCCGAACGGGGCCAGCGCCGTCAACTGGCCCATGAATCGCATGTACTCGAGGTTCTCGCGGTTGTCGCGGTCGTCGGAGAAGGACTCCCAGTAGTTGCGCGTCATGAAGTCGCCGCTCCACTGCATCTGGGCTCCGGCCCTGGTCGCGGCCAGCGACAGGACGGCCGCAACCAGGACCATGAGACGGTTGCTGTGCTTGGACATCTGCATTCCAGCTCCCCTAGTTCTGGCTGAAGGCCAGGCCGGTCGGTGTTGCGGTCCCCCTGCCGGGTACCTCCACGGTCCTGAGAACCGTGCCGTCCGGCGCGACCTGGAAGATGTAGTCGAATTCGCCGGTGCTGTTGACGATCCAGAAATTCACGCCGTCCCAGGTCATGCCCGTGGCGAACCTGTTGGCAGTGGTGCCGGCGGGCGGCACGGGCGTCTCGAAGACCGTGGTCCAGGCGGCTGTGCCGGGGTTCCACATGGACACCGTGTCGGCGTCCTTGTCGTTGCCGTACAGGTTCCCGTTCGCCCAGGCCGTCCCGCGGATGCCCGCGCTGGGCGCGGCAATGGTCTCCAGGACGGAACCGTCGTCGGCGCTCATCCGGTAGACCGAGAGCGAACCGTCGTTGGGAATCCACAGGTCGGTGCCGTCGAAGGCCATGTCACGCACGGTGCCGGCGCCGGCGGGCGGCGCCTGGAAGCTCGTCGTGATCGACAGGACGCCGCCCGTGGTGTCGATGGCGGCGATGTAGTCGTCCGTGCCGGCCGCGGCCAGCCACAGGCGCGTGCCGTCGAAGGCAAGGCCCTGTACCGAGCCGCCGGGAGCGATCGCGGCTGTCGAATACGAGGCGACGAAGGTCCCCTCGTTGATCGAGTAGCGGTACAGCAGGCGCGCACCGCTGTCCACGAGCCACAGGAACCCGGTGGACGGGTCGACATCCACGACGTGGAACAGTCCGGCACCCACGCCGCTCTGCCCGTCGGGGTTGGTGACGGTGACGTCGCGCGCGCCCAGCTCGGCATCCGCTTCGACCGAGATGTAGGCCGTCAACGACATGGAGTTCGCCACGGTCACGGAGTCCACGACGACGCCGGCGCCGAAGGACGTCGTCAGACCGTCGCGGAACCCGGACCCGGTGACCGCCACGGTCTTGCGGGAGCGCTGGCCACCGGTGTTGGGTGCGACCTGCACGACGACGGGCGCCGCCGGGACGCTCAGGTCGGCATCGGCCCAGACCAGCGCGCCCATCTGGGCGTACGGCGGGTCGAGCTGCTGCAGCACGGTGCCGGCCGAGTCCATCCGGAACAGGTAGTCGGCGAAACCGCTGCTGTTGGTCGACCAGAAGTCCTGGCCGTCGAAGGTCAGGCCCACGGGGTAGACGTAATTCGCGCCGCGCGCGCCGACCGGCGCCGGGAACCCCGGATGGAAGACCGCCCGCGCCGTCTCGAAGACGTGCACGGTGTCGTCGTCCTTGTCCGTATAATAGCAGCCGGCGATGGCGCCGGACCCGTAGACGTTCTGGTTGGCTCCCAGGTAACAGAGGCCGCGGGGCTCGCTGCTGGGCAGCGGGTATTGGGCCAGGACGGCCCCGTCGGCCGGGTCGAGCTTGTACAGCGTGGGCGGCACGGTGTACGTCGTCGAACCGCTGTTGAGCGCCCACAGGTACTGCCCGTCCCAGGTGATGTCGCGAACCGTGCCCTGCCCCGTCGGCGGCGCGGGCAGCGTCCGCAGGACCACGGCGCCCTCGACCCCTGCCAGGTCGAGCTGCAGGATGGCGTCTTCGGAACCGGCAATCGAGACCCACAGAGCGGCGCCGTCGAAGGTCACGCCCTGCAACGCGGTCTCGGCGGTGAAGTCGGCGAAGGGCCAGCTGTGCTGTTCGGCCAGGTTGCGGTCCAGCATCACCAGCCGCCCGGATTCGTTGTCGACGAGGTAGAAGTAGCCGCCCCGGGGCTGGATACCGACATCCTCGTCGCCGTCGGCCATGAAGAAGTTGCAGCCGCCGAGAGCCACGACGAGCGCAGCCAGCAGCGGGACCAGGCCAAGCCGTCTTCTCAGATTCGCGATCATCGATCTCCCCTTGGTCGTTCGGCTGCGTGCCTGCCAGTGACCGGCAGCCCGGCGGTCTTCTTCCTGCCGCCGCGCGGAACCTCACCGCCGTCGTACGATCGCCCGGGCGCCCTGTCAGCGACACCGGGAAAGTCCCGACGGACCAGTGGCTCACGGATAACAAGGTCCATGCCACGGGCCATGCGTTGCAATCAAAGCATTTGCGTTGATCGGAAGCCGGAAGTGTGCTAATATCGCACACTCGGATTGAGGGTAAACCGGACGTTGGGGCATCGCTTCCACGCCGCCACCGGGCCATTCGCGATCGGGATACAGAGAAACGGGACGCACGTGCACCGCACCGGATCCGGATTACGTTCAGCCCTTCGCAAGCCGGCGGCCATGATCGCCATCCTGCTGGTGGTGATCACGGCCGGAGACCTTCTCTCGGTCAGGGCCCTGCACCACTGGCGGGACGACATCGTCCGGTCGAATCTCACCGAGACCGGCGTCGCGGCCGCGAACCTGGCCACCGAGGGCGAGGCGCTGTGGCGGCAGTGGCCCGTCATCGGCCTGAGCGGGGATCTTCCCGTCGTCGATCTGACGCCCGACGACCTCGACCGGAACCTCAAGGAGATCGCCAACCGCGTCTTCTCCTCGGGCCACGTCCTCAAGGGCGGGTTCTGGGTGCTGCAACAGGACGAATTCATGGGCTACGCCGACCCGTGGTCGCCGCCGCCGGCGCCCGCGTTCGGTCCCCCGCCCCGCTCGTATCCCGTCATCCTGCAGCAGGTCAGGGATTCGATGGCGACGGGCGCGCCCATCGTCAAGGTGCACGAGTTCGCCTCGGTATCGGTCAGCAAGACCGTCTTCACGCTGGCCACGCATCCGATCCGCTGCAACGGCCGGATCGTGGCGGTGGCCTGGGCCCGCATCCACATCGAGAAGGAACTGCCGGCCGCGAGACTCACTCCGTTCCTCAACCTGGCCGCGCTGGTCACCCTCGGCGCCTTCGTGGCCGCGCTGCTGACGACCATGGTCCAGCGACGCGGGATCCACAGCCTGAACGAGAACCTTCGGCTCATCGAGCGGGATCCCACCTTGCGCCTGGAGCAGCGCAAAGGGATGTTCGGCAGCATCCGCTACGCCATCAACCAGGTGCTCGTCTCGCTGGAGAAGGAAAGCCGGCACCGGCAGGAGCTCGAGGCGCAGCTGCACCAGCAGGACAAGATGGCTGCGCTCGGCAACCTGCTGGCCGGCGTCGCCCACGAGATCAAGACGCCTCTGGCCATCGTCAAGACACGGGTCCAGATCTGGCAGCGCGACCTCGACCAGTACAGCCGCGAGAACGACGTCCCGTCGCCGCTGCAGAACGACTCGATGCAGCTGGTCCTGACCGAGATCGACCGTCTGTCCGGACTCTTGAAGAAGCTGCTCTATTTCTCGCGGCCCGTGCGCCAGGACCTGATGCGGAGCGTCGACATCAACGACCTGATCCGCCACACGGTCCTGTTCGCCAAGCCGCGCATCGTCCAGGGACGTGTCGACCTGGACCTGGCGCTCACGGCCGCGGACGGACAGGTCATCGGCGACGCGGATTCGCTGCACCAGGCGTTCCTGAACATCCTGACCAACTCGCTGGACCACGTCGAGGAGGGCGGGGCGATCTCGATCGCCAGCAGGGTCGACCCCGAAAGCCGGCAGGTCGTCCTCGACTTCATGGACAATGGACCCGGGCTCACGCCGGAGGTTCGCGCACAGGCCTTCAACCCGTTCTTCACCACCAGGCACGGGGGTTCCGGGCTGGGCCTGTCGATCACCTACGAGATCATCGCGGCCCACCGGGGATCGATCGAATTCGTGGACCCGGAATCGCTCCCGGGCGCCCATTGCCGCATCTTCCTGCCCCTCGACAAAGCCACGCCGGAGGCAACATGACCGTCAAGACGCTGCTCGTCGTCGACGACGAAGCCGCCATGCGGCGCAACGTCATCGACCTGCTCACCGGGCCCACGCTGCGCGTCCTCGAGGCCCCGGACGGGGAAACGGCGCTGACGATGCTGCAGGCCGAGGACGTCGACGTCGTGCTCCTGGACCTCCACATGCCGGGCATCGACGGCATCGAGACCCTGGCGCGCATCAAGCGCCACTGGCCCGAGCTTCCGGTCATCATGTTCACCGCCTACGGGACCAGCGAACGCGTGATCGAAGCCATGAAGGTCGGCGCCTACGACTACATCGAGAAGCCCTTCGACGCGACCGACATCCAGATCGTCATCAACCGCGCCGTCGACTACGCGGGGCTGGTCACCGAGCTCAACTCCCTGCGCCACCAGGCGCCGGACCGGAAAGGGCCGCCGGACGGCGGCATCACCGTCATCGGCCACGCCCGCTGCATGCAGCAGGTCTTCAAGAAGGTCGGGCAGGTCTCGTCCAGCGAGGCTCCGGTGCTCATCGAGGGTGAAAGCGGCACGGGCAAGGAACTGATCTCGGACGCAATCCAGCGCCACTCGGCGCGGTCCCGCAGCGTCTACGTGAAGGTCAACTGCGGCGCGCTGTCCGAGTCGCTGCTCGAGAGCGAGATCTTCGGACACGAACGCGGGGCCTTCACCGGCGCCACCAACATCCGGCTCGGCCACTTCGAGACCGCCAACGGCGGCACGCTTCTGCTGGACGAGATCACGAGCATGTCGCCCCGCCTGCAGGTGCAACTGCTGCGCGTGCTGCAGCAGGGCACGTTCTACCGTGTCGGCGGCGAGAAGAGCCGGCAGGCCGATGTGCGCCTGATCGCCCTGTCGAACCGCCACCTCGAGGACGAAGTCGAAGCCGGCCGGTTCCGCGCCGACCTGTTCTACCGCATCAACGTCATCCGCATCATCCTGCCGCCTCTGCGCGAACGGATGGAGGACATCCCGCTGCTCGTGCGCCATTTCGTCGAGAAGTACGCGCCGGGGCGGGACGTCGTCGTGCCCGAGCCGACCATGGCGAAGCTCATGAGCCACACCTGGCCCGGCAACGTGCGCGAGCTGGAGAACGCCGTCCAGAGAAGCCTGGCCCTCTCCCACGGCAAGTTCCTCAACATCGAGACCGGCATGGCCGGATCGGGCGACGACGCCACGGGCATGTTCTATCGCGGCGAACTGCAGAAGGGCCGCTCGGTGAAGGAGATCCTGGACGACATCGAGTGCCGGATCATCCGCGAGACCTTGGCCGAGCAGGGCGGCAACCGCAGCCGGACCGCCGAACTGCTGCGCGTCCACCGGCGGTACCTCTACACGAAGATGAAGCAGTACCGGATCCGCTGACGGGTCTGTGCCCCAAGCGGGCAGCCAGGTGTGCTGAAAGCGCACACTTGGCGCACAAATACACGTTATTTTGCTGATATTGAACAAGTTACGAATGGCACGCCCCTTGCCTTCCGCCTCGGGACATGGCTTTCAACGCCCTCGAGGAGTGGACCCTGTGCTCGCACCCCTGTGGATCCTGCTGATCATGCTGGCCGTGTTCGTGGCCTGCATCGTCCTGTTGCGCATGCCCAACGGCCTGGCCCTGATCCTGGCCGGCGTGGCCGGCTCGTTGGCCGGCGGCCAGGGCGTGCCGGTGCACCACCTGGTGGAGGGCGCCTTCGCCTACATCGACCCGATCATGCTGATCGCTTCGGCCATGGTCTTCATGGCGTCCCTCGAGGATTCGGGCGCCCTCGGCAGCATCAGCCGCAGTCTGATGATCGGTCTCCACCGGCAACCCGTGCTGCTGATCATGGGCATGACCATCTTCATCATGTTCCCCGGGATGATCACCGGCCAGTCGACCGCCACGGTGCTGACGACGGGCGCGATCGCCGCGCCGGTGCTGATCGCGCTGGGCATCCCGCGCGCGAAGGTGGGCGCGATGATCGCGATGTCCGCCGTCTACGGCATGATCGCCCCGCCCATCAGCCTGCCGACGATGATCATCGGCAGCGGCGTGGACATGCCCTACACCGGCTTCGAACTTCCGCTGCTGATCGCCACGCTGCCGCTGGCCTTCGGCGTCAACCTGGCGCTGGCCTGGCCGCACCTGCGGCGCATCGACCTGCAGGCGGTCCTGCCCGAACTGGGCGAGGACCACGCCGCACGCTACGGATTCCGCCTGTTCCTGCCGCTGGTGCTGGTGGCCGGCCTTCTGGCCGCCATCCGCCTGGTGCCACAGGTTTCGGTCTCGATCGGCGTCGTCCTGGTGTTCGTGATCGGCGCCCTTGCCGGCGCGGTGACCGGGCGGCGTTTCAACCTGGCGAGCTCGGCGCGCCGTTCGCTCCGCCAGGCCCTGCCGGTGATGGGCATCCTCGTGGGTGTGGGCGCCTTCATCCAGATCCTGACGCTGGTGGGCGTTCGCGGCATGATGGTCGTGGATGCCCTGGCGCTGCCTTCGTTCTGGAAGTTCGTCGGCGTGTCCCTGCTGATGCCGCTGTTCGGCGCCGTCTCGTGCTTCGGTTCGGCCTCGGTGCTGGGCGTGCCGTTCCTGCTCTCGTTCCTGGGACACAACGAGATCGTCGTGGGCGCCGCGCTCTCGATGTTCGCCGGCCTGGGCGACCTGGTGCCGCCGACCGCGCTGGCCAGCTTCATGGCCGCCCAGGTCGTGGGCGAGCCCCGGTACCTGCGCGTCGCGAAGTACACGGCGTTGCCCGGCATCATCACGGCATTGTGGGCCATCGGGATGATCCTTCTGGCCAACCCGATCGCGAAGCTCATTCCCCGTTGAGGAGGACGCCATGGTGCTGACCTGGATCTACCAAGCCATCGTCCTTCTGCTCTGCGTCTTCCTGGTCTGGGAGATCGTCCAGGAGCGGAAGTTCGCCCGGCAATTGACGGCAGCGGTCGTGCTGGTCCCCATGGTGCTGCGCCTGTTGATGATCAAGTAGGAGTGTGTTCATGGCCCGCACGTCGTTCCATGCCTCGAGACAAGCGCTCACCGCCGGCGCCACCCTGCTGGTCGTCGCGCTGGTCGTGACGTTCTCGTCCCGCGGGTTCCTGCAGCAGCACGAAGTGGAGGTCCTGCACCCTTCACCGGCGCTGACCCGGGTTTTCAAGCTGAGCGAGATCAATCCGCGCCTCGCCGGCTCGCCCGGCGACACCGACGTCTACCTGTACGAAGGGCCCGGCGAGGGCGGCACGCTGCTCATCATCGGCGGAGCGCACGCCTCGGAGATCGCCGGCACCATGACCGTCGCCCTGCTCGTGGAAACGCTCAAGGTCGACGCCGGCCGCGTCTTCCTGATCCCCCACGCCAACGCCAGCGCCATGACGCACGACGAACCCCAGGAAGCCCACCCCCGGCACCTGGTCTTCCAGACGGCCGGAGGCCCGCGCAAGTTCCGGTTCGGCGCGCGCTTCACCAATCCCGTCCACCAGTGGCCCGACCCGATCACCTATGTGCAGCCGGGGTCGGGCACGATGCTGGCGGGCGCCGAGACCCGCAACCTGAACCGGGCATTCCCGGGCGTCGAAGACGGCTATCTCACCGAGCGCGTGGCCTGGGCCATCACCCAGCTGATCATCCGCGAGAACATCGACCTCTCGTTCGACATCCACGAGTCGTCGCCCGAGTATCCGGTGATCAACGCCATCGTGGCCTCCGAAACGAGCCAGGACGTCGCCTCGTTCGCCACGATCTCGCTGCAGTCCGAGGGCTGGGAATTCGCACTCGAGCCGTCGCCGCCCAATTTCCACGGCCTCAGCCACCGCGAGTGGACCGACCACACGAAGACCCGGCCCATCCTGCTGGAGACGGCCAGTCCCGTCATGGGGCGCCTGCGCGGACGCACCGACGCCGACCTGGCCGTGATCGGCAAGGACGTGCAGTACATGAAGGCGGCGCGCATCGGCGCCATCAACGTGCCGTTCGACGAGAACGGGATCCGTTCGACGAGAACGGGATCTCCATCGAGCACCGCGTGGCGCGCAACCTGGCCGCCATCTCGGCGATCGTCAGCGCGTTCAACGAACTGGTGCCCGACCGCATCATCCAGGTGGGCGGCTGGCCGGCGCCCGGCGAGTTGATGGAACACAAACTTGGCGACTACCTCGCCGCGCCATAGGACGGCGGCGGGCGGGCCTCTGCCGGCAGGACGGTTCATGCGATTCGTTGCCGCCATCTTCGCGATGAGTGTCGTCGTCGCCACCCTGTCGGGCGCGAGCCATTCGCCGGCCCGCGCCGACGCGGACGCGGGGGCGGCGCCGCGTATCACGATCGCCGTCACCGACTCCGGCCTGGGCGGCCTGTCGGTGGTCGCCGCGGCCGAACGCCTCCGGCCTGGGCGGCCTGTCGGTGGTCGCCGCGGCCGAACGCCGCCTGCGCGAGGACGGCGTCAGCGCCGACATCGACCTGGTCTTCTGCAACGCGCTGTTCGACGCCGACAGCGGCTACAACAGTCTCCCCACGCGCGAAGCCAAGGTGGCGATGTTCGACCGGGCGCTGGCCGGCCTGCAGGCCGAGTGCCGTCCCGACCTTGTCGTCATCGCCTGCAACACCCTCTCCGTCCTCTACAGGGACACCGAATTCGCGGCGAGCGCTCCGGTCCCGGTCATCGACATCGTGGCCTGCGGCGTCGAGACGATCGCCTCGCGTCTGCCGGTGGACGGCCCGGGCAGCGTCATCGTTCTGGGCACGGAGACGACGATCGGCGAAGGCACCCACAAGGCGGCCCTCGTCGCGCGCGGGTGCGCTCCGGATCGCATCATCACCCAGGCCTGCCCGCAACTGGCCTCCTGCATCGAGTCCGGCTTCGACAGCGAGGAAACCACCTTCCTGGTCGACGCCTACGTGGCCGAGGCGACCGGCACGGCCGGTGCGCTGCGCCAGCCGCTCTACGTCAGCCTCAACTGTACGCACTACGGGTACGCCATGGCAGCGTGGCAGGCTGCGTTCGCTTCGCGGGATATCGCTGTCGCGGGCTTCCTCGACCCGAACCGGTCGCTGGCCGACGAGGTGTACGGGTGGCTCTTGTCGCGCGGCGTGACGGCGGCGCCCGGCGGCGTGCCGGTCGGCCGGGTCAACGTGCGCGTCGTGTCGATGCCGGAGATCGCGACGGCCGCCATCGCCTCGATCTCGCGCCGACTGCAGGAGGAGTCGCCGGCAACGGCTGCGGCGCTGCGCGACTATCAGCGGCGGGCGGAATTGTTCTCGACCGGCGAGCTGTCGCCGGGGGTCGGGGCGCGTTGAAGAGCGCCCGCGCGCGTCGCGGGCGCCCCGGACAGTCTAGCGATCCGCCATGGCGGCCCGCGCAGCGTCCATCTCGGCCCGCATGGTCAGGTGCGCGGCGCGCATGGTCGCCAGTTCCTGCTCCAGTCGTGCCGCGTTGGCTTCCTGCGAAGCCAGCTTCTCGCTGAGCACCTCGCCCGGCGTCTGCGGGCCGCGGGCGGGCGCATCCTCGCCGTCGCCGACGGCCAGCAGCGTCTGCGATACGGTGCCGTATGATGTCGGCACGTACAGCAGCGTGAGCGACACGTCCTCGATCTCGATGGCGCCCGACGCTTCGCTGCCCATCAGGTGGACCGTCACCGGCGTGCCCGCCGTGGCCGCGAAGACCCCGTTGAGGTGCACCGGAATGGAGTAGGAGCCGCTGGCGGCGCCCGTGGCGACCTGCACGTTGACATCCTGCGCGGTGCCGAAGGTGATGCCATCGTCGGACAGGCCGACAGCACCGCTGGTCGCGGTGCCGCTCGAGTGCGCGAAGCGGGCCACGCACTGGCCCAGGGCCAGCACGAAACCGCCGGTCGGCGGCGTGAGCGTGCGCGACAGGACCGACGACACGGTGGAAGTCAACGAGGTGAAGTTGGTGTTGGTGGCGCTGGCCAGGCCCGGCTCGTTGAATGATTCGACGGAGTTGATGCCGCCGACGGGGAAGCGGATGGAACTGTCGAAGTCCTGGTCGAGGTCGATAAAGGCGGACTGCAACGTGCCGTAGATGCCCAGGAACGGGTCGCCGAAGCGGTTGCTGAGAGCCTCCATGCCGGTGGCCCCGTTTTCACTGAAGAGGACCAGGGTGCCGTCGCCGGTGAACCCGGCCCCGAGCTTGGCCACGACCTGGTTGAACTCCTGGCTGCGCCATTCCAGGTTCAGCTCGCCCTGCGTGCTGAATTGGGAGGACAGGACGGACACGTTGCCTGACTTGAGGTTGATGCCCGCCGTGACGGAGTCCGCCGCCTGCGCCCGCAGCGCGAACGGCGTTGCGCGCAGTTCCGTGCGCGGCAGTTCGGCCTCGCCGTTCACGCGGATGCCGATGAAGCGCGGCGACGTCTTGGCCACGGCGCCGCTCAGGGGCGACACCGAGCCCAGGGCCACGGCGAAAACGCCCTTGCTGACCGGGACGCCGGTGTGCGCTTCTGTCCACAGGGCGGTCCCGCCGCTTGCCGCGTTGTAGACGGCGATGTCGAGGTTGACGGGGACCTCAAGCGGCTGGCCGCCCGCGTCGGTGAGGAAGCCCTGGAAGGCGATGGTCTGGGGCACCGCAGCGTACGCCGCGGCGCCGGCGCCGGCGATCGCGAGGGCCACGCAGAAGAGCAGCGATCTGGCTGCCTTGCCGGCGGGCTTTCGGACCAGGCGCCGGAAAGGTCTCGATCTGGTGTTGTCGAGGAAGCGATTCATGTACGATGCCTTTCGGTGATGGTTGTCCACGGTTCAGCGTTCCTGTGATCCCATGCTTTCCAGCCGCGCCTCGAGTTCGGCCAGCCGTGCGGCATGGGCCGCGAGCTGGCTGGCCGTTTCGGCGGCGATGCGGTCGTCGTTGGCGCGCCGCGCGGCGGCGATCTCGTCGGCGATCACGGCCGCGGACTGGGTGCCCTGCGCCGCGCCCTTCTCGCCGTTATCGGTCGCCAGCATTGTCGCCGACACGGTCCCGTACGACGTCGGCACGTAGAGCAGCGTGAGCGAGACGTCCTCGATGTCGATGACGCCGCTCGCCTCGCTGCCCACCAGGTGGATCGTCAACGGCGTGCCCGCGGTGGCGGGGAAGACTCCGTTGAGGTGCGCGGGAAGGGAATAGGATCCGCTGCCGGCGTTCGCGGAGATCTGCAGGTTGACGTCCTGGGCCGTGCCGAAGGCAACGCCGTCGTCGGACAGCCCGACGGCGCCGCTGGTGCCGGTGCCGTTCGTGTGGTTGATGCGCGCCACGCACTGGCCGAGGGCCAGCACGTAGCCGTCTGCCGGCGGCGTGATCGTGCGCGACAGGACCGACGCGACCGTGGCGGTCAGGGCCACGAGGCCCGTGTTGTTGGCTGCCGCCAGGCCGGGCTCGTTGGCCAACTCGGCCGCGTTCAGGCTGCCGACGGGGAGACTGACCGCCGCATCGCCGGCTGCCGTGAGGTCGATCTCGGCGAAGGTCGAGCCGTAGAGGCCCAGGACCGGAGCGCCGTTGAAATCGCTGTAGATCCTCACCGAACCGCTGCCGCTTTCGAGGATCAGCTCGCCGTCCCCGAACGGGCCGGCCCCCAGTTGGACGGCCCGTTCGCCGGCCTCCGAGCGCCCGAACAGATTCATCTCGCCGAAAACGTTGATTTCGGTCTTCAGGACCGACACGGAACCTCGCTTGAGGTCGATCCCCGTCGTGACCGAGTCCGCCGCCTGGGCCCGCAGCGCGAACGGCGCTGCGCGCAGTTCCGTGCGTGGCAGTTCGCTCGCGCTGTTGACGCGGATGCCCAGGAAGCGCGGCGAGGTCCGGGCCACCGCGGCGCCGAAGGGGGTCACTGAGCCGAGCGCCACGGCGAAGACACCCTGGCTCACCGGCACGGCGGCGTGCGTCTCCGACCAGAGCGCCGTGCCGCCGCTGACAGCGGCGTAGATGGCGACATCAAGGCTCACCGTCCCCTGGAGCGGCTGCGCGGCGTCGTCGGTGAGGAAACCCTGGAAGGCGATGGTCTGGGGCACGGCGGCCGGCGCCGGCGCGACAGCGACGGACAGGACGGCGAAGGCGACCGCGGCGGCCAACACCGATGCCGCCCGGGATTGCCGATGCAACACGGGTGCGCGGTCACATGAACTACAATGCACGATCGTCACGGCGGTCTCCTGTTCGGTCCGATTGGGGTTGCGGCTAACGTTGTCCCCCGGCTTGCTCCAGCCTGTCTTCGACACGGGCCAGTCGTTCCGCGTATTCGGAGCGCATCGTGGCCAGTTCCTGCTCCAGCCGCGCCGTATTGGCCTCCTGCGAAGCCAGCTTCTCGGCCAGCAGTTCTCCGGGCGTCTGCGCGCCGCGGGCGGGCAGGTCCTCGCCGTCGCTGGCGGCCAGCAGCGTTTGCGAGACCGACCCGTAGGCAGTGGGGACGTAGAGGAGCGTCAGCGATGTGTCCTCGATGTCGATGACGCCGCTCGCCTCGCTGCCGACCAGGTAGATCGTCATCGGCGTGCCCGCGGTGGCTTGGAAGACCCCGTTGAAGTGTGCGGGCAGGGAGTAGGAACCGCTGCCGGCGTTCGCGGAGATCTGCAGGTTGACATCCTGGGCCGTGCCGAAGGCCACGCCGTCGTCGGACAGCCCGACGGCGCCGCTCGTGCCGGTGCCGTTCGTGTGATTGATGCGTGCCACGCACTGACCGAAGGCCAGCACATAGCCGCTGCCCGGCGGCGTGATCGTGCGCGACAGGACCGACGCAACCGTGGCGGTCAGGGCCACGATGCCCGTGTTGTTCGCGCTCGCCACCCCAGGCTCGTTCTGCATCTCGCTGGCCGAGATGGCGTCTGCGGGCAACCTGACGGAGGAATTCCCCGGCGCGAGCGACGTGTCCAGCTCGATCCAATTGCTGTTGGGTCCGTTGCCCATGAGATTGAGCGCCCCTGCTCCCCCGAATGCGGAGAGGGCCACCATCACGGCGGTGTTCCCGCCGCGCAGGGTCAATTCGCCGTAATCAGCGACACTTCCGATATCGGCCTTTGCACCCCCGTTGACGCCATAGGCGACGAAACGGCGGGAGTTGGCGTCGATGAATGTCACCAGGGCCGCTTGCTCTCCATTCGCGATTAAGATCCTTTCCGTCACGGTGGACGCAGAGGCCGCTTCGTCCGCCCAGTCGGCGCTCCGCGCGTATGGTGTGGACCGGAGTTGCGTTCGGGGCAGCTCGGCCTCGCCGTTCACGCGGATTCCGAGGAACCGGGTGGGCGAGATGAAGAGATCGGCAGGAAACGGCGTCGCATTCCCGAGAGTCACGGCGAAGACACCGTCGGAAACCGCGACGGACGCCTGGGTCTCCGTCCACAGTGGCGATGAGCCCGTTGCCGCCCCGTAAATGCTCAGGACGAGGCTCACTGTTCCCTGGAGCGGCTGCGCGGCCGCGTCGGTGAGGAAACCCTGGAAGGCGATGGCCCGGGGCACGGCGGCCGGGGCCGGTGCGGCGGCGGCCAGGATGGCCGACACGGTCAAGAGGCTCAACAGTATCAGGGAACGGCAGGGGCGGATCATGGCTTCGAGCTCCTGAGCTGAAGGGTTCGGTGAAGATGAGGGCTCCGCCTAGCGGACCATCAGCATGCGCTTGGTGGCCGACCACTCGCCGATCGCCAGGCGTGCGTGGTACAGGCCGCTGGCCACCGGGGCGCCGCGATCGTCGCGCCCGTCCCAGTGCGCGTTGTGGCGGCCGGCCGGCAGCGCGGTGGCGATCAGGTGCCGGATGCGGCGTCCCGCCAGGTCGTAGATCTCCAGCGAGACTTCCGAGGGGCGGGCCACGCTGAACGCGAGACTGGTGCCGCCGCTGAACGGGTTGGGATGGTTCGGGGCCAGCGCGTTGGCGAAGACGGCGCCGTCGGCGGCGGGGTCCTGCGGGTCAGGCGCGACGGCGCTCACGTAGCCGAGACCGGGGCGCCAGAACCCCTGGCCCATGACGAAGCCGCCGCCGGCGGTGCGCCCGACGATGCCGGCCTCGCCCACGGTCCCGGCCAGGCGGTAGCCACCGCCGGCAACGCCGACCGCGCCACCGGAGAACGTGGGGCTGGCCAGGTCCGTGGCGGCTGCGGTTCGCGGCGAGAGGGCGGTCCCGGTCGCCGCCGCCAGCGCCATGGCAAGCGTGATGCTGAGCGCAAGGGGTTGTCGCATGTTACTATGCTCCTGTTTGCCATCGGACGTGCCGTGTGGTGGATATGCCTTCGTCGCATTCCAGGGTGTGGTGTCACGTTTGAAAATCGATTATCCCCATCAGGGATCCCCGGCATCGCCGGCCGGGGCCCGCGGCCCGGCCCATGCGGAACGCGAAATGCCCGGCATTCCGGCCACGCGCCACCCGAATCCCGCGCGGCCATGATCCCACGCCTGCTCGCCATTCTCGTGATCCTCGGCTCGACAGCCGCAGGACCCTCGCGCGCCGCCACGCCGCGCGCCCGCGACCTGCCCGCGCCGGCCAGGTCGGCTCTCGCGCGCGCCGGCACGCTGGTCAACGGTCCGGAGGCTGTGCGGGGCTACGCGCTGCTGGACAGCCTGGACCGGGCGGCGCACGCTCACGCCGACACCACGCTGCTGCTGGCCACCGCCGTCAGCCGTGGAGGCCACCTGACCTGGGCCGGGCGCGCCCGCGAGGCGGCGCCGCCGCTGCAATGGGCCCTGCCGCTGGCCGAGGCGCGGGGCGACTCGACACTGCAGGTGCGCGCGGCGATGTGGCTCGGCTATGCATTGGTGGCGCTCGGGCGAAGCAGTGCTGCCGAATCGCTTTACGTCCGTCAGTTGCCGGTCGCTGCGGCGATCGGTGACACGCTGCACGAGGGCTTCATGCACAAGGGACTGGCCTACATCCGCCTGCTGGATGGCCGCACGCGCGAGGCCCTCGCCGGGTTCGGGCGCGCCGAGCCCCTCCTGCGCGCGGGGCGGAACAGCTTCGGCGAGATCGATGCCATCACCGGCCAGGGCCGCGCCTGGGAGCAGTTGGGCGAGCTGGACCGCGCGCGGGCGACTTACGAACGCGTCGCCAGGCTGGCACGGGAGAACAAGCGGCCACAGAACGAGGCCGACGCCCTCAACAACCTGGGCAACCTCGAGTTCGTGCGCGGCGACCCGGCCGCGGGCCTTCGCGCGTTCCGCGCCACGCGCGCGCTCCGCCAGCGACTCGGCAACGCCTACGACATCGTGCTGCCGGCGTGTAACGAGGCACGCGCACTGGCGGAACTGGGCCGCGTGACCGAGGCCGGGGCGACGCTCGAGTCCTCTGCCGGGTCGAGGGCTTTGCCTCGCTGCTCGGGCACGTGCTGAACGACACGGCCGAACTGCGGCTGCGCCAGGGGAGACCCGCCGATGCCCTGCGCGTCTGTCGCGAGGTGCTCGCCATGGCTTCCGGCCAACCCGTGTGGGAGCGCACGCAGGCGTACCGCCTCGCAGCCCGGGCTCTGGCTGCCCAGGACAGCAACGCCGCCGCCTTGGCGCTGATGGAAGGCCCGGCCGCGCGCCTGCGCGCGAGCCTCTCGCCGGACTGGGCCCTGCGCCACGACGAGGAGCTGGTGACGCGCCTGCTCGACGGTGGCCGCGCCGCCGAGGCGGTGGTGTTGGCGCTCGCCGCCGCCGACGATGCCCGCGCGCTGCAGCGAACCCGCGACACCATCGCCATGCTCGTGATGGCCGCCCGTGGCGCCATGGCCCTGGGCGACACGCTGGCCGCGCTGCCGCACCTCGAGCTGGCCTCGCGAACCTGGGAGGAGGCCCGCGTCCTGCCCCTCGACCTCGAGTGGAGGGAGCGGCGGTCGGGCACGCAGGCGCTGTCCGAGGCGCTGATCCTCGCGCGCCTTGCCGCAGTCGGCAAGCCGGTCGACGCCGTCAGCCGGGTCGAAGCTGCTTTCGACGCAGCCCAGCGCTTCAAGGCCCGCACGCTGGCCGAGCGCGCACGCCTGAACGCGCCGGTGGACACGGTCGGCATCGTGACCGCGAGCCGCCTGCGCCGGGAGGTGCTGCGCGAGGGCGAGGTGCTGCTCGACATTCATGTCGGGCGCGAGGTCTCGCATGCCTTCCTGCTCGGACGCGACGAAGTGCTCGTGACGCGC